>JAULYI010000152.1:0-5972 GCA_032117915.1 Kapaibacterium sp. (SeqCode) | reverse complement strand
GCGCAGGGCACGTTCACCATGGTCGATGTGCCAGCCGGCACCTATCTGGTCAAGGCAGAAAAAGGTGGTCAGGGATCCGGAACATCCCAGGTTGCAGTAACGGGCGGTAAGACCACGCAGAGCGTGATTGTCCTTAAGAGGCCAGATCCAACGAAGGGTGACATCATTGGTACCGTACGTTCGGCGAACGACAACTCGCCGATCGACAGCGTTTTGGTCGAGCTTGTCGGTACATCAACATCCACAGTTACCGCCGCTAATGGGGTTTACACGTTTACGGGTCTGGTACCCGGCATGTACCAAGTGCGGGTATCTAAAAAGGCCGTGGGTACCTCGGTGCTCTCAACGACCGTCACAGCCGGTTCCACATCCGTGGTCGACTTCAGCATCCGTATTGCCTCTCTGCCCCCTGTCACCGATGGCTTGGTAGCATACTTCCCCTTGGATGGAAGGGGCGATGATATCAGCGGCGGCGGATTTGTCGACTCCGTGACGATGCAGGGCGTTGATGCCGTGATGGACCGGAAGGGCATGGCCGGAAGTGCGTCACTCTTCCGCGGCACCGATGAATCGTACATGTCAGCAGTCGTAAAACGTGACCTGCAGGAGTTACCGCTGACAGTTTCGTGGTGGATGCGACGATCCTCTAGTCCCGCCGAACTCGAGTCGGTGATCTCGAAGTATGTTCATCCATCCGGCGAGGGAATCGCTGTCATTTTCGAGAACGGTAATCTAGTTGTATTGTACTCTACGGCCGCCTTCTCCAATTACCTTCGCATTGATGCTACTGTGCCCGCAATGGATGAGTGGGTGCATTGCGCTATCTCCTGCTCGAATATTGGTGCCCGAGTGTATTTCAACGGTCAGCTTGCATTAACCGGTACGTGGTCCGGAACGCCCTTGAATACGACCACCGATGCGCCATTGCGATTTGGACTTATGGAGTCCGTTGCCGCGCCAGGTCTGCGCCCCGCCCCTTACTCTGGCCAACTTGACGACGTTGCTTGGTACAACCGCGTGCTGAAAGTGCAAGAGATTCAAGCTCTGGCCAACGACAAGTAACAGGCCACGGCTCCGCCGTCGGATGTTGCCGATCCGTAGATCCCGATAGACAAGCACGGAACGCCCCGGGCGTTACATGCCAAGTACAGCCACATCCGATTCGCTGCTGAGAGCATCGTGATGGCCTTGCTGCAGCTCCGCCATGCGAGCCGAGATCGCAGCCTGGTTGCGCGCCTCGATCTCTTGGATCTGCGAGACGGTGTACGTATTGCCATTGGAGATCAGTCCAAGCCAGACGAGGATGGAGAGGAGGAGTTCCATACTTGTTACCTGTGAAGTATGCCGTAAAACGGCTATGAAAACGTGTAGCGACTTGTCACAAGCTATGGCCAACAGAGGACCACTTCACGGCCTATGAATCATACTTTTGGGACAGTAATTTTGCTCTAAGCATGGGGCAGTGCGGCGATGCACCATGACATAGGGAATCACCACATCTGCGGGAGCAGCGATGCGACGTGGTCTGTTTGAAGCACTGGAGCAGATACTGCTTCAGAAGCCGGAACTTTTGTCCGACGAAGCGATCACGACAACGTACTCCGACCTTGTAGGCAAGTGCATTATCGCGGCCTTGCAGGTGAAACGCGGTGTGCTACCGGAGCGGGACATGTCCATGGCGATCTACGGTCGCGACGTCCCCCCGGCAACATTTCACAAGCTCGTCACCCGGTCGCAACGAGCGTTGGAAGCGCTCATGTTTGAGCTGACGCCGAAGACTGCCGAGGGTACGATGCAATCGATGTGGACGTCGATTCTGCATTTGTACACCACAGGCATCACCGCCTACTACGGTAACAAGTTCTACCTTGCACACGAGCGATTATCGACTGTAATGTCAGCAGTGCGTGACCCCTATATGATGCCCCTGGCAGTATCATCGGGACTAACCCTGATGTTTCTCGAGATACGCATGGGGCGACACGACAAGGCGCTGAAAGCCATTGCGGCCACACAGAAAACCATGGATACACTCACGGAAACATGGTACTGGATGGCCATGTACGTCGAGCTACTGGCCCTCGGTTCGCGGAGATACAAGGATCAATCGTCGCGATACCGGGAAGTCCACAGTATCCTGGAAGATACCCGCCTCCATGGTCTGAAGACGATTGCTCCACAGGCGCAGATGATCGCAGCGCTCTGTGCGTACATGGTGTACGTACCGCTGAGTGAGCCGCGGAAGGTCCTGCAGTGGGTTGAGATCTATCGAAAAGCGGTGCAGCGGCTGGGGCCCAACGTAGAACAGTATCGCTCGGCGCAGATGCACATGTATCTGCAGGCGTATCAGAAGCTTCGGGATGACAAAGGCTCGATACCTGTCCTACGACAGCTGATCGAGCAGGAGCGTTCTAAATCGAATGCTGCGAACAACAATATCCTTACTCAGCACCTGACCTGGCTGGGACGATCCCTTCTGGCTGTTGGACGGTATGCCGAGGCCGTAGAGGCTCTTGATCAGATCAATCCACAGTCGCTGAAACATGTTGAGTGGTACGTCCGACCAACGATCCTGGTGCAGCGAGAGCTGGCCACAGGAATGCTCCGCGATATCAGTACGCCATTCGATCGTCGGGTTATTCGTGCGGCTACCGTAAAAAATGTCAGTGCCGTACGAGCATCACAGCACCTGCGGTTTCGCATCGGTGCTCTTTGCGCGATGCTGATCCACTGTCGACTTCGTGGCAGTGTGGGTACGTATACGGCAGACATGATCGCTGAAAAACTCCAGCAGTTGCTGAAGAATCACGACGAAGTAAAGGCTTGTGCACGGACCGCTGCGTTTATTCGACTTGTGGGTTTATACGAGTTTCATGAAGACCGTGCATCGACCACGCGACAACAGCGAAACAATGTAAAACGGTTGATGAACGTATTCACGGAACATCCGACGCGGTCCTTACACGAGTTCGTTCGATACGAGAATATCCTTGCACACATCTATGGTCGATGACGGTGGTGCACGCCCGCTTTCACCGGTTGCTTCCCCTGCTGTGCCACTTCAAATATTCATGTCCTAAAAACCTGTTTCATAGATTTGCGGTCGCTCTTTGACTGCGTAGATTGCCTCAGGTAAATGACGAAGCAAGAGCCCATTCGTGCAGAGCACTTCTATCTGCCGGGTGGATCCAGATGATGCTCGCAGCCGGCGATCGTCCATTGTGCGTGCCCGACTCTGCACATGGTCTTGGGGCACCCTTCCCGAGGGGGGGCACCACCCGCAATGGATGATCACCGCAGCGGCACCGATCATGACACGTTCCCTCCCAATTCCCGTTCCCAAGCACCTGCGGCAGTTGCCGCAGCATGTCGCAGCCGCGGAATCAGCCGAACAATGGGACCTCCCCTGGCATCCCTTCGGCTGGATCCGCGGTCTGCGGCTGTGCTATACAGCTGCCACGCCTTCACTGCGAGTGCCGGTTCTAATCGGATGCAGTGGAGCCGCTCATTACACAGTCCGATGGTCGGCTTGACCGTACCTTTGTAGGGATCTACGACCCCCTCAAGATTCTATGGCACAGGTACAAGCATATATCACCTCACTCGAGGATGACCGCCAAGCCGTCGTTGAGCGTCTGCGTTCGACGATCCTCGGTGCGTTACCGTCGGGATTTGTAGAGACCATGCAGTACGGCATGATCAGCTACGTGGTGCCGCACAGCGTCTATCCTGCAGGATACCACGTCGATCCTACACAGCCCCTTCCATTCATCAGTATTGCGTCGCAGAAGTATGGTATCGGACTGTATCACATGGGACTGTATGCATCGCCCGAGTTGATGGAGTGGTTCACGAAGGCATATGCGGAAGTCGTACCCACGAAGCTGGATATGGGTAAGAGCTGCATCCGCCTGAAAAACTTGGCGGCTATACCCTATGACCTGATCGCCGAGCTTGCAGCGGCAATGACCGTACAAGCATGGACGGACCTGTACGAACAAACCAGACCATAAATGGTTGTCGACATCCGCGCCAATGTGGGTACTCCGTAGTTTTACGACATGATAAAGCTCGCTTCCTTGATGGCGTCGGCATTCTTTGCCGTTGCCGCTATCGCCCAGCTCCCATCACCGGCCTTGGTAGGCTATTGGCATAATTGGAACGATGTGAATGCCAAGTACATCGACATAGATTCTGTTGACAGTCGATACAACGTCATTCCCGTGGCGTTTGCCATTCCAACGTCGAATACGGATATGACGATGACGTTCACGCCCGACCGCGGAACGGTGCAGCAGCTGAAGGATCGTATCAAGCGTCAGCAGGATAAGGGCAAGAAGGTGCTTCTGAGCATTGGTGGAGCTACCGCCTATGTTGATCTTACGACGGCTGCCAACCAGGATGCCTTTACGACATCACTGGTAGACATTTTGGAGACCTACGGATTCGATGGATTGGACATCGACATCGAACACGGCAGGTCTATTCTGATCGAGGGCGGAACGATCGCTGCTCCGCAGAACCCGGCGCAGAACAACCTGATCGCGGCTATCAAGACCATTATGGCCGAGTATCGTGCCACGTTTGGCCGGAAGATGCTGCTCACGTTCGCTCCGGAAACGGCCTACGTCCAGGGAGGCATGTCGGGCTTCGGCAACATCTGGGGCGGATATCTCCCCATCCTTGATGCCTTCCGCGATTCGCTCGATCTGATCCACGTGCAGCTGTACAACAGCGGTACGATGTACGGTATCGACAACAAGATCTATGCTCAAGGAACGGCAGACTTTATCGTGGCGATGACAGAAGCCGTCATCAAGGGATTCGCCACACGTGGTGGTGGTACCATGGGCGGATTCCCGGCGTCGAAGGTGGCTGTCGGCTTGCCGGCTACAGTCAATGCGGCCGGTGGAGGATACGTCGACTCTGCTACGATCGACTCGGCGGTAACGTACTTGCTTGGCAAGGGACCGCGTCCGGGCACCTATGTACTAAACAAGGCAACCGGATATCCCGACCTGGGTGGCATGATGACGTGGTCCATCAACTGGGATTCCGTCGGCGCCAACGGCAAACGGTATCCCTATGCATCGGTTTATCACGCTCTCTTTGGTACACCGCCGCTGCCGGTGCCCGATCAGGTCCAGCTCATCGCCCCCTTTCATGACCAATACCTGCGACAGAACAGTGTCCAGTTGCGGTGGGCGCGAACGGAACCCGAGGTGACATCCTACCATGTCGAGGTGAGACAGGATGGGCGGATCGTTACGTCTGATACGGCGATCACCGATACAACGCAGACCATGGCTACGCTGATACCGGCCACCACGTACACATGGAGAGTACGAGCACGAAATGCATCGGGCTGGGGATCGTGGAGTACGCAGCGCACGTTCCGGTCTGTTCCGTTCCCAACGCGACCGCAGTTGATAGCACCCGCACCAAATCGGACACTGACCGCGAACACAACCACGTTGCAATGGGGCAAGGCATCACCCGACGTGCTGGACTATCGTGTGACGCTAACGCTGAAGTCGGGGTCTGTCGTTGCCGATTCCATCGTTACCGATACAACCCTCTTCGTTTGGCTGATGCCGGCCACGACGTACATGTGGCGTGTGCAGGCGCGAAACGTATCCGGTGCAGGTGAATGGAGTGACACGTGGTCGTTTACCAGTCTGCCGTATCCGGATACGGTGCAGCTCCTATTGCCGGCCAATCAGTCCGTCCTTATTGACTCGGCGATCAGCATGACTTGGATGCAGGCAGGGCCCGGAGTGCAGGTCTATCACCTTGAGCTCTATCGTGGTGGATCCCTGATCACGTCGGATTCCTCACTCACGGATACGGTGATGGCGCTGACCGATCCGCGCTGCTGCGTCACGTATGCGTGGCGTGTTCGTGCACGGAACGCCTCGGGATGGGGTCCGTGGAGTGCGACGCGACAGTTTGAATTCCTGCCGCCGCCTTCG
>JAULYI010000151.1:0-5730 GCA_032117915.1 Kapaibacterium sp. (SeqCode) | reverse complement strand
GTTCCTCGAAAATGACCGAGCCGAGGTTCGACTCTCCGTGAATGATGCGCTCAATCAAAACAACATGATCAACCGGAATATCACGGACGCCTACTTCGAAGACACGCAGCAGAATATTCTGCGCCGCGTCGTGATGCTCACGTTCTCGTACTCGCTACGCAACTTCGGCTCGGGTGCAGGCGGATCCGGCATGGGCGGTCCCGGCATGGGCGGCCAGCCACGCAACTGATCGTCGCTCTTACCGTACTCGTCCACTGGCTACGACCGTTGCCACGGCATCCACAACACGCTCGCTGGTGGCATCCAATGCGGTGAACGATACGATGTATGGTCCCCGAGGCACGACGCTCTGTGCATCATCGCGCCCATCCCACGAGATCGCTCCTTCGGCGCCGATCACGACGTTGTCGAGTAACGTTCTGATGACAGCTCCGTCGACGGACAGCACATGCATGAAGGCCGTAGCATGACGGAACGGCTGCCGGTACCGAATGACATACGGCTGCGTCGCCCCCACATCTAGGTGGCCGCGTGTACGCACGGGCAGTGTGATCCCAACGCTATTGCCTCGTCCCGGTGTACCACCCTCCAAGTCGCCACTTGACGTCCACGATGACGGGTCGATACCTAGGAGTGACGGGTCCAACTTCTCCAGCGCCACACCGCGCCGGTCCGCCAGTACGTCGATATGCATCGCCGGATCGCATCGTGCCACATCAACGGCAAACCCGGAAGGGTTCAGCAGCGCAACATCCTCGCCCCCTGCATCGATGTTGAAGGAGCGTCGCACGAGAGCCACCGTGCTTCGATGATCGTCATACATCATCCGACGGACTGTGGTGTCGGTGGCGATGACGCCATAGTCCATGGGTGACACCAGGGCGTGTCCACTTGCACGCACGGTATCCAGTGATAGATCTACGAGCATCCATCCATCAAGATCGATCGTGTCTTGCGTACCGTTGTAGACCTCGACGTAATCGCACTGCCCTGACAGTGGCGCAAGCATCACTTCCGTGATACTCACAAGCGATGTTGGCGGTGGCACATAGATGACGGCATCTGCGGTGTCATTGACTGCGCGATCATCTCCGCGCGAAAGAGCAACCGTACAACGCAAGACACCACGAGCCGGGAGAGCGTCAAGCGGGACCGTCCACTGCCACGAAGCCTCCGGGGCAAGTGGTGGCACCGTTGTCTGCAGGTTAACCGAGTCGGCTACAAACGTGATCGTGCGCTCTCGGGACGTGGTGTTACCCGCCTGCAGCACGTGTACCGTGAGGTGAGGCACGGGACCGCCGGGCATCACACCACTGAGACGCAGGTCATGCCTGAGACGGACTCGCGAATTCAGGTAGCCGCATGTTGCACTATCCCGTGCATAGGTCGGCCCCCAACCATCATCACCACGTTCGATCGATCGCCCTCGTACTTCGGTACGGTACGCAATGGAATCGACCGTCATACTGTCGGCGTCTCGCAGGACAACGATGTCCGACGTGTTGTTGAGTGACGGCAGCGCACAATCAATGATCATCGCCTCTACGATCCGCACCTCACGTAATGCCTCAGCATCCCGCGTTAGCACCACGTATCCTCCCGGCTCGACCGTGATTGCAGGTAGCGTCACACAGCTGCGGGTGTCACACAGATACCACGACCCGATGTACAGATGCGTCTTGCCAGTGTTCATCAATTCCACCCATTCAGGCTCGCCGGAAGGGGGCGTTGGGTGCACTTCGTTGATGCGCAGCTGTGCGGCGGTATCCGATAGTGCGAGCAGCATGGCGAGGATACAAACGACGTGACCCATACCCGTCGTGTATGCTGCAGCGATTATTGTGACATCAGATCCTAGTGTCGTCTACCCTACAGCGCGGGCCAGTCACACCCTGCGACCAGCATGCGAGCGATCGCCTGACATCCCCTCGCATCGACGTCGTCAAACCGAGCTATATGCGGACTATCCAGATCGAGGACACCCAGCAGACGGCTTCCGTCAAGCAGTGGCACCACGAGTTCGGACCGTGAAGCGGCATCACATGCGATGTGACCCGGAAACGTGTGAACATCCGGCACGACGATCGTCCGCTGCTCTGCAGCAGCCGTACCGCAGACGCCGCGCCGCAAGGCGATACGGATGCACGCCGGCTTGCCGTGGAACGGTCCGAGCACAAGCTCATGACCATCAAAGAGATAGAATCCGATCCAATTGCAACCATCGAGCGCATGAAAGAGCATCGACGCCGTATTTGCCAGGTTGGCAACGGCGTTTCGCTCTCCCTCGATCAACCTCCCTACTTCATCAGCAAGCAGGCGGTAACGATCATGGGAACTGACAGTAGTCAGATCAGGGACTGTGAACATCTGCGGTCTATAGAAGCAATGACAACGCCCGTGATCAGCGCTGGATGATGAGAGGACGATGCACAGTCCCCGCGGCCGTCGTCACATGGATCGTGTACGCTCCGGCAGGCAGGTTCTCGACACCGATCGTCGTGCTTTGCACGGCATCACCAAGGGGCATATCCAGCATGGTAATGCCGGACGTGGCCGTCAAGCTCACGCGTACGATCGACCATGGTGCATCAATGGTAATGCGGTCTGCAGCCGGATTCGGACGAACAACCAGGTCGGTGAATTGCTCCTCTTGGACAGAGACGAAGGGCTGCACATCAAGGTCCAACAGTGCACTGTCAACGCATCCGCCTGCGAACGAACGAGCGACACGCACGCGTCCTTCGCTTGCCGTGGAGTCCCAACGGACAACGACCTGCGATGTGCCCTGTCCGGTAACGATCGTGCCACCGTTGACGGTCCACAGCAGCGTCATCCCGGGTCGCGTTCGAACGCTATACGCCGAGGTGTCCGAACGATGCGCCGTCCGCGACGGGCGGATCGACGGCCACACGTGATAGACCGGCCTGGTTGCATTCTTCCATGTGGCCGGCTGTGCCGACGTCGCGACCGTACCGCGCGTACCGTCAACGGCCGTCGTGCCATCGCCCTCGTCAAGCGGGAACGTTGCCACAAGTCCGCTGCGCGGTTCGGCAATGCGCTCAAACATTGATGCCCGGATCCGCTCGGCTGTGAGTGGCCTGTTCCACACGCGGAAATCAGCGATCTCACCGCGATGCATGGTGTTGCCCAGGGTATTGCCACCGATCGTCAGACGCGAGGCCGTGTCCATACGGCTGGCAAAACTTGATCGTGCTGCAAGGTCGCCGTTGAAGTAGATGCGCATATCATCGTACCCGTCGGAGACCAAGGCGACGTGCGTCCATTTGTCGAGGTTGGCCTTATACTCGGTGCGGAGACGACCGTTCTCGCCATAGGCTCCCCAGTCCCAGTAGAGATTTTCATCGCCCCATGGACTATGTGCCTGTCCTCGGTAATTGGAGTTCTCGATCTGGCCGATGGAGAATGATGAGCCGTTAACCTTCTCGGCAGTCGTAACCTTGTTCCAAAACTCGATCGTTACGGCACGTCCGTCAAACCTGAACGTATCGGCCGTGAAGATCGTCGGAGGTCCGTCAAACCGTGCAACCGTGCTGTCGCAGGCTGGCGGTGTGACCATGACGGCTTCGGCCCATGCACTGGAGGCAACGGCAGAGCGTGCCCGCACACGCACACGATACGAGGTTGCCGGTTGGAGCGCGCGGATGAGTACCGTAGGTCCGGGAACGTTTGCAGCGTTGAACACCTCTGTGGCACCGTCTGCCGACACCACGGATACGTCCATCCACTGTGCTTTCGGGATGCGCGGCAAATCCAGCACGATCGTGCTCGACCGCGGTGCTGTGTCCGGCACGACGGACTCGACACTGAATGCCGTCAGCTGCTGCGCATCGTCGCAATTCACGGCTGCACCGGACGGCACCCACATCGCTGCATTCGCAAGCGTGAGCGGCCGACTACTGCCGGATAGATCACGGGCAACGGTTCCCTTGGACGGATCATCAAAGCGCCAGTATCCTACAAGGTCTCGCATATCGGTCGCAATCGGCATGCGACGACCCATTGACGCTTGGATCTGGTCTTGCGTACGCACCTTCTTCCACAGTCGTACTTCGTCGATCATGCCAATGTGTGAGCCGCGGCCCGGTGCACCGCCAATGGCCAGTTTCTTCAGATCCGTCGGAGCACTGGCCTTCGTACCGGATGCGATCAGGGTTCCATCGAGATAGATGGCCTTGAAATCAGTGCCGTTGCTAACCAGGGCCACGTGCGTCCATTTGTCGAGGTAGGCCGAGTAGTCAACGTCAAGGCGGCCATCAGCGCCGATGTTCCCGTAGTCCCAGTAGATGCGGCGATTGTCCCATGGACCATGGACGAGGAAGCGGTTCTCGCCGGGATCGGCCTCTCCAATCTGGAATGCCTTGCTTGGGCGTACGTCCGCCGAGCGGACGTAGTTCCAGAATTCTACCGTCACGGGACCGCCGTTCCACGTGATGGCATCTTGGGTTGCCGTCGTTTCACCATTGAACTGCAATGCGTCGCCGGCACAGTTTTTCGTAACAACAAACGATGCCGGTTCAGACCACGCACCAAGGTGCGTTGGATTCATGGCTCGCACTCGCCACCACATTGTGGCACCGAAGTCACCGCGTATGGACAGTGTACCATCGTTACGCGTCACCGATACCTGCAGCAGACTATCGAATGCACGATCACGTGCAACCTGCACCTCGTACTGATCGACACCTTGAACATCGGCCCACGTAAGATCCACGATAGCAGGCACACCTGTCTGTCCGCCGACGGGACCCAACAGCATGGGCTTTCCTAGTGGCTCACCATGAGGCCAGCGACGCGGCATGGCGGAGAATGTCTGCGACTGTGGAGACACCTTCGTACCTCGACGAACGAAGAGTCGCACGTTGATAGAATCATCGTTCGGTGCCTCAAGGACGTACGTGTTGACGGACGGTGCGACGGTACGAATCAGTGTCCACGTTGTGTCACTGGCCCGCTTCATCTCAATCTGCACACGGTCCGTATCGTTGTTCTCGCGTAACCTCCATCGCACCACCACGTTGCGTTCGCCCTCTTCGACCGACACATCGGATGGCGGCGAGATGCCGACGCTTGTGAACGACCGGCCAATTCGATCGTTCGCAGGATTCCGATCGTTCTCTGCCTGCACCGAAGCCTCGATGGTGTGCATACCCGAGGCGAAGACCTGATCTCTGGGGAACGTAATCGTATCGACGGCACCTGCCTTCAGCAGCGGCACCGTGATCGTCTGATCGAAGGTGGGATCTACCTGGCGTACCCACGTGATGCGACAGCGAACCTTGGCATCTCGGATGTCGCGCACACCGTTGTTCAGCAAGACCACCCGCGGCCGTACCGGCGACGGCACCATACCGTTGACCTCGGGGGCGACGATGTCGACCACAGCGGCATCGGTATCTGCCTGGATGCGGAAGACGGCATCAGACACATCAGAGACCTGAGCATTCTCGAGTGACACGATGCGCATGCGTGCAACGGTCGTAGGCGTATATGGAATGCGCCACGTTTCTGTCTGCTTGGCTGCATCAACATTGAAGCGCACGTTTGACCACGTGCTTCCGTCGTTCGTCGAGTATTCGAGGCGTGCATTCTTCACACCGTTAGCCGTCCACTTGACCTCGACATCGCTGCCACTCACCAGCGTCTCTCCGCCGTTCGGCGCAGTGATTCGAAGGCTACCCGCCGGTGGCGGTCCCACGCGGAACGGTCGCG
>JAULYI010000150.1:0-10358 GCA_032117915.1 Kapaibacterium sp. (SeqCode) | reverse complement strand
ATCGCCTCGATGGGACCACGCCGCTGATTGTACAGCTCAATGACATTCGCGACGTTGTCGCCTGCAAGGCCAAACGTGAGAAAGTCCGGCAGACTTATGAACGAACGCTCGAGTGTCTGACGCTGTGTGATATTGGTAAACGTGGGTATGCCTGCAGCATCAGTAACGACACGCTGATTCCGTGTGAAGCCAAAATCACTCTTCATGGACAGATCCAACGTTGCCCCGGGCCACAGAGGACGGCTTGTCTGCACCTGAATGGTGGTCTTCTGGTTGTAGTCATCCTGCATGACGCCGTTTGGCGGGCGTACACCTACATCACCGGTGAACCGGAAGAATGGGAAACGTGGACTTCCCTCGACACCGATACTGCCGTGAGGATTCCTGACCAGTCCTAACTGGTAGGCCGTCGAAGGGCCCCAGATAGGATCGCCGCCCCGGAAGGCCATGGTCCTGCCCCAGAGATTTGTAACACCAGTACCACCCTGAACACCGGGATTTGTTGCTTGGTTTGTTTGACTGAGAACCGTTGTCAGATTTTCAAACCCAAAGAATATTTCCTGGACTGTCGCGCCAACCGCTTCAAGGAATGTCTTTTCTCCTTTCTTCGGCTGACCAAAGATCTCGTTACCAACCTGGCGCCAACGAAGGACCGGACTCAGTCGGAATTGACTGTTGTAGCGGGCATTTTTGACGATGTCACGCTGTGTTGCATCCGGCTGAAGAGGATCGAACCATGTGTACGTAACGTTATACGACGATGTGGTCTCCAGGAGTCGGGTCAGTCCGAGAATCTCCGGAAGACGAGGCCGCATTGTGACCGTTACGGTTTGCGTAAGATTATTGGTTTGGCCAAAGTTCAGCAGACGTCCATCGCCACCAAACATCTGATCAACGATGGTCTGACCATCGCGCTGCCTGCCATCGATGTCGAACTCAAGCGGAACGAGGGTGTTTGCCGACATGACCTTGTAGTCAAGGACCGGACTCAGGAATCCACCTTCCGTAAGCTTCCACGTGAAGGATCCCATCTGCTCCGAGACGAATTCCCGGATGATCGGACTGGGGAAGTCCAGGAACCGTGATTGTTCCGTGATCCGACCGCGACGCATGTTCAAGGACAATGCGAGGTTGGACGGCATGAAATTCACACGGAGGTCCTTGTAGGCCTTAAGACCGGGCACTCCGTCTAAGAACGTCGTTGGCTTTACAGAGAACTTCGAAGGAAGCGTCAGTGCATAATCGACCCTGAAGTTCCACTGCCATCGGAACTTCTGCTGCACGACCTGGCTGCGCTCAAACTCCTGTGCATAGGAGTAGTTGAACGTTAGCTTGTTGAAGATGTCGTTGATATACCAGAGCTTGGTAGGAATACCGAGCCGCAACCCCGTCAGCGCGAACTGGTCCTGTACACGTACGGTCTGCGAGCGTATGCGTACATCGTCGTACACGGCCTGCGCAATCTCCGGTGACGCCCCCTTCCGCAGGGTGTCAGCCTGCGCGGCACGTGCAGCTCTCTCCAGCTCTACGTCATTCTGCGCTTGGAACAATGGGTCTTCGACCGTTTCGGCATGAGAGTACATCAGAGGGATCTTCGTCTCGCGCATCTCTTTTGGCAGAAGCTTCTCCATTCCCGCCGTGACCTGAACATTCCAGTCCCCTCGACTCTTTCTGTCACCGAAGCGTTCCTCCAGTCGATGGAAATTCGGTTCGGCCTGCCGGACGGAGGACGTTACTTCTGCTAGGTCTGCAAGTTTCAGGGTCGCCTGGCCCACTGCCGCCCAATCGACGTCATCTACGGCATCTACGAGACGTAGCTCATTGACCCACATGGTCGTCGATAGCTCATTGGGAAAGCGCTCCGCCGGATTGGATACACCAAAGGCAACGAACTGCACCCTTGTAAGGATCGGACTACCCTTGATCGCAAACTGCGCATCCGGGTCATTGGGCACGGGAAACACCTGCCGATCATTGATCCTCGTTTGATCTCGAAGCTGTTTCGTTGCCGTAATGTCGTTAAGCATGATCCGAAGATCCTGCCACCCCCGAAGCAAGGGCCTGCGATATTCGTAGTAGTTGGCCGAGTCAACACCGAAGCGAACGAAGGCCATAGCGGGCGGCGTAGCGCCGGTCGTGACGCGGTCGGGCATTGTCGCGTCGCCATGAATGAAGAAGGCCATCTCACGGTAGAAGAACATGTCCTGCTGTCGGAACAACCGTACCGACATCCGCTCTTCACCATAGCGCAGGTTATTTACTTTGACAACAAGCGACTGCTCGTTGAAGAAGATGTCTTGATTAGGATCGGGGTTGGAAAGCTGTCGAGGCGGCGTCACACACGGTGGCATGGTGTAAAAGTCAGGGGCACTCGAGTTTTCTTCGCGACTCACGTAGGCAACCTGCAGTACGCTGTCCGACGGTGTTACACCGGGCTGGAAGTTGTGACTCCTCAGCCAGAACGTTCCAACAAGCCCCCAGTCTGCCACATTCAGTCGAACGACGCCCCCTTGAAAATGGATGCGCACATACTGAATATTCGTGAAGAGTGGATTGCCGACGACGGTGTCGGGGCGGCGCACCGGGATACGATACAGGAACCAACCTTTTTCGGGATTACCGCCAACGATCTGTGGATTTGTTGCCGGATTTGCATCAAGTCTGATCTCGTACCGGAAGTACGAGTTATCAAGCATGATCGTCTGGCCATTATTGCGATTCAGGATCTCAGTATTGGGAAACTGGCCGTTTTCCGATTGCGAGGCATTGCCCTCAAAGTTGTTGTACTTGATGAAGTCATTCTCACTTTGACTGGCACGATCCGCCCCGAAGTCAAAGAAGTAGTCATCACGGGCAGGGTCTGCTTCGCGGTTGAGCGGATCCGGGTAGACAACGCGCTCTCGCTCGTTTGATAACGTATCGAGACCAATGTCTTCACCTTCATCGATCAGATTATTCGGCGGCGAACGATCCTCTGTGCTGAGCCGCTGATCCGGAATCACATCTTCCGATATCTGTCCCAGGTCGATGAACATGCGCGAGCCTGGTTCGGCCGCATCAATGCGCATCATGACTTCGATGTAGTCGATATTATCATTATCGAAATTCGTATTGAACTGCGACAGCAGTCGCATCATACCACCCCAGACCTGGGGGCGATGTTCCTCCATGTAGCCAGTGGCCTGCTGGCGCACAGCAAGACTGTCCGGGTCGTTCCACCGTGGATTGTTCCGATCGATGAACTCGGGATTCGTATTGTAGATGCCACGAACGCGTGGATCAAACGCAATACGAATCGGATTGATGTTCGACCGTCCGATGATGCGTGCACGGTTCGGATACACATCTGCCTGTGGGATGTCAGGCACGAACTTTTGGTACCAGAACGTCTGAGCACGATACTTCATCGCCGAGGCATCGTCCGGCCACAACGTCGGATCTACCGACGGCGACGAATGCGACCACGTACCAGGGGTGAGACCGAACGAGATCGACCGACGTGCGCTTTCGAAGTCATCTACATAGGCCACCGATTTACCGTTATCGCTGCAGATCGTTGATATCCGCTTGTTTGGAGTGGGTGCGACCATGGCCCACTCTCCACTAGCAGCAAAGGTCGACTTCTCCTTTGTATCGAACAGCGGAAGTGCATCCAGTGCGCGCGTTAGCCACGGAAGCTCGGCATCGATCTTCATGTCAAAGCCCAGCATCATGTTGGCATTAGGCTCCTGCCCCGGCGTGACACGGTCGATGATGGCCGCCTGGTCAAAATTCATGAAGGTCATGCCCAAGGCAGTCTTCGTACGACGGCGATTCAGAAGTTGCAGGTCGGCCCGTACGCCTGCCAGAGTGCGCGTTGTCAGGTTGAAAATGTCATTCTGTTCGTACTCAACGTTAAGATTGGCATTCGGCAGTGTTGCCCGTGGGTTGAGCAGATTGAGCGTACCGGTATAGTAGTCAACGGTGTAATCGCTTCCCTCTCGCAGAGGAACACCATCGAGTGATACTCGTACGCTGTTCGGTGCGACATTGAAATTCAGCGGAATGCGAGTACCGCTGGCTTGTCCGGACGCCTCACCCACAATGACAAAGCGGTCCTTCGCGGTGATCAATCTGGCAGCCTGATCGGTCGTATCGTAAACCTCGTTATAGACGTACTGTTCGGCCAGCTCGGGATTACCCTTTGATGCAAAGTACTCTCGGAATCCCTCACGGAATGGCTCTAAACTGGGAAATGTGATCTCACCACGCTGCGCATTGAATACCGGAGGGCGGGCATCAAAGGCACCATCCGGAGGAGCAGCACCTGTTCCGTTGTTCACCTGGTCTATCCGAAGGATCGTTGCGATCTTGTCCGGTGCCCCCTGAAGAACGTCCGTCGAGTCATTCGTATTGCGGAAGTACCACAGACCGATCTTCGCATCGTTTTGACTCACGTTGGTCATACCGATGTTAAATCGGTTTCGCATCTGACGACGCCAAATCGTTCGAAATCCAGGCTGCATGTTCTGGCGATAGATCAGCTTCAGCACCAACGTATCGGTAATGCCAACATTCGTCGACAGTGTACCATGATACAGGTCGTCCGAGGCATCCGGCGAAGGGCCTTCAGTACGATACGATACCGCATAGGTTCGCTCGGTTCGCATGTTCAGGATCGTGATCGTTCCCAAGTTCAGATCTACATCGTACCGCTTCGGTTCGAGTCGCATGAATCGACCACTTTCCGTTGATCCAACCTGGATCTTTCGATTCCTGTACGAAGCGTCATACCGCTCGCCCTGGGCAAACCGTACCGGGCCAAGCGTATCAAACGCTACAGCCTCAGTCGCTTGAACATCTCGGACATCGTTTGTTGACTCCCAGACTTCGATCTCTTTGATAACAACGTCATTAGCATTTGAAGGCAGAACTGGTGTAGCCGACCGGAAATACTCCTTCCAGACTCTGAAGTACGATGTATCAAGGAAGAAGTGGTTACGAGCATAATCATAGGCTCGCACAGTGAAATACGTCTTGGATGAGCCCCCACGTGCATTCAGGAATCGACGCTCGCCGCGGCGCTGCGAAAGGATCGTTTTTAGGAACAGAGGTCCAAACTGATAATCCGACCGAATGCCAAACAACGTTTGTCCGCCGCCGATTAGAGTGCTAGGCGTCTCCAGATTCACATTGCCAAACTCAACGCGTTTGATGATGTCATCATCATATCCCTCGAAACCGATCTTGAAGCGATTATTGAACTCGAACTGATTTAGGGTATTCCAGTCGACATTCATGCGCAGTTTGTCGCCGATGCGTCCGCTAACGTTCACCTGAATGTTCTGATTGAAGATCGGCGCCGACTGTGTCTGACCAAGAACGGATGCTGTTCCTAAACGCTGTGTATCCCAGCGCCAGCCCGCCTGCACATTCACTTCTCCGTTGACGTTGATGGCGATCTCCGGCTTGCCGAAAATTCCGAACAGCGGGCTTGGCGGTAGCGGGATGGAAATGTTCGTGGCCTGCTGCAGCAGCTTTTCCAGCTCGCCGTCGGACGTTGCCTTCTTGAGCGAATACGCCGACACCGTTGAATCCAATATCTCTTTGGCGATCAGCTCCCTTCGCGCTGCAAGGTACGTTTCTACGCTAAGGGGCAAGGCCAGACCAATGGTGGAGCCTTCAAAGAGCTCGCGGAGGCGGATCGCTTGCAAGGCTGAGTCGATGTCGCTGGCGATCAGGTAGCCCGAAGGGTCCTTGGGATACTTGCTGCGGTACTGAGCAGGTGACAGTCGTAAACGCGTCGCGGACGTCGAAGGAAAAAACTTCGGAAGATCGGTATTCGTGGGATCCCCGGATCTAAGCCGCAAGGTGTCGCGGTACGCTGCAAGGGAATCCACAGGGACGTGCGGTGACAGCATGGACACAACAGACCACGAGAGAAGGCGCGCCGACATGCTATGCATGCCATCTGCCAACTCAAGTGCGACAATGCCAGCGTGTGCAACCTCTGTTTGGAAGAGGAGCCACACGATCAGCAGAGCCAATCGAACGATGTGGGTACGAGCCGTACCAGCCATCACGCCGTTAAACCTACAGTGAAACCAGACCGGATATGCCCCTGCTGCTAGAAGCGATTGCAAGCGAGACATAGAAGAAGTAACGGATGTGGCCTATGGCATTGTTCCTCTTACAGTTGCTCGGACAAAGATAGTCGTTTGTCCTATCACCACGCGGGTCTAATTTTGCCGTGCACCGAAGCACACTTCACGGCATCATCATAGACTTGACGATGCGCCGGTTGTGGTACGTTTACTCCGCTGTCCTATTGTAACGCATGATGCGACCAGCCGCTGCCGCGACCTTGTTCGTTGCCGTCCTTTCGTTGATCGGCACGAGCAACGCAACTGACTTTCACGCTTACAAGCGCTTGGAACAACAAGCGCTTGACGCACTCTTTGCCAGCCCCACCCGAACAGTGATCGACCTGTCCGGCACATGGGAGTACACCATCGACGGTGGTACACAACAGACGTGTGATGTTCCTCGTGGATTCGCCGAACGTAGTGAGATGACGTTCCGTCGGCAGATACGCATTGATGCATCCACCTTACGGTCGCACACGTGGCATATGCAGTTTCTTGGCGTCGTGGACGACGTGATCCTGCGGATCAACGGTCGGAGCGTCCAGAAGTATCCCGGCGGTATGGTCCCCTTTCTGGTACGCATACCCGATAGAATGCTCACAGCAGGTATCAACACGATCGAGCTCGCCGTTTCCCCGATCAGTCAGAAGACATACCAGATCGATCGGATGGCTCGGTACGCCACGAAACAGAACATCGGATTGATCCGTGAAGCGTTTCTCGTCGGGACGCCGCATGTCTGGTCCAGTGATGTTTCTGTCAACACGTCAGTGCGCCAAGGCATTGCACAGATCGATACGCGTGTCCTGGTCAGCGGCGGAGACGTGGCCTCCCTCGCTACGTCGATGGGAATGTCGGCAGGCACGGAAGGTCTTGCCGTTACGATTGAAGCCGTAACACATGATGCGAATGGCATCGTCGTCGCACGTTCAAATGTCGCATCAACAACGGTTGAACGCCTGCGAACGGTCCCGATTCAGCTCGGCACGACCATTGCGAATCCCTCACGTTGGACACCATGGTCGCCATACCTGTATCGGATGGCCATCAGGCTCTCCGTCAATGGTCGCCTCATCGATGAGCGTTCCGTAAACATTGGGATTCGAACCATTTCCGTGCAGAAAGGGATCAACGACAGACAGATCTTTTTGAATGACTCAGCAGTGTTCCTGAACACGGTGGAGTATGTCGAGAGTCACCCGACGCTCGTTTCGACGATGACCGAACAACAACTCCGCCAGGACGTTGCCTTGTTCAAGACGCTGGGGATCAATGCAATCCGGATTCGGAATCACGCTCCGCACCCGTATCTGGTGCACCTATGTGACCAGTATGGCATCATGATGTTCATCGAAGTGCCCGCCTCAGAGGTGCCGCGCGCGCTGCTTCAGCATGAGGAGGTCAAGGCCCGCATGCGAAACATCGCCGAGCGCCTTGTATCCGCGTATGATCACCATCCTTCGGTGGTAGGCTACGGCGTCTCCACCAACCTTCAGGAGTCGGCTCCGGAGGCGACGGCCTTCAATGCGTCTCTCGCCTCCTACTTGAGGCAGACAGGACGAAAGTTGACGTACAAGACCGTCACATCAACGATGATCGATGATGTAAGCGAAGGTGGCTTTGATGTGATCATCCTTCACATTGACACTCGATCGGAATCTGCGCGTATCTCGGAACGCATCGCAACAGCGAAGGAGCGCATCCGTTCAGCCGCCATCATCGCTGCGTTCGGCAGTTCCGTCTCACCGGACAATTCGAACGGATTCTCGGATCCACTCTCCAATCAAGCACAGGCCGTGCTCATTCGAGACGCCTACCGGGCATCGAAGGCAGCTGGCGTGGCAGGTATTTGCGTCTGGTCCTTCAGCGATTATGCCATCGAACGACCAACCCTGCTTGTTGACCATCACGACGCATACATGGCCACCAGCGGCATTGTTGACCAGTGGCGGCAACCACGAGTGGCATTTACCATGCTGAAGTCGCTTATCAACGATGAAAAAGAACCACTCCTTCAGGCGAAAGACGTAACGATCGATACACCGCTCATCTTCATCGTCACCGGATTGATCATCGGACTCCTCCTTGTTGCACTCAGTAACAGATCGCGACGATTCCGCGAGTATGCGCTTCGCTCGCTTCTTCGCCCGTACAATTTCTATGCAGACATCCGCGACCAGCGTATTCTGTCAACCGTCCAAACATCGTTGCTTGGACTGGTTATCGCTACATCTGCCGGCCTCGTGATCGCAACACTGGTGTATTACCTCAGAACAGCTCCCACGTTCGAATACCTGCTTCATCTGTTGATACAATCGGATTCGCTCTTCGAGGCGATACGCTATGCGGCGTGGCGACCGGCGTTGGCCGTCATGTTCAGTACAAGCATTGTTGCAACCTTGCTTCTAGCGTTCGCCTTCGTCCTGCGACTCGGAGCGATCTTCGTCAAAGGACGTATCCTCATGCGCGATACGCTGACGATTGTTGTTTGGTCTGCGCTCCCATTGGTGATTCTGCTACCCGTCGGCATTGCATTGTACCAATTGCTGAGCGCCGATTCCATTTCCGTATGGATTCCCCTTCTCTTTGTCGCCACCACGGTGTGGTTCATCTTTAGAAGCCTTCGCGCGACATCCGTGGTTTTCGACGTTCGTCCGTGGATTGTCTACACCATCGGTGCATCGCTCCTGGTGATAGCTATCGCTGGAACGATCGCTATGTACGAGTCATGGTACGATGCAGCAGCTTTCGCGCAGTTCTTCTTAGCTGTGGTCGTCTCGTGATATGCAGGTAAGCAGCGAACATCGAGTTCTCAGCGAGCGCGAACGGGCGATACTCAGAGCGATCGTCCATTTGTATATACTCCATGCCTCACCGGTTGGCTCGCGCAACCTCTCTCGGTATCTGGAACGGGAGTTTTCGTTGAGTCCGGCTTCCATCCGGAATGTGATGTCTGACCTTGAAGCTGCGGGATACATAACCCATCCGCACACATCAGCCGGTCGAATGCCGACAGACAAAGGGTACCGCTTCTACGTCGACACAATGATGCAGGCAGAACTACTCTCTCGTGAAGAGACGCAGACCGTCGTCGACAACCTAAAGTCCACACCCAAGGAGGCGATCTTGCGCGAGGCATCACGCTTGCTTGGCACATTGTCGCACCACATTGCCGTCGTCCAGACTCCGCTAATCCGTGATGCTCGGGTACAGCGCGTAGAGATGTTCCCGCTTTCATCACAACGGCTTCTGGTCGTGATCGCATTAGAATCTGACATCGTAAGGACGCTCTCGATCGAAACACGTCACGCCTTGATCTCCGAGAACCTTGACGACGTGTGCCGTGCGATCAACGAGCGGATCACGGGACGCCCTCTAGGCGCTCTACAGGAACTCGTGCATGATATTACCGCTGTCGTCACTGATAATGATCGAGCCTTGGTCCGTCTCTTCGTTGAACATGCTGGAATGCTGCAGAGCCCTTCGAACATCACAGCCAATGGTCTGCATGTTGCAGGTACCCAACATCTCCTGACGCTGCCGGAGTTTGATCGACCGGACCGTATGCGGAGCGTCATCGAATTGGTCGAGAATCACGAAGTGATCGTTCACCTCCTTGATACAGCGCAGGACGATCAGGGCGTGCGGGTGCGCATTGGACGTGAGCTGCCCGATGAGACATTCGAAGATTACAGTCTGATCGCCTCGACGTACCGCGTTGGAGCGGCGACCGGGACCGTCGGCGTCATCGGCCCGAAACGGATGAACTACAGTCGTATGATCTCACTCGTCGATTTCGTTTCCGTGGTACTGAGTTCGTCGTTTGATGGATCATCGTCATCATAGAATGCCCGGTCATTCGTCATCGCCCCCTCGCCCCAACCATGCCATTTTCATCATTTTTCCGACGTCGCGACATGACCGATTCTGATGCCGCTCCCGAACCTGCAATGCACGTGGAGCATGGAGCCGAACAATCTGACGTTGACATACTCCGTGATGAGCTTTCGAAGGCTCAGGACCGATATCTGCGTCTTCTGGCAGACCACGAGAACACGAAACGTCATCACGAGCGCACCATCCGTGAGCTACGTGAGTATGCTTCCGAGCATATGATCACCCGGATGGTACCGGTACTCGATGATCTTCATAGCGCTGTTGAACATTCCCGTGCCGGAGCCGATGCAGAGGCACTCAGAACCGGTATTGAGATGATCTATGCCAAAGCGGTAA
>JAULYI010000149.1:0-2034 GCA_032117915.1 Kapaibacterium sp. (SeqCode) | reverse complement strand
TTACATCGGCAGCGGAGACCTTGATGAAGTCCTTGAGGCGGTTAAAGAGTTGTCCCATGGGCGCTATAGACGAAGACCGACGGTGAAATATGCTAAGGTGGGGCCAAGAGCCACAGAGTTAGGATTCGTCAGGAAATAGAACCTACGGCCCACAGAGAACAGAGCCGGCCCCACAGGAGTGTCAAAGCCGATGGTCAGTCCAACGCCATGTTGGAGTTTCTCGACCTTGATGTTTTCACGGTTGGCCCAGACAGCACCAAGGTCATAGCGCGCTGCAACATAGGTGTCGAAAAAAAGCCGGAATGGCAGGCGCCATCGGCCTTCTAAACGGCCCACGACGATCTGTCGGCCACGCTCTTCGTCTTCGCGCATGCCAAAGAACGAATCTTGACCGCCCAGCGAAAACAACTCCGCCCCGGGAAGCGTTCGATCAGCGGCGCCGAGGAGTAATGCCGGCGTAAGGGCGAGGTTGCGCGCGATCGACTGTGTGCCCTGGTAGGACAGCAAGAGTTTTGAGAAGCCCACACCCTGCGATAGCCCGATGAGTGAACCTTCGAGGGAGACGTCGAATGCTCGTCCGCGTGTAGGAAAATCATCGCGGTCCCGGTCGTCCCAGCGTACCAGACCCTTCAGTGTTCCAATAGCTGTATAAGACGGGGCCGGTCGTTGCGATCGGTCACGGTACCGCTGGTCTTCATAACGAAACTCTGCAAGCATCACGCCTTGGCGTGAGATCTGGCGTCCGGCCGAAATTCGAAGGCCCCATCGATCCTCGCTGAACGCATCGTCCCTCACACGCAGCGGTCGCGCACGTGTGGCTTCCGGACTTGGCTCGTAGAGGTACACGTTGCGGAACGATGTGTAGGCCGTAGCGGTAGCGGTCCAGAATGATCCGAGGATGCGCGGCGCTGTGATGCTTGTGCCGAAATAGGCGTTACGAGCCCCACCGTTTACCGTTGCGCCCACGGTGATGCCAGAGTTGAATAGATCCAATTCTGCGAGCTGCATAGATCCTTGGGCATTTCGCTCATTGTCAACGCGCAGGCCAGCCCTGATGACCTGGTTGCCGCGATCCTCGCCACCTACAAGAACGGTAACGCCGCCCGCAGGCGCCGGAAGCACCGTGACATCTACGGCGTCAAGCACGTCGGATGCACGCAGGTTCTTTGCTGTCTGAGCCATGGCGGCACGTGTTGCAACATCGTCAATGTCAAAGGCGATCTCATTCATCACTGCTGATCGGCTGACGGGACGGTCGGGATCGATCTCGACGTCGCGGATACGTCCCTCGTCGACGTCGATCGTGAGTGTAGCCGTGGCAGCATCGTAGGACGAGGTTCGCACGTAGGCAAACTCAAGGCCAGACGCTTGAAGGCCGGACACAACGTTCTGTTCGATACGCCTGATCGTTGCAGCATCGGCATGGAGTGACGGCGGTACGGAATATGGCTGGACAAGCGTTGCTCCGCGGATGACAACCGACGAGATCTTCGAGCCGTTCGTTGCTGTCGGTGCAATCTTGCAGCACGTGATGAGTGCGCCTAGAGAAGCTGCAGCTGCGGCTTCGCCGGCAGCGATCACCGTATCAATGCGTGTGAAGTCAAAGGTCGATTGCCGCGGGAGCTGTGGTGTGATCACTATGGTGGCGCGCGTTAGCAGTATCGAGTCCCGCTGTTTCATCGCCGAACTAAGCGCCTGATCGGCCACCGCCCAGGGCGTTGTAAGGTCACGCACCGGCAGCAGGTCCGAAACGGTGTTCACCACAATTATGATGTCAGCGCCAAGACTGAGCGCGGGCTCGATCGGAATGTTCGCTACCAGTCCGCCATCCACCAGCATCCGTCCGGTGGTCTTATAGGGGGCGTAGCGCAACGGGAACGATGCACTCGCCCGCATTGCCGCCGCAAGGTTGCCGGCGTCGATCATCGACCATGTGCCGGTGGCAAGATCCGTTGCAATGGCACGGAAGGGTATGCGTAGGCTATCGAACTGCGTTTCCGTGTTGAACGGACTTTGCCAAAGAACGTCTTGCAG
>JAULYI010000148.1:0-22810 GCA_032117915.1 Kapaibacterium sp. (SeqCode) | reverse complement strand
CCGAGCAGGACGTACGCGAAGCTGCACGGGTCCTGACGGGATGGCGCGAGAATCGCCTTACCGGTGCGCCGATGTTCACGGCCACGCAGCACGACACAGGAGATAAACAGTTCTCGCAGGCATACGGTAACTACGTGATCAAGGGTCGAAGCGGTGTTGATGCAGGGAATGCCGAACTCGATGATCTGATAACGATGATCTTCGACCAGAAGGCAACGCGGTACTCAATCGTCCGCAAGCTGTATCGGTGGTTTGTCGACAGCGAGATCACGGCTGAGATAGAAGCTAAGGTTATCGAACCGCTGGGCGACCTCCTTCAGGCTTCGAACTGGCAGGTCGGACCGGTGCTGCGCACGTTGCTTCTCTCGAAGCACTTCTACAGCGAAGACGTCCGCGGCGCTCAACTGAAGTCGCCTGCCGACCTTGTCATCGGTATGCTACGAAGCATCGGCTACCAAGCGCCGACCGATGTGCAGCAACGCTATGCCGCAGGCACCAGCCTGGCTAATTCGCTCGCAGCCCTCCAGATGGACCTGTGCGAACCCCCGGGCGTTGCCGGCTACGATGCAACATATCAGGCACCTGACTACGACAGACTGTGGCTGAACACCGCTACGCTGCCGCTGCGGAACGGTGCAACGGATGCCTTCATTTATGGACAGCGTGGACGCGGAGGTCTGTTCGATAGCATCGCCTTCGTGAAGACCATTCCGAATGCATCCGACGCCTACGCCATGGTCGACACCGTCGTTGCACGCTTCTTCACCGTGCCCATCAGCACAGACATGCGGAAGACGCTGGTCATAGACGTGCTGCAGCAGGGTGGACGTGACTACGAGTGGACAGAGCAGTGGGAAGAGTTCCTGGCCAATGAAAGTGATACGCAAAACAGAACGGCACTCAAGACCAAGCTCGACCTGTTCTTCCGCTACATCTTCCGCATGGCCGAATTTCAATTGCAGTGAGGTAACCATGGATCGTCGCCGATTTCTTCTTCGCACCTCCGGAGCCGTCTCACTGCCCCTTGTGATGAACGGCCTTCCGCTTAAGGCATTTGACGGACCGTTGCTGCAGGACCTGTTCAATACGACCGAGGCTTCGGACCGTGTGCTGGTGCTGGTGCAGCTGAACGGTGGGAATGACGGTATCAATACCGTCCTGCCACTCGATCAGTATGACGAGGTGATGAAGGTCCGTGGCAACATTGCCATCGACGAGAAGAAGGCCCTGAAGCTCTCCGCACGCACGGGCCTGCACCCGATGATGACAGGCGTGCGCGATCTGTACACCGAACAAAAGGTGGGCGTCGTCCACGGTGTTGGCTATCCCAACCCAAACCTGTCGCACTTCCGATCAACAGACATCTGGATGACGGCCAGCGCCTCGAACCAGGTAGTCTCTACAGGCTGGATGGGACGCTACCTGCATAAAGACTATCCGAACTATCCGGAGGGCTATCCGAACGAAACGATGCCCGATCCGATCGCCATCCAGATGTCAGCCATCGTCTCTCTGGCCTTGACCGGACAAGATCAGCACTCGCTAGGCGTGGCACTGCAGAATCCTGAGACCTTTTATCAATTGGTTTCGGGAACGACGTCAGGGGGCGGTGACCTACCCAAGGAGAAGAACGCACGCGATAACGTGCAGTACGTGCGTGGCATCCAGTCGAAGTCGATGTCGTACTCAACGGTGATCAAAGCCGCTGCCGACAAAGCGAACAACATCGTGGAGTATCCGACGGGTAATCGCCTTGCCGACCAACTCAAGATCGTGGCGCGACTGATAGCCGGCGGGCTGAAGACGCGCGTCTATGTGGTGACGCTTGGCGGTTTCGACACGCATGCCGGACAGGTGGTGGACGGTGATACGGCGAACGGCGGTCATGCAAACCTGCTCCAGCAATTATCCGACGGTATGCTTGCCTTTCAGCGCGACCTCGAGGCACTGAAGTGCGACGGACGTGTGCTGTCGATGACGTTCTCGGAGTTCGGACGTCGCGTTGCCTCGAACCTGAGTCTTGGTACCGACCACGGTACATCAGCTCCGCTGCTATTCTTCGGCACGATGGCTCAGGATGGTATCCATGGCAACCATCCAAGTCTGACAGACCTGGACAACGGAAACCTGAAGATGAACGTCGACTTCCGCGCCGTCTATGCCTCGGTGCTGCAGCAGTGGTTCGGCGCAGATCCGACGGTGCTGCGCGAAGTGCTGTTCCAGGACTTCACAACCATTCCCGTTGTCAAGTCCAAGCCAACGTCTGTCGGCGAGCCGGCCTCTGACGGCGGACTGACCCTGCATTCCATTGCCCCTAATCCCGTTGTAACCCAGGCAACGATCCGCTATACGTTGTCGAAACAGGGCGATGTACACCTTGCCGTCTACGACGCGCTGGGATTCCACGTGGCCACGCTGGCCCATGGTCATGCCGAGGCCGGCATGTACGAAACCGCGTTTGCTGCCGGATCTGTACCGTCGGGTACGTACTACGTGCAGATGCGCCGTGGCGACACACGACTGGTACAGCCGATGGTCGTTACGCGATGAGCGATGGACGGAAGGCGACGACGTGCGCGTGCGCGACGCTACGACGCTGCGCTTGATGCAGCAGCGTTCTTGGTGCGGCGCTGCGGTGATGCCTGAGCGTCCGTAAGCTCAAGCAAGGGGGCTGCACCTGTATCGACGGTCGCCTTGGTGATGGTGCAGAGACGAACGTTCGCGGCATCCGGAAGATCGAACATGATGGGATTCATGACCTCTTCCATCACGCCACGCAGGGCGCGAGCGCCGGTGCGACGCACCTTGGCGCGTTGCACGATCGACAGCAAAGCGCCTTGCTCGAACTCCAGTTCGATGCCTTCCAGCATCAGCAGTTTCTGATACTGCTTGACCAGGGCATTCTTAGGATTCGTCAGGATATCCAGCATTGCCTCATCGGTCAGCGGCTCGAGCTTCGAGATCACGGGCAGACGGCCGATGAACTCGGGGATGAAGCCAAAGCGCATCAGATCTTCCGGCTCGACATGCTGCAGCAGCTCTGGTGTTTCTTCGATGGCTTCGCTCAGCGAAGCGGTAAAGCCCATCGTGCTCGTGCGCTTGCGACGTGCGATGATCTTTTCGAGACCCTCGAACGCGCCGCCGCAGATGAACAGGATGTTCTTCGTGTTCACATAGAGCAGGGGCTGCTCCGGATGCTTGCGTCCGCCCTTGGGCGGGATACCGGCAATGGTGCCTTCCAGAAGCTTCAGTAGGCCCTGTTGGACGCCTTCGCCGGACACGTCGCGGGTGATACTGGCGGAGTCACTCTTGCGCGTGATCTTATCGATCTCGTCAACGTAGATGATACCACGCTCTGCGCGTTCGACGTTGTAGTCCGAGTTCTGTAGCAGGTTCACGATGATCGACTCGACGTCGTCGCCAACGTAGCCGGCCTCGGTAAGCGTCGTAGCATCGGCGATCGCAAATGGCACGTCAAGGATGCGGGCCAGGGTCTGCGCAAGAAGCGTCTTACCCGTACCCGTGGGGCCAAGCATCAGGATGTTGCTCTTCTCGATCTCGACGTCGTCGAACGGGCTGACGAGGTCCTGCGCCTGGATGCGCTTGTAGTGGTTATAGACGGCAACGCTCAGGGCTTGCTTTGCGGCGGACTGACCGATAACGAACGTATCAAGTTGACGCTTGATCTCGGACGGCTTAGGCAGGGACTTCGCTGTGGTTCGTGCAGGCGTGGGCGACGTGTTCTTTCGCAGAATATCGACCGAGCTCTGGATGCAGACATCGCAGATGTAGACGCCTTTGCCGGCGATCAGATTCGTCACCTCGCGCGAGCTGCGTCCGCAGAACGAGCAGTGAATGTCGTTTGGTTGTTCGTCCGTACCCGTAGTGGTCATGAGGTCGTTCTCTGTGCGGTGATCAGGCCTTCACCTCGGGCGTACGCTCCAGCACGCGGTCGATCAGACCGTAGGCAAGCGCTTCCTGGGGAGACATGTAGTTGTCGCGGTCGGCGTCCTTCTTGACCGTCTCGTAGTCCTTGCCCGTGTGGTGGCAGATGATGCCGTACAGCGAGTCGCGGATGCGGAGCATTTCCTTCGTATAGATCTCGATGTCTGTGGCCTGACCCTGCGTACCACCGAGTGGCTGGTGCATCATGATGCGCGAGTTGGGCAGTGCGTATCGCTTGCCTTTAGCGCCGGCGCAGAGCAGCACCTGAGCCATCGAGGCGGCCATACCGACGCAGATCGTCGAAACGTCCGGCTTCACGAACTGCATGGTATCGTAGATGGCCAGGCCTGCTGAAACGCTACCGCCGGGCGAATTGATGTAGATCGAGATGTCCTTCGTCGGGTCTTCACTCTGAAGGAACAGCAGCTGAGCGATCGTGAGCGATGCCACATAATCATCGATCGGCGTGCCGATGAAAATGATGCGTTCCTTGAGCAGGCGCGAGTAGATGTCGTAGGCGCGTTCGCCTCGGCTTGTCTGCTCGACGACCATGGGGACGAGTTGGTTGTGCATCGGGGTAACTCCTGCGGACGTGGTTAGTGACGGTATGCGAGGCTGTTAGTCCAGCGGCTCGACAGCGTCGACGTTGACGTCGTTGATGATGGCATAGTCTATCAGGGTGTCGATGGCCTTTTCGGCAAGCAGCTGCGTGATCACGCTGTCGTTCTGCCGAACGAGCATGCGAAGCTGATCGTCGGTCATGCCGTAGCGTTCTGCCGCGGCGGCGAAGTCTGCGTCGGAGATCTCCAGGCCTTCGGCCTCGACGATCTTCTCGCGGATCAGCTCCCAGCGAACGATGCGCTCGGCGCTCGGCTTCAGCTGGTCCTCGAGGTCATGCGCTGTAAGTTTTTCGATGCCCGGGGCACCTTCATTGCGGCGCTTGAAGTCCTCGAAGAGCTGGTGTACCACCGAGTGGACCAGGGCATGCGGTGGATCGAAACTGTGAGCCTGCACCAGCTGATCGACGATCTGGTTCTCGACCTGCTCGCGTCCGGCATTCGTGTAGTGCGTACGTAGTTGTGTGGCGATGTCTTCGCGGAGCTCTTCGGTAGTCTTGAAGCGACCGCCGGTGATCTCCTCGACGAAGTCGTTGGTGAACTCGGCAGGCACGACCTGCTGGATGTCCGTAACCGTGACGCGGAAGCTGGGCGGAACGGCGTTCTCTTCTTGTGTTTCGGCCACGTAGGTAAACGTGTCGCCGACCTTGGTATTCATCAATGAGTTGCGCAGGTGCATGTCCACGTTGTCATCGTCTAGGAAGACGCGCTCATCACGTGCTTCCTTGCCAAGGATGGGCATCGAGGTTTCGCTGTCGAGTTCCGTCATCGAAAAGGACGCGATATGCAGGGCGTCGACGGCCTGTTCGGCGGGTGCGAAGGTGGACGCGCGCAGGCGGATACGGTCAACTTCTGTATCGACATCCATGTCTGTCACCGTCTTCACCGGCCGGCTCACCACCAGGCCGCGATAGTCGCCAAGGTCGAACGAGGGAACGACTTCGTAGCGGATCGTGAATTCTACGCCGTCGGACGACTTGGAGATGTCCGTCAGCGAGGGACTACCGATCACGTGGATACGCTCTGCGGTGATGAATTCGCGGAACGCCGTGTCGGCGATCGACTCTAGGGCATCGGCTTCGATCTGGCGGCCGTAGTGCTGCTTGACCATAGCGATCGGCACCTTGCCTTTACGGAAGCCCTTCATTTCGATGCCCGCTTGGGCTTCGACGTAGGCCTTTTCGTAGTGGGGTTTGAGTTCGGCGTTTGACAGGGTGATACGGATCTCGCGGCGTGTGCCGTCGAGTTCCACGACATTGCGTTCCAAGAGTAATGCTCCTAAGCGGGGATGAAGGGAGAATCAGTGTGCGGAAGGAGAGACTCGAACTCTCATGGGTCGCCCCGCCAGATCCTAAGTCTGGTGCGTCTGCCAATTTCGCCACTTCCGCATACACGTATACATCGTCAGGAACACAAACTTACGGAACGCAACCCAGCTAGCGACCTTCGGTAGTACGCAAATGCATCGGCAGCCCATGGTAAGCCGTCTTGCAATGCTTCAAGACGTCCTACTTCGTAGATTCCACGCCCTATCACCACCATGATGTGCCGTAGCGTGACCAGCCCCAGATCTGTCAATGCTTGTTCCTCAGCATTGCACAACGACGTGATCCGACAACACCGTTGGCTGGCCGTGGTGCTTTGTGCACTCCTGGCAACCATGCGGGTGTGGGCCAATGCCGATTCACTGCTGACGGCTGACACTACGTCTGCAACGTCTGACGGGGCAGATTCCGTGCGCACGCATCATGGAAAAACGGTCGTCGTAAGCGCGAGCCGCTGGGTAGAACGGGCATCGACCGTGTCCAGACAGATCACGGTGGTCACGCCGCAGGACGTGCGTTTACGGAATCCCGCAACGGCTGCTGACCTGCTGGAGGGTACGGGCGAGGTCTATATGCAGCGCAGTCAGGCCGGTGGCGGTAGCCCGCGATTGCGAGGCTTTGCCGCCAACAACGTCCTGATGGTGGTGGACGGTATCCGCCTGAACAACCTTATCTACCGCACCGGCAACCTGCAGAACCTTATCCAGGTCGACGCTTCCAGTCTTGCCGGAGCCGAGGTCCTGTTCGGTCCGGGATCCGTCCAGTACGGCTCAGATGCTCTAGGCGGGGTGATGGTATTCCGAACTAAGGATCCCGTCTTCCATAGCGTGCAGGAGGGAATGTCGGTTAGGGGCGAGGGCTTCCTGCGCTATGGCTCGGCTGCGGCCGAGCGGACGGCCGCAGCCGAGGTGGACCTATCGTGGAACAGGGTGGCATCGTACACGTCGGTCACCGCGTCACGCTTCGGCGACCTGCGGTCCGGCGGCACGTTCCCCGCAGCGCAGCCAACGTTCGGACGTCGGGACTGGTATGCCGACAGGATCGGCGGACGTGATACGATGCTCCCCACGACGGACCCGCTGGTGCAGCGTTCGAGTGGCTACGATCAGGTGAACCTGCTGCAAAAACTGCGCTGGCAGATGAACGACGATTGGACGCTGGGGCTGACGGCACTGTTCACCACAACGTCGGACATTCCGCGGTATGACCGGTTGTTCGAACTGCGAACGGCAAACGGTGTGTCCAATCCCAGGTTTGCCGAGTGGTACTACGGACCGCAGATGCTTAATCTGAATGCGCTGACACTAACGGGTAAGGACATTGCCCCCTTTGTTGATGACCTTGCCGTTGTGCTTTCGCAGCAATGGTATTCGGAGTCACGGCACAACCGCGTATTTGGTAACGATGTGCGCAGCGACCAGTTCGAACAGGTGTCGGTGACCAACCTGAACATCGATGCCCGCATGCGAATCGATGAGGGCGGCCTTGACCGTGACCTGTATTACGGCCTGGAGCTTTCCTTGCAGAGCTCTACCTCGACAGCCACAGACATGAACATCGTCACCATGCAGGAGCGTCCCGGCATCACGCGATATCCCGACGGCGGTTCGACGTATCGCTCGTACGCCGCCTACGTCCAAACGCGTTGGGAGTTCACGGAGGCTCTCAGCGCAGCCGGTGGTCTGCGAGCTACGCTCGTGGATCTACAGTCGACCATCACGGACGCTTCCGTCTTCAAGCTGCCCTTCCGGTCGCTCCAGACCAGTCCGGCTGCTGTTACCGGCTCTGTTGGGCTTACGTGGGTGCCTTCTGCATGGCTTACCGTGCGGAGCAACCTCTCGACGGGATTCCGTGCACCGAACGTGGATGACATCGGCAAGGTCTTCGATTCGCAGACGGGCCTTGTGATCGTCCCCAATCAAGACCTTGGTCCAATGTCGGTTACCACCCTTGAAGGGGGCATTGAGGTGACCATGGCAGACGGTTGGACGTTCAACACCACGGTCTTCCGGTCGTGGCTTGCCGACGTGATGCAGGTGATGCCCACAACGATCGACGGTCGAGACAGCATCGAGTTCAACGGTGTGATGAGCCAGGTGACCTCGCTGCAGAACATCGGAACGGGCGACCTGCAGGGCGTTGCTCTGGTGCTGCATGGCGAGATCGACCGATTCGCGATCGACGCCACGGCGTCGGTCACAACCGGCAAGGACAACAACGGTGCCGTGCTGGTGCATATCACGCCTGCCTTTGGCGTGGTGCGTCTGTCGTGGCGCCCCATCACGTTCTTGACCATGAGCGCCGATGCGCGCTGGTCGGCAGCCTGGCTGGAAGAGGATATTCCCTTGACCGAGGTTCGCCGAGGCGTGCATTATCCGGCCGGGGGACTACCGGCATGGACCGTTGCGGGTCTGCGTGCCTCGTACGACCTCTCACCGATGGTCACCCTTCAGGCCGCCATCGAAAACCTGTTTGACCTTCAGTACCGTCCTGCGGGGTCCGGCATCTCGGCGCCGGGCCGCAACTTCGTAGGCACGCTGCGCATGCGCTGGTAGACACATGATTATCTGCAATGATGTCGCGGAAGTTGACAGCGTCGTTGACAACGATGTTGTCACGGATCTTGTCAATACTTGGTGTAATCCTAAGTCTTTGTTTTTACATTGTGTTAAATAGGTAGAGCTGCCCGTACTGGAGGTATTTGTGTCAATTGGTTTGTCATTTTTAGTCGCCTCTCTTGTCATGATACATGGCAATCTTCCAACAATGTAGCGGATAGCTTGGCGGCCAGTGCCATGCTGAGGGCAACACGCTTACGGATGAGGACATCCGCTTGGCCGTGTGCTGTTGATCGCTTATCCAGCATGATAAGGGCCATTGATGTGCCGGCCATACCGTTGCCGCGGCGCTACAGCCACTTACGCTCCGTCGATGAGATGCCCCAGGGCCTGCGATGCGATAGCAGTGCCAACACCTCGCGCCCACTCACGGTCTCGCGCATGGCACTGGTGGCCACCACACGCACACAAGGACGTCGGGGCAGGGGGCAAGAAGGTGGCGGAAGCGCTCCATAGGCATGGAGTGGTATGGGCGACTAGAGGGCCATATTGCCTAAATCTATTGATGATTTCCATTGCTCAGACGTAGCAATTGCAAAACGAGATGACGAAACGAGCGGGGGGAAGATCATTCTATAGATCGCGGCACGCCTTCTCCATGGGGCTGAATTGGCATGGCTTGCCACCGCATTTTATGCATAGTTGGCGGTGGAATGATGGACGTAGCCATCTACAAGGATAATCTTGGTGAACAGATGGTTTCCGTGTGCATACCGATACCCCCTCCCCCCTACAGCAGCCGTGTACCGTTGGGTACAACAGCATCCGGGATGCATAGCACTACGGAGCCGTCTTCGCGGTGGAAGCCGGTGACCAGCACCTCGGACATCCAGGGTCCGATCTGCTTTGGCGGGAAGTTCGTCACGCAGACCACCTGGCGTCCCACAAGGTCTTCGGGCGCGTACAGCGCCGTGATCTGCGCGCTGGAGCGTTTCACCTGGCCCCCTTCAAACTCCACCCAGAGACGGTAGGCGGGCTTGCGGGCTTCGGGGAAGGGCTCGGCACGGATGATGGTACCAACGCGCAGCTCCACGTTCACAAAGTCGTCGAAGGTGATGTCCATGCCTTGAACTTCTCGAACTTTGCCGAATGAAGCAACCGATCGTGATCATTGGCGCAGGATGGGCAGGCATTGCCGCTGCCGTGCACGCTGTGCGTAATGGCATGCGGGTTGTGCTTGTGGAGGAGCGACCGTATCTGGGCGGTCGCGCCCGGTCGTTTGTGGATAGAACAACAGGCGAGGTGATCGATAATGGTCAGCATCTGATGATGGGAGCGTATCGGTCGACCCTCTCTACCATTCAGCAGCTGGGTACGGCATCGACGTATCGGGCACAGCGAGCCCTGCGTGTACGGTTTGTCGAGTCAGGGGGCAAGGGTGATGTTCTGGATGCCGCAGTGCTTGGCGTGCGCGGCAAACTGGGTGTGGCGCTTGGGATCCTGTGGTTGCGTGGCATCGGTCTTGGGGGACGTCTGGCAGCGCTGCGATTTGCCGTACGACTGCAGCTTGGCGTGGTCAAAACCAAGGGACGTACCTGCCTGGAGATGCTGCGTGCCGAAGGACAGACCGACGATGCGATCACACGTCTGTGGGAGCCCATTGTGCTGGCTACGCTGAACGCACCCATGGACAGGGCGGCGGCCTCGCTGCTGACGACGGTGTTGGGAAGAGCGTTTTTTGGTGCGGCGTCGGACTCGGCGCTGCTGATACCGACCGACGGACTCTCGGCGTTCATCGACCCTGTGACGACCCTGGTCGAAGCTGCCGGTGGCAGCGTGGTAACCAGCACGTCGGTCGAAAGCATCCATGCCGAGGGTCAGCGCGTAACGGACGTGGTGTTATCGAACGGACAGACGATCAACCCCGCAGGCGTGATCTGTGCTGTGCCGCCGCGTGCGCTTTCGCGGATCGACGGCGCACCGAGGGTCGAGATCGACGGTCTGACGTATTCGCCCATCGTCTCGATCTACCTGTGGTACGACAAGGCCTGGCTGGACGATGCGTTCGTGGCTGTACTGGGAACAACCATTCAGTGGGTGTTCAACCGGCGGCGCATGGTGAACGCCTCGGCCGAGATCACGGCGGCCTATCCCGGCCATGTCGCACTCACGATCTCGGCGGGGAGTCACCTCGTGGACCGTCCGGCGGAGGATATCATTGCCGCGTGTGATGCAGAGCTGCGGACCGTGTTTGCCAGCATGCATGGTGCACGTCTGCTGCACGGACTCGTCATCAAAGAGAAGGCAGCCACCTTCCTTGCCACACCTGACGTCGAAGCGCAGCGTCCGCCATGCACCACCCACTTCGCCAACCTGATGCTTGCCGGCGACTGGACGGATACGGGATTGCCGGCCACCATAGAGGGGGCGGCACAGAGCGGCATTACGGCCGCCGACAAGCTTGTGGAACAGCTGAGATCTCGGCACTCATAGACCGGCAATGTGCCTTCCGGCCTTGCTCAGGCCCCAGCCGGCCAATGCACCGATGGCAAGTCCACCCAGCACATCGCTAGGGTAGTGGACGCCGCAGTAGACGCGGGTAAGGCCGATCACCGCGGCCAGCGTCCACCAAAGCCATGTAAAACGTCGGTAATACGCCGATAGAATAACCGCTGCCGAGGCGTTGTTCAGTGCATGATTCGACGGAAACGAGCCGCCGCCGGAGCCGACAAGCTTGATCACATCGCCCAGCACCTCGTAGGGTCGGAGCCGCTGTATCGTCTCCTTCAGTAGATGCGTACTCAGCGGATCCGTCAGCGCTATACTCACGAGCAACGTGGCTGCGCACCAGCGTCCGCGCGTACCGCCGCGCCACAGCAGTGCGGCTATCAGGACGATGTAGACCGGCAGCCACGTCCTGGACGACGTCACAAAAGGCATGACCACATCAAAGACGGAGTTCGACCACCCCCGGTTGATCGCGTAAAAGAGCCAAACGTCCAGTGTTTCCATGGATTGCAACGTGCGAAAAAACTGGTTACGGTGAGCCCATTGGGCCTCAAGCGCGAGCTGTTGATGCCCTCGAAAAAAGTTGTTCACCCACTTGCATTTGTTACTTATCCACATGTACATCTCCCGCTTTTTTCAGAAGAAACGTCGGTGTTATGTTGGCCCCCGCTACTGGCAGATGGCACAGCAATGGCGTGGATAACGCGAGAGCTGTTGACGGGACATCACACGGGCGAAATGGAGTGGAAGCGGGGAACTAAGTACGCCGCTACAAGCTTTATCGCCATGGGCTTTCGGCCAGCAGTTCACACCACCGACTGTTTGCGGTGGCTTCACAAACGACAAAATGTTTCTTACGACGATGATGCAGATGGTCATGGCCGCTGCATTGCTGTCTTTACCCTCGGGAGGGTTACATGAAGATTGAGCGTCGATTTACGACGTCCGGCACAAGTCCGTACGACCTAGTCCAGTACACCCACCGGGCATCCGTGTTGCGCAACCCGGATGGATCGACGGTGTTCCAGATGGACGACATCGAGGTGCCGGTACGTTGGTCGCAGGTTGCTACCGACATCCTTGCACAGAAGTACTTCCGCAAGGCCGGTGTGCCGGTTGTTGACGAGAGCGGTAATGCCGTCGTTGACGACAAGGGCAACCCCGTGACCGGACCGGAACGGTCGGTCCGCCAGGTCGTGCACCGACTTGCCGGATGTTGGCGCTTCTGGGGCGAGAAGTATGGCTACTTCGACTCGGCTGATGACGCTCAGGCCTTCTATGACGAGATCGCCTACATGCTGCTCAACCAGATGTCGGCACCGAATTCGCCACAGTGGTTCAATACCGGACTCAACTTTGCCTACGGCATTACGGGCAACGCACAGGGTCACTACTACGTCGATCCCGACACCAAGGAGCTGACGCGTTCGGCCGATGCGTACACGCATCCGCAGCCGCATGCCTGCTTCATCCAGAGCGTCAACGACGACCTGGTGAACGAGGGTGGCATCTTTGACCTGGCCACGCGCGAAGCGCGGATCTTCAAGTACGGTTCCGGCACAGGTTCGAACTTCTCGAATCTGCGAGGCGAAGCCGAGCGTCTGTCGGGCGGTGGCCGCTCCAGCGGTCTGATGTCCTTCCTGCGCATCTTCGACCGCGCAGCGGGCGCCATCAAGTCCGGCGGTACCACGCGTCGAGCAGCCAAGATGGTCATTGTCAACGTTGACCACCCGGACATCGAAAAGTTCATCGAGTGGAAGGCCAAGGAAGAAGAAAAGGTTGCCGCACTGGTTGCCGGCTCGAAGATCCATTCGACCTTCCTGCAGTCCATCGCTGACGAGGCGATGGCCAACGGTGCCGACCCCGACACCAACACCAAGCTGCGCATGATGATCCAGCGTGCGCTGCATCGCGGTGTGCCGTACAACTACGTTGTGCGTACGCTGTCGCTGGTAGAGCAGGGCTTCACCAACGTCGACTTCCAGACCTTCGACACACATTACGAGGGCGAGGCCTACAACACGGTCTCCGGTCAGAACTCCAACAACACCGTTCGTGTGACGAACGAGTTTATGGATGCGGTGCTGAGCGACGGAACGTGGGACCTCGTGTGGCGTACCAACAGCGAGCAGCGTCGAACCGTCCGTGCACGTGACCTGTGGAACAAGATCAACATGGCGTCGTGGAAGTGCGCCGACCCCGGTTTGCAGTTCGACACCACCATCAACGAATGGCACACGTGTCCGAACGACGGCCGCATCAACGGCTCAAATCCGTGCTCGGAATACATGTTCCTTGATGATACGGCCTGCAACCTGGCATCGCTCAACCTTGCGCACTTCTACGACGAAGAGCAGGGCACCTTCAAGGTTGAGGACTTCCGTCATGCAACGCGCCTCTGGACCATCGTCCTCGAGGTAAGCGTCCTGATGGCCCAGTTCCCCTCCAAGGAAGTTGCTGTCCGAAGCTACGACTACCGCACACTCGGCCTGGGATATGCCAACCTTGGCACCATCCTGATGGTTGCCGGCGTGCCCTATGATTCGCCGGAAGCGCTTGCCATCAGCGGTGCCATCACGGCCATCCTTACCGGAGAGTCCTACGCTACGTCCGCCGAAATGGCGCGTGACGTGGGCACCTTCCCCCGATACGAAGCGAACAAGGACGCCATGTTGTGCGTCATCCGAAACCACAGGCGTGCAGCATACGCAGTGGAGGAAGCCGAGTACGAGGGCTTGACCATCAAGCCCATGCCGATCAATGCAGATCTATGCCCCGAGGAGCTGGTGTTCGCGGCTCGCAAGGCATGGGACCGAGCCCTGGCGCTCGGAGAGGAGTTTGGCTACCGCAACGCCCAGGCCACCGTCATCGCCCCTACCGGAACCATTGGCCTGGTGATGGATTGCGACACTACGGGCATCGAGCCCGACTTTGCCATCATCAAGTTCAAGAAACTTGCCGGTGGCGGCTACTTCAAGATCGTCAACCAGTCTGTCCACAAGGCCCTGTTCAAGCTGGGCTACACGGATCAGCAGATCGACGAGATCGAGAAGTATTGTAAGGGGCATGGCACGCTCGTTGGATGTCCGCACATCAACCGTGCTTCGTTGAAGGGGGCGGGACTTGCGGACGACATCATCGACCGGATAGAGGCACAGCTTGACTCGACCTTCGACATTCGGTTTGTCTTTAACCGGTACACCATCGGAGACGAAGCACTGCTTGCCATGGGCATGACCAGCGAGCAGCTGGACGATCCGATGTTCAACGTGCTGGGCGCCTTGGGCTTTACCAAGGAGCAAATGGATGAGGCCAACGACTACGTCTGCGGCACGATGATGATCGAAGGTGCGCCCCACATCAAGGACGAACACCTGCCGGTGTTCGATTGCGCCAACCGTTGCGGCAAGCGCGGACGTCGCTACATCGACTACATGGCCCACGTTCGCATGATGGCAGCGGCGCAGCCGTTCATCAGCGGAGCCATCTCCAAGACCATCAACATGCCGGGCGAAGCGCAGGTTGATGAGATCGGTGAGGTACACCTGGCATCATGGCGCATGATGTTGAAGGCCATTGCTCTCTACCGTGATGGCTCCAAGCTGTCGCAGCCGCTGAATGCCAGCAGCGACGACTATGATGAGATCGTCATGCTGGGCGACGAGGACACCTTGGACGAAACGAAGGGTCCGAAGGAAGTATATCAGCAGATCGTCGAGCGTGTCTATCACCGCGCCGAACGCCGTCGTCTGCCCAAGCGTCGCCACGGCTTTGTGCGCGAGGCGACCGTCGGCGGACACAAGATCTTCCTGAGAACAGGCGAGTTCGAAGACGGAACGCTCGGCGAAATCTTCATCGACATGTACAAGGAAGGCGCTTCGTTTAAGGGTCTGCTGAACTGCTTTGCCGTGCTTACTTCCAAGGCCCTGCAGTATGGCATACCGCTTGATGAACTGGTTGACACGTTTACGTTCACCCGCTTTGAGCCGGCAGGCTTTGTGGGTGGGCACGAAGCGATCAACAATGCCACGTCCATCCTTGACTACATCTTCCGCACTCTTGGCTACGACTACCTGAACCGTACAGACTTCGTGCACAACAAGTCGGTTGACGAGTCGAGCACTGCTGCAGCTCCAGCGTTGTCGGCGCCGGCACCTGCGGCGACGCCGGTCGTTGTCGAACCCAGCTACACCGGACCGGTCTATATCGGGGAGGCAGCGCAGGCCAAGGCCTCGGCCCCAACCGACAAAGTCAATCCACGTGAACTGGGCTATACCGGCGAACAGTGTGCCTACTGCCAGTCCTCCCGTGTCCGTCGCAACGGCTCATGTACCGTCTGCGATGACTGCGGAGCAACCAGCGGCTGCTCGTAACCCCGGACAACGCCTCCGACGGTAACGACCGAATCCTAGCGAACGAGGGGGCTTCGTAACTACGAAGCCCCTTTCTTGTTGTTAGCAGCGGGACAGGGGACATGTAGGCGGAGAAAGATCGTTGTTCGACTGCATTACGGCAGTTCGGCAACATTTCGCGCGCGCCTGCGTCGCACCAAATCAGGTTTCTCCATTGTGATACGCACAGCCCCCTAGCAGGCCTTTTTTTCGTTGGAGAACTCTCCCGATTGCGATAAATTGAGAGCCGTCCGTTGCAATCACCGGACGTGTGTTCACGAACATCCTAAACGTCAGGTAGAACCATGACATTCAACAACGTACTTGCCGCTGCCGTCCTCGTTCTGGGGGCCTCTGTTGCCGTGTCGTTTGCCGGTGGAGACTGTGACACGAAGGCCACAAAGGCCTCTGCAAAGGGCTCGTGCTGCTCCTCGACGGCCAAGGCCACGAAGGCTACGGCTGCTGATGCGGACCACTGTGCAACAGCAAAGACGGAATCCGTAGCCAAGAGCTGCTCGATGGACAAGGATGCAGCATCCTGTGCTACCACAACATCCGCTACCACGGGTACAGCGACATTCAAGACGGTCAAGGCTGTAAAGAATGAAGGCGGCTGCTGCTCCATGAAGGGCAAATCCGTCAAGATGACATCCGGTGATCAGGTGACGCCGAAGGCTGACGTAGCCGCAACGCCTGAGAAGTAACACACCAGACGACGAACGGCGTTCATTCGAGGCGGAGTCAGGCATAGGTCTGACCATCTGCTGAGCTTGAAGTAACGCCATCTGTTCACCACGAGTACACACCAGACCAGAGGTCGGAGGAAGCCATGTCAAAGGGCGGAGCAGGAAAAGTCTACTTTGTGCTATATCTCGCCGTCATTCTCGAGCTCCTGATCATTATCGTGGAGCGGGATGAGGCGGAAGAGCACCTTATTCGGAAGCAAAAAGAAGCCGAAGAGATCGTCGAGGCCGTGATGGCCCAGCTGAACACCGGCTCGGGCTCGAGCGGTGTCAACGCTCTGCCGCAGGACGAGATCACGTTGCTGGACCCGCGAACGATCCAGGGAGTGGCTGAAAAAGACAAGCCCAAGGACGAGCGTACCTATCAGATTCGTGTCTCGACCGTTGCAGTCAAGGACATCCTCGGTGATGCTCTGCCGGACGACCCTGCAAACAAGCGTCGTCGTATCGAAGAGATCATTCGACTGTTCAACGTCTCGAATCTGACCTTGATCGACAGCGTGAATCAGTCAAGTCTGGTAGAAAGCCATACGCTGGAACTCAAGGCGGATTGGCTGAAGAATAAAGCTGACGAGATCGCCCGAACGATGGGCGAGCTGAATACGATCACCGATGTGAAGGATTTCAAGGATGGTATCGGATTCCTGAAAGCCATCACGCCGGACTCGACGGATTACACGTCGAGTACCGACATGGCGACATTCAGGTTTAGTCCTCATTTGACGTTTACCGAGGGGACGGCTATTGCTGACCAAAGCCAGTTCGCAGACGGTATCAAGGTGTTCGAATACACCTTCAAGCAGAAGAATGCAGGCCTGTACCGCATCATGCTGCAATCGAAGACCAACAACATCATTGGTGTTACCGGTCTTGACAAGAAGAATAATGAGTCCGAAGAAGACGTTGTCAGTATCGGAACCATCCAGCTTACGCGTAGACAGCTTTCAAAGGTTGAGTCGCGTCTGCGTTCAACACTTGGTGGAAGCATCGAGGCGATCTGTGACAAGTTCCAGACATCGTCAGACTACAAGTACCCGCAGTTCAGCGCCGATTTATCGACCGCGCTGGAGAAGGTTAACCACGAGGACATTGGTCTTGCGTCAAAGTCGGACAAGATCCGCCGTGGTGAACTGCTGAAAAACATCACCGTGCTGCTGCACGGCGATGCCAACCAGATGGAGCAGAACAACCCGACGTTCCAGTTTGAGATCAACGTCAAGAAGCCGAACATTGCGACGGCCGATCCGTGTATCGCCGACCTTGTGAAACAGCAGCGAGTACTCTCCGGTGTCAAGAAGGTAGTGATCCCGCTAACGGTGAACAACTTCCGTAATGACGTACCGCAGGTCACGATCACGCCGAACGATGCTACGGTCAAGGTTGTGCCGATGGGCCAAGGCACAGGTGGTGGCGGTGGTATCCGTAACCAGCCATATGAACTGCACATCGAAGGTGTTTCTGCAAGCGGTGAGCGTAAAGACTACACGGTGAAGATCACGAATCTGAAGATGTGCGATGAGTCGGAGCCATCGGCAACGATCGCAGTCTTCCCGTCAGATCTTTCGAATAAAGCTGCTCTTGATGGCATCCTGGAAAAGCGCGTGATTATCGGCAAGCCGCTGCGTCTTCCCATCCAGCCTTCCTCGGGTGGCGACATCCCCTCGAATCAGTTCGAACTCACGTATACGCTTGACGGACAGGAGACAAAGGCTACGGGTACCAACCCGCTGCAGATCACGGTGCCATGCGTTCCGAAAAATCTGACGGCCCTTCGGACTGAGGTAAAGTGGGTCTATCGTCCGCTCGGCTCGCAGTACACGGAAGAGGTTGTTCTATTTGACCGCACGGTCAATCAGGCCAAGCAGTCCTCACCTGAAATTCTCCTTGCGAACACAAGCGAGAGTTTCGATCCCAAGACCATGAAGCTCGTCATCAGCGGCATCGAAGTAGCTCCGCCGCGCATTGACTGTAACGTCACAGCTCAGGACAAGGATGTCAAGGTCGATAGCAAACTTGACAAGCCAAGCATTGGCAAATTCCAGGTGCTGGGTACGATCGAGCCTGAAGGATCCGGTCGTTATCGTCTCGTCCTCCAATTGAAGGGGCCGCGAACGAAGTTTGACGGTGAGAACATTGACGCGACGATCACGGCTTCTGTAGGAGGAGTGTCGATCTCCGAAACGAAGACGGTGTCCATCCCTCCATTCCGCTGATACTATCTACCATGAGAACATTTGCAATGAATCAACGAATGATCCGTGCCGTGGCCTTGTCTGTCGTTGTTGCGCTATACGCGTTGCCTACGATCGGTCAGACGGATGGAGCGTACGTCGGCAAGTTCAAGAACGTCCTGCGCTCACTGTCGAACTACCGATATGGTGACATTTCGGCATTCCGTATCGAGGGACAGCTGTTTGCCGACATTCAGCGGTACCTGAACCCGCCGCCAGTCGATAAAACGGGATCAATTGATGCGCTCAACAAGAAGGATCAGAACCTCGTTGAGGAGATAAAGCGCGCAGTTCGTCGTTCACAGATCTACGACAAGATCATTGAGGCTCTTGAAAACGCTGGCTATGCACCGAACGACCTCGCCGATCGTGATGTCCAGAATGTGATTCAGTACTACCTCGACGAGCGTCAATACCAGAGCGAACTCTTCACCGGTGCCTACATTGTAACATCGAAGTATCAGCGCGGCGAAGCAGGTGACGATCTGGTTGTTATCGGACTGATGAAGACGCGCGTAAAGCCGGCCGGAAACACGATCAAGGACCTCCGCGGCGTAAACCCCGGCGACGTGATCACACGTTATGAATTGACAAAGCTTGACCCTCCGCCGTCCTCGTCGAAAGACTATCCGGACAAAATGCAGGGCTACCTGCGCGATCAGGTCATTCAGAACAACGTCACGAACGTGACGCTTGAAGCACAGGGTATCGATGATCCGGACACACGCTTCGTCCGACAAGTGTTTGGTAATGCTGTACAGATCCCCGAGGATGATGTTCAGCAGTACATCAAGATCACAAACGGCATTCCTGTGTCCTACGTAGGACCGAATGAACTGACGATCTCGGCAGTTGACCTTATCTCGTACCGTCGTTACAAGGCAGATCCGACGACGAAGCTCGTAACGAGCATCGAGAAGGATTCAGCCGGTAATGACGTAGAGGTTGAGCGCGAGTTGGTGACGTACAATGGCCGTCTGCCCCAGTACGGTGGCGAACTCCGTTATGGTCTCGAGGACATCAATTATCCTTCGGTGTGGAGCGAGCGCGTAGCGCTGAACGCCGTGTGGAGTCAGGCCCGACTTGGTATCATTCTTCCTACGAACGGCTGGTCTTCGTTGGCATCGTCCTTCGGTAACGAGCGTACCATGACGACGGCTGGTTTTGGTGTGAACACGAACATCGAGGTTCCGATCAAGCTGATCGCTGAATCTGGTGTGTTCAACTTTGCTGCCAGCTACGTGTTTGATGATGCTCGCTCGACAAGCCACAAGCGATTCGACACGTCTGTGCGACGTTCTTTCGACCACTTGATTCGCTTCCATGCATCGGCACAGTACACGTTTGCAGTCCGCATCGACGAATCCAACCTGTTCCGCTTGCGCCTCGGTGGTACGGGTTACTCGATGGAACGCTGGTTCGATCGTGACTCGATTTCCACAACGGGTGATACCGTTTCACGCTTCGCTAAGTTCGACAGCGAGTTTATCGGCGGTATCTCCGGTAAGATTGAGTTCATGAACACAAGCTGGTCGACGCCGCTGGGTGCATCACTGCAGTACTTCGATGAGTCGGTTCTTGCGAACCTTTGGTTGCAGCTTCAGGTAACGGAAAGCCTAGGGTTCCGCATTGACGCTAACATGTTCACGCCCGTCTTCCGGGAAAAGCGAGCATGGGAAAACGACGCCGTCTTCATGCCCTCGATTCGAGCCATTTTTAACTTCTGATGCTACCGACAATGACGAAATTCCTCCGCCGTTCGATCGCTGTTGCTTCGCTGCTCCTTGTGCTGAGCGGCGTTAGCGCCTATCGTGCGTCCGCACAGGAGTCCGACTCGTCGGTCTTCGCGCGACTCACATCCATCGATCCTGAATTGCTCCAGTACTTCCCCAGGTGGTATGTCTGCGAGCCGGATCTTCAGGCAAAGATCTTTAACGCGTTCCGCGTGTTGGGATACAATCGTGAGAACCTGAATCAGCAGCTTGTTACTGTCACCGCGCAGCCCATTACCAACGACGAAGATCCGTACGAGATCCTGATCGTAGAATGCGGCGCAGAGCGGATGACGGCTCAGGAGATGTCGACAAACATTCCGAATATTCTGTCGAGAATTTCAGAGCGTCGTCGTGCGTACTGCTACACGGAGATCCCAACCACTCGGCCGCCAACACAGCCGCAGTCTGAAGCAATTATCAGTTTCATGCGTCCGACGAATGTGAACCACGCGTTCACGATCTCTGCGTTCGAGCAGTCGCTGAAGATCGGTAAGTCGGGTTTCTGGCTTGCCACTCAAACAGGTACGGATCAGATCGGCTATCACTTCTGGAATTCCGGCGAAGGACGCGTTATTCTGCAGCGCCCGCTGTATGAGAACGAGGATCTGGCCACACGTCGTGCTATCCCATACCTTATCAACGCACGCCTTGGCTTTGGCTATCGTTTGACGTCCGACCCGTCAACGACAAACATCCTGGACTTCATTCCCTCCCGTCAGCTTGATGCCGGTTACGGCGGCAAGTTTGTTGGCGCATTGGACTTCCACCTTCCAACCATGCCCGAGCTTGGTGCCAGCGTCAATGCCGAACTGCCGCTTCGTGGTATCACGTCGACGCAGGCAATTGACGCATTGTCATTCGCTCGCACTGACATCGGTAACCGTAACATCACGGCCCCAACCTATGATTCGGACCCCATTCAAACGGTAAATCTCGTTCGTTCAACGGGTCAGGTAACGCTGTTCTATAACTGGTGGCTTGATCCCAAAGCGCCGGAGAACTTCTTTCGCTTTGATCTTGGTGTGAACTACTTCGAGATCCGTGAGGCTGGTGTATTCCGCGACACGGCCGCTGCCATCAGCTACCTTGCCATAGATGGTGTTCGTGGTCTCCGTACCTGGAAGCCCGCTGAATTGGGTGACTGGGTCTATGCTAAGGTCGAGTACCGTAGCCAAAAGGCATTCCCGTTTGGTGCCAGCGTGCAGTACGCAAATCAGATCCTCCTTGCCCACGCATACGTTCCGCTGCTAGGCCAATGGCTCTACATCGAGGGCAAGTACGCAACGCCGCTGCGCGGACTGCGTCCGTTTGAGCGTCAGCACTCGTTCATGATCAGCCCAGTGCTCCGATTGAATTTCTAACGGCGAAAGGTGCCGTGCGATCGGCAATCATTGTATTAGCGATATATCTCCTAGCTGCGCCCGCCTTTGTGCGGGCGCAGTCGCAGGATTCCCTCCTTGAGCAACGCCGCAAACTTGCGGAACGTGCTCGCATCTCGTCGCCACTCGACAGCATTGCACTCACCATCCAGAACGTGACATTGTCATCGTTCCCGGAGATCGGCCTGATCGTTGAGTGCACGGCCAACTGTAAGGTCCTTGATACCATAGCTCCAACAGCACTTCGAGTGTCGGAGAATGGTGTGCTGCGTCCTGTAACGCGTATCAAGAAGGTCGATGTGACTGAGCGCGTGCCCGTCGATTTCATCTTCGTGCTGGACGTGACGGGGACAATGCAGCCATTCATCAATGGCGTTCGAAACAACATCGAAACGTTTGTAAAGACGCTCACGAACCGTGGTATTGATTACCAGCTCGGTCTTGTGCTGTACAGTGATGTTGTGGAGTCTGTGTACGAGCCTACGGATTCGGTTGGTTTGTTTCTGAAGTGGATGACAAAGGTATCTGCCTTTGGCGGCTTTGATGAAAAGGAGAATGCACTTCAGGCCATGCATGATGCGGCGAACGTGCGTTTTCGTCCAAATGCGAATAAGGTCTTCGTTCTCGTCACAGATGCTGGCTTTCACCAATCAGGGGAAAGGGGCAATGGTCGAACGCGTTACACGATACAGACCATCACGGAACACCTGAATGAACGAGGCATCCGTGTGTTCTGCATCGTACCGAAGAGTCTGAAGCAGTACGCACCGATCGCTGATGGAACACGCGGCTCGCTCTACGATTTGAATCAGCCGTTTGCTCAGATCCTGGATCGTTACTCAGAGCAGATGACGAATCTGTACACGATCTTCTATCAGGGTGATTCCAAGGTCCGCAGCGATTCGATCAACGTGGCACTGCTGGACGAAAAGAAGCGTGAGCTTGTCCGGCAGATCATCCCCATCGTCGAGGTGGGACGGAAGTTCATTATCGAGAACCTCCTGTTCCAGTCCAACAGCGCCATGCTTGCCGATTCCGTAGAAGAGCTTGAAGTGCTGATCGACTTCATGAAGAGCAGACCTAACGTTAAGGTCCGTGTAGAGGGCCACTCCGACAGCCGCGGTAACCCGAAGTCCAACAAAGTGCTGTCGCTTGCTCGTGCCGATGCCGTCAAGTTCTATTTGATCGCAAAGGGAATGGTCCCTGACCGGATCTCGACGATTGGCTACGGCTCTGCACGTCCGATCGGTGACAATGCCACGGAGTTCGGCCGTTCGCTGAACAGACGTACCGAGATTGTCATCACAGCCAAGTAAGCACGCATGTCCTTCGCCGACT
>JAULYI010000147.1:0-8611 GCA_032117915.1 Kapaibacterium sp. (SeqCode) | reverse complement strand
CGTGACGTGCAGATTGCCGAAGACGGACATTCTGCGACGGTTGTGGTACCCGATGATCAGGTCTCGCTTGCCATCGGCAAGAACGGTCAGAACGTTCGCCTTGCATCCAAGCTGACGGGCTTCTCGCTCACGCTTGTGAAGGAAGGTGCAGAGGATATCGAGCTCATCGAGTTCCGCAAGGAACTTGGACGCGACCTCTATGACGGCCTTATCAATGCCGGCATCGATACTGCACGCGAATTCCTTGAGGCAGATGCGAATCAGCTGCTGTCGCTGGCATCACTTGAGAAGATCCTTGAGATGCGCGGCATCATCCTTGATGAATTCGAGGAGCGTGAGGATCCACGCTACGTGCGCGATCTGGAGGAAGCAGCCGCTGCAGAACCGAGCGTTGCCGAAGAGGCGTCGGCGGAAGATGATGACATTGCCGAGTCGTATGCTGAGGACACACCTGAGGTCTACGAGCAAGATGAGGTAGAGGGTGCGGAGGCCAGCGAAGAAGTGGCAGACGAAGGCACTGCCGAAGGTGAAGAAGGATAATCATGGTTGTGGACGTCGTGAAGCGCACGACGTGGCATAACGTGACAAGAAAGGAACTATGTCAGGTTCAGCAGGAAATAAACTTTTCAAGCTCGCAAGTCAGATCAACATTGGTCGTGATGCGATCGTGGAATACCTTGCTTCCAAGGGATTCAAGATCGAGAATAAGGCGACGACGGTTCTGACGGACGAGATGGTGGACGTTGTCCACGAAAAGTTTTCCAAGGAACTGAAGGTTGCTGAGAAGCAGCGTGAAAAGGTCGAGAAGCAGCGCGCAGCGCGCAAGACTGCTCTCGAGCACGGCGGGACTGTGTCTATCGACTCCATTGCTGAGCAGCAGGAGCGAGAGGCCGTTATCGAAGCACGTCTTGCAGAGCCTGACGTTGCCCGTCCGGCGGCTGCGCCGGAGCAACCTGCCGTTGAAGCACCTGTGGTTGCCGAGCCTGTTCAGGCGGAAGTAGCCGAGCCAGCGACTCCCGCAGAAGTAGCCCCAGAGCCAGAACCCATTGCAGCAACGGCCGAGCCCGTTGTTGCGGCCGAGCCTGCTCCCGAGCAGGTGCAACCCGAGCCAGTGGCCGAGGCGACGCCGCAGGTTGGCACGGTCATCGACCTTGCAGCGATCAAGAAGATCGCAGAGCCTCCGGTGTCGGATCCTGCCAAGGGCAAGAAGGGTCAGCCACCGGCCCCCTTCAAGAAGGCCGAACCCGCACAGCCTGCCGCTGCCCCTGCAGCTGCCGTACCTCCGGCCGCACCAGCAGCACCAGCCGCTGAAGAAGCCGCCGAAGGCGAAGCTGCGGATGATGGTACCGGCGAAAAGAAGAAGCGTAAGCGCGTTGTCGAGGTCGAATACAAGACAGGCGACACCACGAAGCTCAAGGGCCTTACGGTTGTCGGCAAGATCGACCTGGCACCAAAGTTCCAGCCCAAGCCGAAGCGTGAGCGCCAACCCGCACCAACGGGCGGACGTCCACTCAACGAGTCCGGCCAGCAGGGCGGTCGCGCAGGGCGTTCACCGCTGTCGATCGGCGCCAATGCCGGCCCGGCGGTCAACCGCTTTGGTCCACCGGCGCCCCCTGCCGGATCCAAGAAGCCGGGATTCCCGAAGAAGGATGACAAGAAGAAGCGCAAGGGCGCAAAGGGACTGAAGGAGCAGTTCTCCGACAGCGACGTAGAGCGCGCCATCAGGGCGACGCTGGCCGGTATGGAGGATTCCGCTGCCGGTTCCAGCAAGGCAAAGGCCCGCATGCGACGCCGCTTGGAGCGCGAAACGCGCGAGGCCTTCCGTAAGGAAGAGCTGGCACGCGAGTCAACGACGCTGCGCCTGTCTGAGTTTGTGACGACCGGTGACCTGGGCAACATGATGAACGTATCTGCGGGAGACATCGTCCTGAAGTGTATGGGCCTGGGTCTGATGGTGTCCATCAATCAGCGTCTTGATCGCGATACGATCACGCTGATCGCCGGCGACTATGGTTTCTCGGTTGAATTCCTTGACGAGCAGTCATCACAGGATGTCGAGGAGATCGAGGATGAACCGGAAACCCTCGAGACACGTCCGCCGATCGTGACGATCATGGGTCACGTTGACCACGGTAAGACGTCGCTGCTTGACTATATCCGCAATGCAAACGTGGTGGCCGGCGAGGCCGGCGGTATCACGCAGCACATCGGTGCCTATCGCGTGGAACTGCCCAGCGGCCGATCCATTGCCTTCCTTGATACGCCGGGTCACGAGGCCTTTACGGCCATGCGTGCACGCGGTGCACAGGTAACAGACATTGTTGTTCTGGTTGTTGCTGCCGATGACTCGGTGATGCCCCAGACGATCGAAGCTATCAGTCACGCACAGGCGGCCAATTCGCCGATCGTCGTGGCGATCAATAAGGTCGACAGACCTGATGCCAATCCGGACCGGATTCGCCAGCAGCTGGCAGACCACAATGTACTGGTCGAAGACTGGGGCGGTAAGTATCAGGTAGCCGAGATCTCGGCAAAATCCGGTCAGGGTGTCGAGCAGCTGCTCGAGAAGATCCTGCTGGAAGCCGATCTCATGGATCTGAAGGCCAACTTCGAGCGTACGGCTCGCGGTACGGTAATTGAAGCTCACGTGGACAAGGGACGCGGTAACGTCGTCACCGTCATGGTCCAGAAGGGTACGCTCGACGTGGGCGACATCTTCGTGTGCGGACAGTTTGCCGGACGCGTTCGTGCCATGTTCGACGAACGAGGGAACCGCGTTGACGCGGCCGGACCGTCGATGCCGGTGCAGGTGACCGGCTTTGACGGATTGCCGAATGCCGGTGATATCCTGATGGAGATGGAGACCGATGCCGAGGCACGCGAAGTGGCCACACGCCGCCAGCAGCTTCGTCGCGAACAGCAGTTCCGCGGTATGCGTCATATGACGCTGGACGACATCTCGGCGCAGATCTCTGCGGGTGGTGTCAAGGAACTGGCGTTGATCGTGAAGGCCGACGTGAGTGGTTCGGTCGAAGCCCTGTCGGATTCGCTGCTCAAGCTCTCGACCGCCGAGGTCAAGGTCCGCATCATCTACAAGTCCGTCGGCGCGATCTCGGAAAGCGACATCATGCTGGCAGCCGCATCCGATGCCGTCATCGTCGGCTTCCAGGTCAACATCTCTCCGGCAGCTCGCAAGGTTGCCGAGACGGAATCCGTCGATGTCCGCCTGTACTCGATCATCTACGACTGCATCAACGAAGTGCAGCTTGCGCTGGAAGGTCTGCTCACGCCCGACATCAAGGAAGAGATCACATCCTCGATCGAAATCCGCGCCGTCTTCAAGATCAGCCGCCTTGGCACGATCGCCGGCTGCTACGTGCAGAACGGCAAGATCACACGGAATGACAAGGTACGGGTGATGCGTGATGGCTTCGAGATCTACAAGGGCACGCTTGCATCGCTGAAGCGTGTCAAGGATGACGTGCGCGAAGTCGACTCCGGCTACGAGTGCGGTATCGGCATCAATGGGTTCAACGACATCGAGGTCGGTGACATCATTGAAGGCTACAAGACCATTGAAGTGAAACGGAAACTCTCAAGCTGATCGTGTCAATCCGTACCGAACGTGTCGCCGGCGAGATCCAGAAGGCGCTTGCCCAGCCGCTCCAGCGTATTGCCGAGGAGATCGGAGCAGGACTCATCACCGTCACCGAGGTGCGGGTGTCTCCTGACCTCCAGATCGCCCACGTGTACCTGAGTGTGTTTGGGGGCAAGGGCACACCCGGCGAGGTGCTGCAGCATATCGAAGACAACGAGATGGGACGCCTGCGTCACCACCTGGGTCGTTCTGTGAAGCTGCGCTACACGCCGTCGCTGCGGTTCTACATCGACGACAGTCTGGACCACGCCCAGCGCATCAACAGCATTCTGGATAGCGTGCGTCCGGCGGAGGAATCGACGACCGATGATGCTTGATCACCCAGTGCTCCGTGGGTCGACGGCGGATACGTTCGCCACCTGGCTCGACGCAGCACGAACGACCGGAGCGGTCGCGCTCATTGACAAACCGGAAGATTGGACATCGTTCGATTGCGTGGCTAAGCTGCGCAATCTGACGAAGGTGAAAAAGGTCGGCCATGCCGGCACCTTGGATCCGCTGGCCACAGGCCTGCTGATCCTGTGCTTCGGCAAGGCCACCAAGGACATTGCGATACTGCAGGATGCCGACAAGGCCTATGACGTGACGATCCGTCTGGGTGCACGCACGGCGACGGACGATCGCGGTGCTACCGAAGAGGTAACACCCGACGTACCACCGATCGACGCTGCGCGCATCACGGAGGCCCTCGCCGGCTTCGCCGGCGAGATCACGCAAACGCCTCCGGCGTTTGCCGCGATACGCCACAACGGACGCCGCCAGTACGACCTTGCCCGCGAAGGCAAGGAGTTCACACCGCGAGAGCGCGTGGTGACGGTACATGCGATCGACGCTGTGTCTGTTTCGTGGCCCAACGTCAGCTGCGGCATCCGCTGTAGCAAAGGCACGTACATCCGAAGCATTGCACGCGACCTTGGTGATCGACTTGGCTGCGGCGGCTACGTATGGTCACTCCGACGCACTGCCATTGGCCCCTTTCCTGTCACCGATGCCCTGACGATCGACGACGTACAAGCACTGATGATGACGCTGACGCCATGATGATCGTGAACGACCTTGTACAGGTTCCCGTAGACGCTGCCACGGCACTCACCGTTGGCACGTTCGATGGTGTGCACTGCGGACATCGAGGGATCATCGACAGGATGCGATCCGTAGCAACAGCGCATGGTGAACGTACGGTGGTGGTGACCTTTGATCCGCATCCGCAGATCGTACTGGCCAAGCCGGACCGCGAGCCGGTGCAGCTGCTCACGACGATCGATGAACGACTGGCACTGTTCGAGGCGGCAGGCGTTGATGTGGCCGTGGTGATCGCCTTCACGCGGGAGTTCGCAGGCATGTCGGCTGAGACCTTCGTGCGTGACGTGCTGGTACAGCATATCGGTGTACGACATTTCTTTATTGGTCACGACCATCTGTTTGGTCATGGTCGTGGCGGTAATGAAGAGCTGTTGCAACACCTGGGGGCAGAACTCGGCTTCGACGTCGAGCGAATTGGTCCCCTGGAATGCGGTGGACTGGTCGTTAGCAGCACCAAGGTGCGGTCCGCGCTAAAGAACGGTGATGTGACGGCCGCAGCAGCGATGCTGGGACGCCTCTACGCTGTGCGCGGCACCGTGGTGCGGGGCGATCAGCGAGGTCGTAAGCTTGGCATCCCAACGGCGAACATCGTACCCGATGATGAACACAAACTTGTGCCTGCACGAGGCGTGTACGTGGTCTCGACGATGATCGACGGACGTAGAATCTTCGGAATGGCGAACGTCGGGCGTAGGCCCACGTTCACCGACGACGTACACACGACGATCGAGGTACACTATCTGGACTTCGACGACATGCTGTACGACCGGCAGATGACGGTGGACTTCCACCGCTTTATCCGCCACGAAATGAAGTTTGAACGTGTTGACATGTTCCTCTCGCAGATAAGCGAGGATCGTGCAACAGCCATCGAGTATGCCGAGACGTGGCAGGATAGGCACGCAGGTAGCTGACCAGACAACAAATCATTATCAACCATTACATAATCGAGGTGAACATGCTCACCAAAGAACGCAAGCTGGAGATCGTCCAGCAACACGGCGGCAGCGCCGCCAACACAGGCAAGCCCGAGGTGCAGGTTGCACTCCTTACGGAGCACATCAATCTGCTCTCGCAGCACTGTGAGAAGAACAAGAAGGATCACCACAGCCGCCGCGGCCTGATCATGATGGTCGCCAAGCGCAAGAACCTTCTGTCCTACCTTGCCAAGAACGATGTGAAGCGCTACCGCGCCATCATCGCGGCTCTCGGACTCCGCAAGTAATTCGTGACGACGGCGCTTCGGCGCCGTCGTCCATTTCTGATCCGCAGGCACCCACATCATGCCCGGTGTTGTGTCACTCTGAGCCGGAAGCGCCATGCGCGCTTCGTGCTCAGGGTGACATCTGACACGACACCTGCCGGCCTGCGGAGCAACGTGGCATGATGCCATTGTTCCATTTTTTTAGGAGCTCTTGATGCACACCATCAAGCGCATCATCAACGGCAAGGAGCTATCGCTCGAAGTCGGGCGTTTCGCCAAACTTGCCGATGCAGCCGTTATGGTACGGTATGCAGACACGATGATCCTTGTTACGGCCGTTTCGTCGCCCGAACCCAAGGATCTCGACTTCCTCCCACTCACATGCGAGTACCGCGAGAAGCAAGCATCATCGGGTAAGATCCCCGGTGGCTTTTTCCGTCGTGAAGGTCGCCCGACAACGAAGGAAACACTGTCATCTCGTCTGATCGACCGTCCGCTGCGTCCGCTCTTCCCAAAGGAATGGCGCTGCGAAACGCAGATCATCGCAACGGTGTATTCGTACGACTTGGAGAACGAGCCGGATGTGCTGGCTACACTCGGCGCTTCAGCTGCACTCACGATCAGCAACATCCCATTCAGCGGTCCGATCACGGCTGTGCGTGTTGGTCGCGTTGACGGTGAGTTCATCATCAACCCGACACTCGAGCAGACCAGGGCATCGGATCTTGAGATCCTGGTTGCCGGTTCCGACGCTTCCATCGTGATGGTGGAAGGGGCATCGCACGAGATCTCCGAGGCTGACTTCATCGCCGCGATGGAGTTCGCCCATCATTGGATCCGCGAAATGAATGCGATGCAGCGCGAGCTGGCCGAACTCGTCGGCGCACCGGCCAAGCGTCCGGTTACACCGATCGAGCCGCCGGCAGACATCATTGCTGCCGTCGAGAACGCGATCGCGGACCGCATTCGCACATCGATCCGCACCAGCTCGACGAAGGAAGAGCGTGGCGCTCTCCGCAAGGAGATCAAGCTGGCAGCCCTCGAAGCCGCCGCCGCCGTCGTTGCCGAGAACGAAGCCTATGCCCAACTCAAGATCGAGAAGATCGTGGGTAGCGCCGTGAAGAGCATCGAAGCACGCGAAATGCGCGAGATGATCCTTACGGATGGCAAGCGCCTTGACGGCCGTTCGACCACACAGATCCGTCCGATCACGATCGAGACCGGCGTTCTGCCGCGTCCGCACGGTTCGGCGCTGTTCACGCGTGGCGAAACGCAGTCGCTCACGACGATCACGCTCGGCACCAAGTCCGACCAGCAGATCATCGACGGTCTGCTGCCGACGTTTGAGCGCCGCTACATGCTGCACTACAACTTCCCGCCGTTCTCGACGGGCGAAGCCGGCCGCTTTGGCTTTACCAGCCGTCGCGAGATCGGACACGGCGACCTTGCCGAGCGCTCGCTCGAGCCCTTCATTCCGTCGGAACTGGACTTCCCGTACACGATCCGCGTTGTGTCGGACATCCTCGAGTCCAACGGTTCTTCGTCGATGGCCACCGTCTGTGCCGGCTCGCTGGCGCTGTTCCACGCCGGTGTGCCCATGAAGAAGGCCGTTGCCGGTATCGCCATGGGATTGATCCTGGAAGGCGACCGTGTGGCGGTACTCAGCGATATCCTTGGCGACGAGGACTTCCTGGGTGACATGGACTTTAAGGTGACGGGTACCGGCGAAGGTATCACGGCCTGCCAGATGGACATCAAGATCGAAGGTCTGTCGGTTGACATCATGCGCACGGCGCTGGAGCAGGCACGTCAAGGACGCCTGCACATCCTGGGCATCATGAACGAGCACATGGCGCAACCGAATGCCGAACTATCGGAGTATGCACCGAAGCTCACCACCATTATGATCCCGGTCGAGATGATCGGCGCGGTGATCGGCCCCGGTGGCGAGATGATCCGAAGCATCGTCAAGGAGACGGGTGCCGAGATCAACATCGAAGACGACGGCGCCGTGACGATCGCTGCCGTGAACCAGTCGAGTGCCGATGCTGCCATCGCACGCATTCGCGAGATCACGAAGCCCATCGACATCGGTTCGATCTTCAAGGGCAAGGTCAAGGAAGTCCGCGAAGGTCTTGGTGCCTTCGTCGAACTGCGTCCTAAGAAGGAAGGCCTGCTCCACATCTCGCAACTCGACCACCGTCGTGTTGCCACGGTAGCAGAGATCCTGAAGGTTGGCGACATCGTCGACGTCAAGGTCATCGAAGTCCAGCCTGACGGCAAGGTACGTCTGAGCCGCAAGGCGCTGCTGCCCGTGCCGGAAGGTATGGAAGCCTATGAAGATCACGGTGGACGTGGTCCGCGTGCCCATGGTGGCGGCGACCGTGGTGGCGACCGTGGTGGACGTGGCGGCGACCGTGGTGGTCGTGGCGGATACGGCGACCGTGGTGGCGACCGTGGTGGTGACCGTGGTGGACGCGGCGGCTATGGCGACCGTGACCGTGGTCCGCGCGGCGACCGTCCGCATGACGACCGTGGTTCGCGCGGCGACCGTCCGCAAGGCGATCGTCCCCAGGGCGACCGTCCGCCCAGTGACGCTCCGGACGACTCGAAGTTCAAGAGCGACATGAACTTTGAAGGCTAAGCACAGACAACGAAAGCCCCTC
>JAULYI010000146.1:0-4032 GCA_032117915.1 Kapaibacterium sp. (SeqCode) | reverse complement strand
GTGCAGCAGCTTTCACGCTTCAGAGCATCATGCTCGGCCATTACCAGTGGTACGTTTCGGCAGCTAACGCCCGAGAACGGCGTGTACGCGTATGCCCGTTTCGACACTGCGTCAACGGTTGTTGTCGCTGTCAACACCGACAAGACTGCACGCACAATTGATCTTGGACGGTTTGGCGACATCGTACCGAAGGATGGTACGGCAAGAGATGTGCTGAGCTCGGCAGCGGTGAACATCACGGCACCGTTGACCATACAGCCGAGCGGCACGTTTGTTCTTGAGATCAAGTAATGTACATGCGATAGTTTATGCCGGCATCGTAAGCATGCCTGCACCCACCAGACCGGCATCATTCAGAAAGTGAGCCGACAGGATCTGTCCATTCTTGGCGATCGTCGGGATGGCTCGCTTTGCCAGGGTCTCGCGGGCAACGTCCAGGATGATCTTCGACCGAGAGATGCCGCCGCCAATGATCACCGTGCGCAGGCCGAGAACAGCCGTCATACCGCAGAGACCTATTCCAAGCAGCTTCCCCGTCTCCACCATCACGTCCATCGCATGCTGGTCACCCAGTGACGCACGCGTGTCGATGTCGGCCACGTCAACATCACTGCCCCCTCCGTACCGTTTCAGGATTCCCACACGACCGATAAGATGTTCCAAGACATAGGATGGTTCGTCATCGGACATGGAAGATCGCATGTAGATGTGCCCTACCTCGCCGGCGTCGCCATGGGGGCCGGTATGCAGGTGCTTGTTGAAGATGATGCCACCACCAACACCTGTTCCCAGGGTCACATAGAGGAAGTCCCGCAGCTCCTTGCCGGCACCGGCGCGGGCTTCGGCGATAGCGCCTGCATTCGCATCGTTCTCTACCACAACGTCAACACCGGTAGCATCGGCAACCATCTGCTGCAGGGGCACGCTTACCCATCCGGGTAGATTGGGCGGCGACTGTACATGCTTGGTGCGTGGATCGACCACGCCCGGCACGCCGATACCGATGGGCTTGCCCGGTGCTTTCAGTGACAGCTCCTTGGCAATGCGAATGATACGTCCCACCATGGCATCTCGACCTTCTTCGGCATGCGTTGGCGTTTGATACTGCTCAACGATCGTACCGTCGGGTTCGACGATACCATACTTGATGAAGGTTCCTCCGACGTCAATTCCCAACAGCATGGTTACCACCGAATCGTTAGTTGATCAGAAGTCAACGGGGCAATGATCTCTTGCACGGGAATTGAGGTATCCTCCGAGGCACCACCCAGCGGATCAAACCGTTCAATACCTCGCATCATGGATGTGCGTGCATCACGGACCGTGGCTGCGCTACCATTGACACTTGCTCGGTTTATCGGCGCTGCGGCATAACCGTGCATCACAAGCTTGACCGTGGTGAAACCGCTTTTGTAGGAACCTTCCGTCTTACCAATGACGAGTTCGCGTGTTGCAGCCCGATGTATCAACACCCGCTTAGCATTGGCACCCTTGAGATGATCGTAGGAGATACCGTCATCCTCATACCACACCTTTGTGCGAGTCGTCGAACCGTTATACACGTGAACTTCCAAGGTGTCGGTCGGCTTTTCACGTGTTGACTGCACCAGTGATTGCATTAGCAGCATGCCGCCTTCGTGTACGTACACGGGAAGGCGATCGATCGGCGAGTCGACGATGACCGTACTGCCGGCATCATAACGCTGGTCGTTGTACAGGGAGTACCACGCTCCACTGGGCGGAAACCATACCCGCGTGAAGCGCTCATAGCTTGGCGAGGGACAAACCAAAAGGTCAGACCCAACAGTAAACTGGTGTAGGAACTGCCAGTCATACGTCGATGATTCGAACGGATGTGTCACAGCCATGGATCGCATGATGGGCATACCTGTGACCGACGACTCGTAGAATGACGAGTACAGATCCGGTAGCAGTCGATACCGTAGCGAAATGTAGTTGCGGCAGATCTGCTCGACACGCTCGCCGAACGACCACGGTTCCTGACTCTTATTGTCGATGGCAACATGGGCACGGAAGAACGGTGTGAATGCGCTGATACTGGTCCAACGTGCAAACAACTCCTTACTCGGACCACCGGTAAATCCACCGACATCCATACCCACGAACGGCACTCCGGTCAACCCCATACTGTTCAGCAATCGGATACCTGCCATCATGTGATCGTCATTCGACTGATTGTCACCGGTCCATACTGCACTATATCGTTGGATGCCATTGTACCCTGCCCGCGTAAGGATGAACGGCCGTTCGTTACCGAGGAGTGCCTTTGTGCCCTCATATGTGGAGCGTGCCATCTGCATGCCGTAGACGTTGCGGCCCAGTAGGTGCGTGGCATTCGTTCCTTCGAAGCTGAACAAGATGTTGTCAGGCATGAACTGACCCCACGTAGCGATCTCGTTCATGTCATTCCAGAAACCACGAACGCCGACGTCCACAAGTCCCTTGAACTGCGTACCCCACCACGAGCGGGCATCTTGTTTTGTGAAGTCCGTGAAGGTGCACCATCCCGGCCAAACCTGGCCCGTGTAGGGACTGCCATCCGAGTACTTGAGAAACAGGTCCTTTCCAAGACCCTCTTCGTAAGGTGCATAGCCCTTCTCGATCTTGATACCCGGATCGATAATGACCGTTGTGGTGAAGTCCAGTTTCGTCAGCTCGTCAATCATCCTCTTCGGATCACGGAATCGGATGGAATCCCACGTGAAGAGTTTATAGTCCTGCATGTAATGGATGTCGAGGTAGATCACATCGGCCGGGATCTTTCGCTCGCGGAACGAACGGGCAATACTCAGTACCTGCGTATCCGGATAGTAGGAGTATCGACATTGCTGAAACCCGATCGACCACTTCGGTGGCAGTGGCATTGTACCTGTGAGCTGCGCGTAGGACGCGAGGATACCAGGAACGGTGTGTCCTGCGATGACGTAATAGCGCAGGTCTCCGTCTTCGACACCGAATGACGAGAAACGATCATTCGAAGCGCCGAAGTTCACTCTCGTCCGTGACGAGTTGTCCAAAAACAGACCATACATCAGCGAATCCGAGTGCAAGCCCATGTAGAACGGCGTCGACATATAGATCGGATCAGCCCCACTCGGATAACCGAAGAAGTCTGTGTTCCAGTGCGTGTACCCGTTGCCGCGACGATCGAGAGGACCTGTCTTTTCGCCAAGACCGATGAAGCGCTCTCCCTGCCGAAGCACCTTGTAATTCGTGATGTGCGACCCTGCCCATGAAATGCCAAGTGATGCATGGTCTTCGACAAGGACGTTGCCCTTGGCATCACGCACGGTAACGGCGATGGGCTTCAGCGACACCTCAACGAGCATCGAGTCTGTCCGCAGCGAGCACTTCGCGCCATCCTTGGCGATCACTGGCGCAGGACCTGTAGGAGCATCACTAACAACAGCATAGGATACATCGTCGAACACGCCGGTTTTCGACAAGTGAATCTTCACGATGGTCGGCGCGATCACGCTCACGCGTAGCACGCCATTTCGGGCTGTGATCGTGGCTCCGCGGTCGGATGTGCGCACACCCGTAGCGTCACCAAGGCGTTCGATGGTCAATCGCTGAGCGTTTGCACTCATGGTGAAAACGCACAGCAGTAACAGAAGAAACGTTCGCATGTAAGACTCCATGAAATCAGCGTTGCACGACAAAGGTGCTCACCTGTTGACCGTGCAGTGATGCAATTCGAAGGCTATAGGTTCCTGTAGGCCATGTGGAACAGTCAATAGACCAGGCGGAAACCGATGTGTCTGATGTTGACCAACGAACACGGCCCAGCACATCAACAACAGCAACCGACGTCGCTGCCTCTGGAATACGAACGTGGATCGCTTCCGATGCCGGATTGGGATAGACGTCTGCGTTGTTCGCAACACTGACATGTCCCTCGTCGATAGCGCCTGTGGTGGCCGACCCTCGAAGTGGCTGCGTCGACCAGAGGCGGTACTCACCGGGTCGCAGCGTTACCGTCGCATTGTCGATGTAATAGGCATCGGTCGT
>JAULYI010000145.1:0-8575 GCA_032117915.1 Kapaibacterium sp. (SeqCode) | reverse complement strand
ACGCCAGTGATAGGTCGTGAAGTCCGCATCAACACCAATGTTGCCCACGGAGTCGGCTGCAACATTGTCGACCACACGCACGATGTCCGCCATCGCCTCATCACGGGCGATCTCCACGCGGTAGGACTCGGCATTGGCCACGGGTGACCAGCGGAATAGCGGTCGCGGAGCGACGTTGAACGCAGCGTCAGCCGGCTGACGTAGCGCTGGCGCTTGTGGCCGCGCGGGTAGTTCGTCGATGGTGCCGCTAAACACACCAAGACCGTGTGTACCAACGCCGATCATACCGTCCGACGCTCGCGATAGCACCATGTCCGTCGGCACATTGCCAATCACATCGGCCGCAGTCGCTGCCCAGGCCGTTGACGACCCGTTGAGCTCGCCGGTGTAGTACAGGCCCGTGGACGTGGCCACCACGTACACACGGCCGTCACCCTTGGGAAGGATCGTAGCCCAGTTTACGGCAGGGCCGGCACCGTTCGCACCTTCAAGATTGCCCGACACGTCGGTCCACGTTGCACCGGCATCTGTCGTGGAAAAGACACTGCGGAAGTTGTAGTTCGAGAAGGTGATAACGACGTGTTTACCGTTCAGCGGGTCGATGGCGATGCTGCTCAGGTATGCGCCCTTGGGCAAGGCACTGTCAACACGTACAGCACGTGCTTCGGGCGTACTGGCATCGAGCAGCTTGAACAGGGAGCCGTTCGAGGCGCCGTACCAGACGATGTTCGGCGGGGTACGGCTTACGGCCACGGCAGAGATCTGTCCGGAGGCAAGGCGCGTCTGCGGTAGCGAGTCCCAATTCACGCGTGTTGAGTCATCGGCACCCAGCGGCATCGTCGAAAGATCGTTGTTGCGCCACAGCATGCGACCCCCTGCCAGGTAGAACTTGCGTTCGTCCACGGGGTCTATGGTAAACGGATTGATGAACAGGTAGTCCTCCGCGCCGATCGGATCGATCCGGCCTCGGCCGATCTCGGCACCGGCACTGTCGAAGACCACGCGGCGGATGCGTGCATTCTGGCTTGACACGATCAGCTCACGACCGTCCTTCAGGTAGGCACAGAACGATCCGTCACCGCCGCCACGCCGGTTCCACGATGCTGTTTCGTCGAATGTCTCTGTCGAAAACGTACCGTTATCCTGCATGCCGCCAACAATTCGCGCATCACCTGCTTTCTCCGTCATGGCAATGGCATAGTGCTGTGTGGTGATGTAGCCATACGTCAGCGACGTCCACGTTACGGTATCGGCTGTCACGTTCTCCGTCACCTGCATACCTCCGTCGTTGGCACTGAACACGCGCAGCGGGTTGGACGCATCGAAGACCACATCGTGCTGGTCAGGATGATGTTCTGGATACGACGGAAAGGTCTCGGCCGCCGTCGGTTTTCCATAGCCCCCTACCCACTCCGATGCCGTTGCGTCTGCAAAGCCATTCAGGGAGCGATAGAGATTGGTACCACCAACGATCACAAGGTTTGTGTCTGCGGGCGATACGGCACAGATCATGTCATATCCACCCTGCGAGAAGAAGTCACCGGCCCTGCCACCAAACAGCGGCAGCCCCTTGCTGCGATCTTCCCAGCCGCGATCGGCATGGTACTTCCAGATGGAATGCCATTCCGTGCGCTCGCCGTCACGCAGCAAAAAGCGACCCATGGTTCCTGTGCCGGGCGTTTCTGTGAGCACATAGATCTGCCGCGGATCGGAGGGGGCAATGCCCAACACGATGCGTCGGATCGACGCAGGCATGAACGACGGCGAGATGTCCTGCCACGTTGCACCGACGTCTTTACTTCTGAAGATGCCCCTGCGGGAAGCCGGCTGATTTGAAAACCGCGAGTTGCCGCTGAGCGTCGCATACAGCGTTCCGTCGGCCGTTGTGTAAACCTCGCTGAACAGACTCGTGCTACCGAGTGAGGTCGTCCACGTGTTGCCGGCGTCGGTACTGCGAAGGATGCCGTGCTCAGCCGATGCCACAAACAGCACGGTATCGGTCGATGTCGGATGCACCAGGATCCGCCATGTGTAGGCAAACTCACCCTGGGCCGGTGCTTTCCCGCTAGCCGTTGCCGGAAGGACCTCCCATGTCGAGCCAGCATCGATGCTCTTGTAGATGCCGTCACCGGTGATCGCTGCGGAGTTTCCGTAGATCTCGCCGGTACCGTAGAACATCAGGTTGCCCTTGCCCGGACGCGGATCTTGGGCGAGGCACGTCACGCTGTGCAGTTGGTCCGGCCGTGTGACCTTTGTCCAGCCCTTGCCTGCGTCGGTGCTCTTCCACACGCCGCCGCTTACACCGGCTGCGATGATCGTCGATGGATTGGCTTGATCGACAAACAGGGCGCGCGTGCGACCACCAATGTTCCAGGGTCCGCGCAGCATCCACGATTCCTGCTGCAGCTGTTCACTGTGCTTACCGCGCACGTAGGAACCCGGCATGGAGGCGGCATGGGCACGCTCCTTCAAACGGACATCGACGGGGATCTGTCCCGTTGCAGGGTCTGCATACCGCAGCAGCATGTAGGCCTTGCGGTCTTGTGGCGTTATCGTGGCATCACCGTTCGGCGTCTGCATGACGCAGGCATGGAGCAGCACGGCGCTGCACAGCATAGGAACAAGACGTCGCATTCGTTGCATGGTCATCCGTGTGTTCTGTTGTCGTTATGGTGTGGAACGTCGCGACGGCACCAGCGAGCGGATCGTGGACATGGCCACAACGCGCAGCAGCACCAGAAGGCCTACATAGGCCGGTACTGCAAGGATCCGTGCAGCGATCTGTGTGGCGTCGTCAGCCGGCAACGCTAGCACGGTGCAGTAGATCGCTCCGGCGATGCCAACGGCTGTAGCTACGCGGACAACATCATAGCGGATCGGATAGATCCGCGAGAGCGGAATGGCGATCGTGATCACGCTTGCAGCGTAGGCGACCACTTTGGCCCATGCAGCCCCTTCGATGCCCATGGTGGGCACCAGCAGATAGGTGCCACCAATGTCGATGGCAGCGGCAATGCCCGTAGCAAGCGGGAAGAAGGCCGTACGCTTCGTGATATGAAATCCTGCGGCCAGGTTCGTGAACACGCCGTTAAAAAAGTAGGCGAACAGAATGATTGGTACGATGGAGAGTCCGCTCCAGTACTGCGGGTTGATAAAGCGGCCTCCAACAAAGGGCACCTTCACCACGTAGGGCATCCAGAGTGCTGTACTCAGAAAGACCACACCGCAGCCAACCGTGAACAGCGTGAGCACGCGCGCAAACAGCTCCTTCGCCTTCGGCTCGTCGCGGTGGCTCAGGTAGAACGGCTTCCAGGCATACTCGAAGACGGTAACCAGCAGCATCATCGGGATGGCCAGACGAAAATTCGTCTGATAGACTCCTACAGCGGCATTGCCCAGCAGCATCAGCATGATGGGCCTGTCGATCACTTGCACCATGACCGACGATAGGTTGGACGGAACGGTGGGCAGACCAAAGCGCATCATGGCTGAGCTCATGGCCTTGTCGTAGCTGGCAGAAAAGGCCTCGGCAATGTCGGGCACGAGCAGCACCACGGTAATGGCCGACGAAACAATACCGGCCCACAGCACGCCCATCACGTGCCAGTCGAGGATGATGACGAAGACGACGTTGCCAATCACGTTAAAGACAACGTTCAGCAGTCGAAGCATGGCAAACCGTCTGGGGCGCCGCTGCATACGAAGTCGCGCGAACGGCAGCAGCACAAGTGCGTCGAACATCGGGATCAGTGCAGCGCTCATGATCAGTGCCACACCATTATTGGCCAGCTGCAGCCACGGCGAGGCGGCGATGGGTGCCGCCAGCAGGACCGTGCCCAGCGTTACGCCCAGCGTAAGCAGCAGAACAAGGCGGTATGCAGTACCGTAGGCCTTGGCCGATACCGTCTTGTCATCACGGTCGTAAAACCGCATATACGCTGGTTCCAGACCCAGCGAATACACGATGTTGACGAAGGCGATCATGGCATAGATCGCCGTCACGTCACCGATCTCACCCTTCGTGAGGTAGTTCGTGTACATCGGGGTGAGCAGGAACGTAAGGAACCGTTGGACAACGGAGCTTACGCCGTACACCACCGTGTCTGAGGCCAGTGAGCGTATCGCTGATTGCATGCGTAATTTTCGGTAGTCGCAAACATACCACGCCGATCCCATGCAACTCCGTCGCCCCCTCCAAAACCTCGTTGCTGTCCTTGCCCTGCTGGCACCGCTGACGATCTGGTCACAAACGGCCACGACGCCGGAAGGACAGCGTATTCTTGATCACGTGCGGACCCTTTCGTCCGATGAACACGCCGGCCGCGCACCGGGAACAGACGGTATCGAAAAGGCAGCTGCATATATCGAGCAGACCTTTACGACTGCGGGCGTCAAGCCCATGGGTACGAAGGGCTATCGCTATCCGTTCACGATGACGACGGCGGCCACGCTCGGAGCTAAGAACTCCGTAGCCTTTGACGTCGTGATCGAACGTCCCGGCGTCCCCCTAGAGCAGACCAAGCCCACCAAGATCTCATGGAAGCTCGGCGTGGACTACCAACCCTATACGTGGTCTGAGTCGCGCTCGGTCAGCGGTCCCGTCGTCTTTGCCGGTTACGGCCTGTCCATGCCATCCAAGAACTATGACGATTACGCATCGGTCGATGTGAAGGGGGCAGTGGTGGTCGTGCTGCGTGGCCTGCCCAAGTGGGCCGAGAAGGACGATGCCTTCACACAGGCGGCAGCCCTGCGGGCAAAGGCCACACTTGCTCGCGAGAAGGGTGCCGTAGCTGTCTGCTTCGTGAATGAGCAGGGCGACTCCTCCGACGTGCTAGCCCGGTTCGGTCTTGACCGTCTGGGCGCTAACTCCGGTATCGTTGCCGTACAGGTGCGCCGCACACCGTGTGCACGCATCTTCCCGCCTAAGGAGACATCCATGTTCATGGCTGAGACTGCGATCAACAAGGAGAAGAAGCCTGCCTCGTTTGCGCTCACGCGCACAACGGCGACGATCAGTACGGAGGTCGTGCTGCAGGAAAGCACGACGTCCAACATCGTCGGCATGGTTGAAGGCACGGATCCGGCGTTGAAGGGACAGTATGTCGTGATCGGCGGACACTATGACCACCTGGGTATGGGCGACGAGAATTCGCTTTCTGCATCGCGCGAGCCGGACGTGCACCATGGCGCCGACGATAACGCGTCCGGAACGGCAGCCGTCCTGGAGCTGGCCGCACGGTTTGCCACGAATCCCGCACGACGTAGCATGCTCTTTATGGGCTTCAGCGGCGAAGAGAAGGGACTGCTCGGCTCGAAGGCCTGGGTTGCCACACCCACGGTGCCGCTGTCTGACGTAGCGGCCATGATCAACCTTGACATGGTCGGACGTCTGAAAGACAACAAGGTCAACGTCCAGGGCTACGGTACCTCGTCGAAGTGGCCCGCCCTTATCGACTCGGCCAAGGCCGTGGCCGGCCTTGCGGTGTCCACAACGGCCGACGGATTTGGTCCGAGCGACCATTCGAGCTTCTTCTCCAAGGACATTCCCGTGCTGTTCTTCTTCACGGGTCTGCATACGGACTACCATCGTCCGACGGACACGTGGGACAAGATCAACGCCGACGGAACGGCGCTGGTGGTGGCCATGGCCGAACGCGCTGCGCGCGACATCGCGAATGCAGACGAGCGGCCGGACTTTGTAAAGCCGGAGCCTGCAAAGACGCAGAGCGCGAGCATTGCTCTGAAGGTCTCGCTTGGTGTGATCCCGGATTACTCCGACGACCCGAATGGTCTGAAGATCACGGGCGTACGTGCCGGATCTGCCGCTGAAAAGGCAGGCCTGAAGGGCGACGATGTGATCACCAAGATCGGCACGATGACCATCAAAAACATCTACGACCTGATGGCCTCAATGGGCACGTACAAGCCGCAGGACACCACGACGATCGTCGTCCTGCGCGACGGCAAGGAAGTCACACTGAACGTAACGTTTGCCGGCAAGTAACCCTGCTTACATGTTGGCGCAGGCCCAAGCCATGACGGCCATGGAGTAGGCGCACTCCTGCATCTCGCGCGGGACAAGCTTGTCCGGCGTATCGCCATCGGTGTGGTGATACCAGAAGTAGTTGCCTTCGGTAACCAGCTCCATGACTTCGACGCCGCGGGCGTGCAGCGGCGACGTATCGGCACCGCCGTTTCCATCGCGTAGCGAAGATGCTCCAACGACGTCAAGCAGGGATGACACGTCCTCGAGCTTCTTGCGGAGTTCACCCTGAGCGCTCAGGCTGAAGCCGACGGGCTTAAAGGTGCCACCATCGCTCTCCATGGCCATGAAGTGCTTTTCGTTCTTTGTGCTGTCGGCATACGTGATACCACCGCGAAGGCCATTCTCTTCATTCGTCCAAAAGCACACGCGGATCGTCCGCTTCGGCACAAACCCAAGGTTACGCATGTGTACCAGGGCACGCCACGTAATGAAGCAGCCGCCTGCATCGTCCATAGCGCCGGTTCCCACGTCCCACGAATCGATGTGACCCCCCATCACAACCACCTCGTTCGGTAGCTCGCGCCCGGGGATCTCGATGATCACATTGCGGCTTGGCGCATCAGGCTCCCAGTGCGCCTCCATCGTCAGCGTCAGCTCCGTCTCCTGTCCGCGGTCCTGCATCCGCTGCAGCAGCAGGGCATCTTCGATCGTGATCGCCGCCGAGGCGATCTTCGGCAGTGAGTCGTTATAGCCCATGCCACCGGTATGCGGTGTTTGAATACCGTACGGACCAACACTGCGCACCAGCGACGCCACTGCGCCGTAGCGTGCCGCCTCGGAAGCGCCGTTGTACCGGTATGCTACGGTGGGACCATACGTGGTGAACTCCACGTTCCACACCACGATACGTCCCTTCGCTTCGGCCTGCCGGCGCTTGAGTTCGTCGAACGACTTCACCACCAGCACCTTCGCCGTCAGGGGTTTCCCGTTGGTACCAACATTGCCCCCCAACCCAAGCACGGGCATGCTGCGCTTGATAGGTGCGTTCATGACCAGGGATTCCGGTCCACGTTTCCAGTTGGGTACCATGGTGTGCTGCGTGCGCACCTTCCAGCCCTCCTTGGTCATGCGATCAATGATCCAGTCCAGACCCCGTTCCAGGTTCTCCGACCCACCAAGCCGCTTGGGATACATGTCGCAGAACTCTGCCATCAGCGGCCACAGCTCATTATCGTTCATGATGGCCTTGTGCAGCCGTTCAGCATCCTTCTTGAACCGGTCTGCCTGTTCACCAGCTGTAAGGGGCAAGGCCTGACCGGCAATACACGCCAGCACGATAACGGCACGTAGCAGTCGATACATCGGAATGTCTCCGCAGTGGTTGATGCGTGAAAATACCCAGACGAGGTGGAATCGTGATGCGAGGGTCATGCTCATCCCCAGCCGCGCAGCCCGCAAGCCCTCACCCCGGCCCCCTCAGCGCGCAAGCCCTCACCTCCGGCCCTTCTCCCGCAAGCGGGAGAGGGGTGCCATGGCATGTCAATCGTTTTGAGTGTTGCGCTCGATCGTTTGTATGTGCTGGAGTAGCCGCTGGCACACATCGCTGGTGTGCAGACGGACATTCGGGTGCGTAAACCGAATGATGTTGTAACCATGCGCCTGAAGGATATTCTCGCGGCGGGCGTCCGCTTGCATGGCGTCTTCGCTAAGATGTACTTCGCCGTCAACCTCGATGACAAGATCAACTTCCTGACAGAAAAAGTCCACGATGTAGCCACACAACACGTGCTGACGCCTGATCTTGTAACCGCCAAGTTGCCGATTGCGAAGTCGCGACCAGAGAGTACGCTCTGCCTTCGTCATTGATGTACGAAGATGTCTTGCGAAAGAAAGCTTGCCGGATCTCATACAACGTTTCGGGTATCATGAAATCCGCTCCGTATTGGAGTACACCAATTGTGTGACACGCCATGGCGCCCCCCTCCCGCTTGCGGGAGAGGGGCAGGGGGTGAGGGCTTGCGCGCTGAAGACTCACACTGGATGCGGACACCTACCGTTCCCCGTTTCCACGTATTTTTGTGCTTGCGCAACTTGGGGACCGCCATGAGCCTGCACATTCGAGCACTCGACGCTACGGACACGATGCCCTTCATTAAGGCGCAGTGGCTGTTCTACAACGGTGACCCCAATTGGGTGCCGCCACTGATCATGGATCGGAAGAAGCTGCTTAACCAGAAGGTGAATCCCTTCTACAAGCATGCCGAGCTGCAGATGTTTCTTGCCGAGCGCGATGGCAAGGTTGTTGGCCGCATTGCTGCGATCACGAACGACCGCCACAACCAGCTGCACAGCGACACCATCGGCTTCTTCGGATTTTTTGAATGCGTCGACGATCAGGCCGTTGCCAACGCACTGTTCGATGCCGCCAGGCAGTGGCTTCGCAGCAAGGGCAAAACCGATATCCGCGGCCCCGTCAACCCCTCCATGAACGATGAGACCGGCCTGCTCGTTGACGGCTTCGATGGTCCACCCGTGCTGCTCATGACGTATAACCCGCCCTACTACGAGAAGCTGATCAAGGGGGCAGGG
>JAULYI010000144.1:0-12614 GCA_032117915.1 Kapaibacterium sp. (SeqCode) | reverse complement strand
CGGTGGGTCCGCAACGCATGCTGGGCATCATTCAGTCGCTCCGAACCGACGCGATGCCACTCGTGGCCATTCCCGACGTGGGCATTCCCACGATCGTGGGCGGCGTACCCACGTATAACGCCGAAGCGTCCTACGTTGCCGAGGCTGCCGTCCGCCTTGTCGACCACGGCGCATCGATCGTCGGCGCTGACGGCGGAGCCGGCGTCGAACACGTCAAGGCCATTGCCGATGCCGTCAGCGTTCGCGCCGTTGGCACGGCACCGCGCATCACGACGAAGCATACCCGCGGTACAGCCGCACAGGGTGAGGCCTTGCCCCCTACTGCATTCCACGACGGTCTGGGGAAGCGTCTGCTCACGACGGTGGAGCTGGACATTCCGCGGGGTATGGATATGACGTCTGTGCTGGACGGAGCCCGTTATCTGAAGGAACATGGCATTGATGCCGTGAACATTTCCGACGGAGCCCGGGCACGCCTGCGGATGAGTCCGATCGCCATCTCGCGCATGGTGCAGGAACAGACGGGAATGGATTGCATCACCCACCTGGCATGCCGAGACCGCAACATGGTCGGTCTGCAAAGCGAGGTTCTGGGTGCACATGCATTGGGTGTGCGGAACATCCTTGCCGTGACCGGAGACCCCACGCACATTGGTGATTTTCCGTCCGCCACCAGCGTCTATGACATCGACTCCGTTGGCCTTGTGCGTGCTCTTGGACACATGAACGGCGGACAGGACCTGATGGGCAATCCGCTGGGCTCGCCGACATCGTTCTGCATTGCCGTGGCCGTGAATCCCGCGTCGGATGATATTGAGCGTGAAATCGACCGACTTGCGGCCAAGGCCGAAGAAGGAGCGCACTTGGCCTTTTCGCAGCCCATCTTTGATGCTGAGCTGCTCGAGACGTTTTTAGACCGGATACGTGACATCAACATTCGCTTCATGCTGGGCATCATCCCGCTGCGCACGATACGCCATGCGGAGTTCCTGCATTACGAAGTGCCTGGCATGACCATCCCAGGGTGGGTACGCGAGAAGATGCGCGATGCCGGTCCGGATACGGAGACTGCGACCAATGTAGGAATCGACATCGCCGTAGACTTCCTGTGTGGCGTTCGCAACCGCGTGGACGGCATCTACCTGATGCCACCGTTCAAGAAATACGATATTGCCGTCCGCATTCTGCAACGCGTTCAACAATCCTGAGGTACGGAATGGAGTTCACAGACCAATGGCAGTTACCCGTTGAATATCGAAGGGCTACGTTTGGCAAACGCCTTTTGGCATGGGTGATCGACATTGCCCTTGTTATCGTCGCAGGCTTCCTGATTGGCCTGACCGCCTACAAGACCGGACTGTATGACGTCACGAACATTAGTCCTGCCGAACTCGCCGAGGTGCAGGAACAGTACGCTGCGCTTGGGATCGAGCGGAGTCTGGCAACAGATATTCTGGTGATCCTCAGTGCAATGGCACTCGCCTCGACGGTCGTTATGCTTGCCGTATCCCTCCTCGAGCTCTTTGCCGGGACGTCGCCCGGGAAAATGGCAGTAGGTCTTGTGATCGCTCATGCCGACGGACGACCAGGCGACGCTCGGCTGTGGACTCGTCGATGGCTCATCAAAAATGCCGGGAGTCTACTTTCGGCAGTCGCCCTGATACCCGTGCTCGCATTCGTTTCCCTCATTGCTACGATCATGGGCGGTGTGCTATTCATCGGTTGTTTTCTGGCACTTGGACAAGATCGAATGGCCTTCCATGATCGTCTGTCACGGTCTGCTGTGTTCCCGAAGGAGAATATCCAATGATCAAGTACGGCGATTACCTGGCACTCGACAGTATTCTCGATGCACAGCATCCCGAGAGCGATAAGCATGGCCAACCGGCTCATGAGGAAATGCTCTTCATCATTACGCATCAGACGTTTGAGCTGTGGTTCAAACAGGTGCTGTTCGAGCTTCGCAGCGTGATCAATCTGCTTGGACGCGACTATGTTCCCGAGGCAGATGTGGCCACGTGTACAGCCCGTGTACAGCGCGTGAATCGCATTATGGAGCACCTGGTTAACCAGTTCACGTTGATCGAGACCATGACGCCAGGTGAGTTCATGGACTTCCGCGGATTCTTGAATCCCGCCAGTGGCTTCCAGAGCGCTCAGTGGCGCATGCTGGAGCGGTCACTGGGACTGCAGGAGCACCGTCGCGTGCTCCGCAACTACCGCGACGCCCTGCCCGAACATGAGCAGCAGATGCTCGACCGCGAGACGCAGGGGTCGTCACTCTTCGACGTCGTAGAACAGTGGCTTACCAAAACGCCATTTCTCGAGACCGAAGGATATGCTTTCTGGGATAGCTATCGTGACGCCGTACGGGCCATGTTCCAGCATGACCGCGACGAGGTGATCCGGCTGGCCGAAGCCGACGGCAACGATCCGGCTGAAGCCCTTGCCCAGGTCGACCGCAACGAGGCGGGCTTCCAAGCGCTTTTCGAGGAGGCGTCGTACGAAGAACTCCGCACCTCGGGCGCCCGGCGTATGTCGCAGCGCGCAACGCACGCTGCCCTGTTCATTGCCACGTACCGACACTTCCCGCTGCTGCAGGGCCCCTATCGATTCATCGATTCAGTGGTCGAACTGGATCGCCTGGTCTCGCTCTGGCGCTTCCGTCACACGCTGATGGTTAGCCGCATGATCGGCATGCGCATCGGAACCGGTGGCAGTAGCGGCCACGACTACCTTATGGCCACGGCCGTCAAGCAGCGCGTATTCGACGATCTGACGTCGCTGACGTCATTCCTGATCCCCAGCAGTCACACTCCGTCGCTGCCGGATAACATCAGCAAGCGCCTGCAGTTTGTGAACGAAGCTCCGTGAGGTCTCCATGTTCCGCGCCCTGGCGCGGAACATCCTCCGCGCCATCGACCACGTCCTATTCCCCCCGCATTGCCTCATCAGCGGTCAGCCATTAGGCGACGAAGACACGCTGCTTCCGAGCGTGCATGACGATGCCTGGTTCGACCTACCGCCGGCTCCGTCACCAGACATGATCCTGGCAATGCTCGCACGGCACTTCGGTCCGGACGACCTGCTGATCTCCGACGCACACGCCCTTGTCAGCATTGATGACGAAGGGGCAGTGCTACCGCTGGTGCATGCCATCAAGTACGGCGGACGTAGCACGCTGGCCGCGGCCTGCGGCCGCGTCCTGGGCGAGCTGATGCTCGACCGTGGCGTCACATGCGACGTGATCGTCCCCGTGCCCATCCACCGCGCCCGAATGCGCGAGCGCGGCTACAACCAGGCCGCCCTTATCGGGACCGGCATCAGTCAGGCGCTACAGTGTCCAACCGTCGAAGCGCTGCGCCGACATCGCTATACCGGAACACAGACAGCTCTAGATGCCGCACTGCGTCGCTCTAACGTCGTCAACGCCATCACTGCCAACCGGTCTCTCTCCGGCGCCCACGTCCTGCTTGTCGACGACGTCCTCACGACGGGTTCTACCCTGCAGGCCTGCGCCGAACCCCTTATCGTTGCCGGAGCCAGGCGCATCACGATCGCAACGATCGCCGTGGCGTGAGGCTACACCCAGACAGGGCTGGGGGCCATTCCCCTTTTCGCTATCCCCAGCCGAGGCTGGGGGCCATTTGTAGTATTTTGCTTCATGCAACACCTTCTGATCACCCTGCTTGTCATGGCTGTGCTGGGCACATCAACGCTGGTGGCCCAGTTCCAGTATGTGGTGTACGACACCGACGGAATACCGGCGTCGGTCTATGCGGCTCGACGTGATAGCATTGCGCGGTCGCTGGCACCGAAGTCCGTCCTGGCCGTGTTCGCTGCCGATGTGCGGAATCGCGAGAACGATGTGGATCATGCGTATCGTCAGGACAGTGATCTCTTGTACCTGACAGGATATCCGGATCCGGGTGCGACCCTGCTGATCGCGCCGGGCGGCATCGACGTGAACGGCACAACGCACACGAGTGTACTTTTTGTGAAGGATCGTGTGCGTGAACAGGAGCAGTGGACGGGACTCGTGATGGGGCCAACGGAGACCAAGACGCATCTGGGCGTCCCGGCGCTTCCTGTGCGTGAGCTGCGGACGCAGCTTGAAACGCTGCTGGCGGCCGCCGATACGCTGCACATAGCATCGCTACCGACGAATTCCCTGATGCTGCCGCTCGTAGCCACGCCGCTGTCTGCCTCGCAGGAACTCTCAAAACGTCTCCGGGAGCAGCATCCCGAGCTGAAGATTCGCACGTACTATACGCGGCTGGCGGCCATGCGCGAAGTGAAGGACACGGCCGAGATCCGACTGCTACGGAAGGCCGTGGCGATCTCGATCGAAGGACATCTGGCCGCCATGAAACAGGCCAAGCCCGGCTCGTATGAGTACCAGGTTGAGGCCGACATTGAGCACGGATTTAAACATCACGGCGCCGAAGACGTCGGCTATCCGTCCATCGTCGGCTCAAAGTACAATGCCTGTATCCTGCATTACACCACTAATCGCCGTCAGACAAAGCCGGGTGACCTGATCCTTGCCGACTGCGGTGCCGAGTATCACGGCTACACGGCCGATATCACGCGGACGTTTCCGGTGAGCGGACGTTTCACCAAAGAGCAACGCACCCTGTATGATGTCGTCCTCGAGGCTCAGGATTCGGGCATTGCTGCAGCTAAGGCCGGCGCACCCTTCAATGCCATGCATGCGGCAGCAAAAGGCGTGATCATCCGACGTCTCACAGCACTCGGTATCATAAAGGATCCGGCCGAGGTTTCGCGCTACTTCATGCACGGCACCTCCCATTATCTGGGCCTGGATGTTCATGACCCCGGTACGCGCGGAGCACTCCGTCCGGGCGTAGTCGTGACTGTTGAGCCGGGCATATACATTGCCGAAGACAGTCCATGTGACCGAAAGTGGTGGAACATCGGCATCCGTATCGAAGATGACATTTTGGTCACCGAGCAGGGGCCAGAGAACATGTCGGCCGCCCTTCCCCGGACCGCAATCGACATCGAGGCGCTGATGAACGCACAGCCGTGACGTGCAGACTCGTAGATTCGCGCTATGCCATTCATCCGTTCAATCTCGGGCCTGCGGGCCACCCTTGGCGATGCCCTCACGCCGGCCATCGTGGCCGACTATGCAGCAGCCTTCGCTGCCATGCTTGCGGACGGTGCCATCGTTGTTGGTCGTGACGGACGTCCGTCGGGCTGTTGGATCGAAGATGTCGTCATCGGCGCGCTGCGCGCCAGCGGCCGCCACGTGCGCGTGCTGGGCATGGTGCCCACGCCCACCGTCCAGCTCCTTACCGAACACTCCGATGCCGTCGGTGGCATCAGCATCACCGCCTCGCACAACCCTGCCCCCTGGAATGGCCTGAAATTCATTGGGGGCGATGGTGTCTTCCTCGACGCCGATCAGAATGCAACGCTCTGGAAACGCGTGGATGAACGCCGATTCGCGCTGTCGGCCGATCAGCAACATGGTACGGTCACGCATGTCAATGATGCGGTTGATCAACACGTGAACATAATCATGCAGCTCGATGCCGTACGCTCCGCACCGAAGGCGTCCGGACAGACCGTGGTGGTCGATGCCGTGAATTGCAGCGGCAGTGTGATCGTGCCGGCCCTGCTACGACGCATGGGATACAACGTGGTCGAGCTCTACTGCAATGGTAACGGCGTGTTTCCACACGTACCGGAGCCGCTGGCCGAGAATCTGGGGGCGCTGGGAGATGCCGTTCGTGACCACCGTGCATCGCTAGGGGTGGCCGTCGACCCTGACGGTGACCGACTTGTGCTGTTCGACGAGCACGGACAACCGATCGGTGAAGAGTTGACCATCACCCTGGCTACTGAAGCGGTGCTGCAGAGCGGCGTCGAGGGGCCGGTCGTCGTCAACTACTCCACGACCCGCTGCGTTGATGATGTGGCCGCTCGATACGGCTGTCCGACCTTTCGTGCTCCGGTTGGCGAGATCAATGTTGTACGACGCATGCAGACGGAGTATGCCGTGATCGGTGGTGAAGGCTCCGGTGGCGTCATCGTGCCTGCCTGTCACTACGGACGAGACGCTATGGTCGGTCTGGCTCTGATCACATCAATGCTCCGCTCCACGGAGCGCACGCTCTCACAAGCCGTCGCTTCCATTCCGTCCTACGCCATGATCAAGACCAAAGTAACCGTCGATGATCAGCAGGCGGCTGCCCGACTCCTCGACCGCGTGGCAGCGCATTTTGACGACGGCGTGATCTCCAGGGAAGACGGCGTGCATGTTTCGTATAGCGATCGCTGGCTGCATGTGCGCACATCAAACACCGAACCGATCCTGCGCGTGATCGTCGAGGCCCCCGATACGGCGGCTGCGGCGGCTATGCTTTCGGATATACAACGGCTGCGCACACTGTGATCTCTCCAGCCACCATCATCTGTTCCCTGCTTCGCACGGCCGTTGAGCGCATTGGTCGTGAAGCCAGCGTGGTAGAGCACACAAGCATCGACGGTACCTACGTCCTTGTTGAGGGCGTAGTTCTTCTAGACGTCCTGCAGCCTACCGATGATCCGTATGATGAGTTCGCGAGAGATCGCGCTCGCGTTGTTGCGGCACGCATGCACATCCCTGCCATCGCCCTGGTCACCCTTCGGACTATCGTCAGCTTCCGCACGGATGCCGTCCTGAAGCGATCTCCGGAAGAACAGCAGATCATCGGCTCATACGGTGGCGTGGATGTGCTTACGCCACAGCAGCTATCAACGGCGCATCACGAGCCGTTGACGTCGGCCCTGCAGTCAATGCTCATAGACATCTTTGTGCAGCGCGCACCCGTCGAGCCCGAGGAACTCCTTGGAGAGAGACTACGCGAGGCGGCCACGACCATGCTGGCTTGTACGGATCGCAGTGACGAGCAGAACGAACGCGTCGTCCGCGTCATCACCTCCGTCCTTGCCTATGCACTGCTGCAGATGCGCTGCGAAGAAGACCTTGACCGCCTGAGCGTTCCGTGGGGCATGCGAAGCGCCACGCTCATGCTAGACGTCGTTGGCAGCTACTTCCGCGAGGCTCGTCGTCGAGGCTTTACCATGTTTCCGCAACACGTCGACGATATCCGTGTGCTCGATGATCGAGCGGCGATCTTCAGGACTGCACTTGCATCGCTGTGTACCTTCCTGCACAAGATCGACCCCAGGAGAATCGACGATCACGCATTGCACCGTACGGTCGATGACGTGGTGCGCTGGTGCGACGGAGCGCGACGTGCACCGTCACCCACCATCGACGTCGTCGATGTTGCGCTACGCCTTGCCGCACCGTCAGGCGCGTCGCGTCTGCTTGAAGTAGGCGACGCCGGAGGCCTGTTCGCCGTGCGGGCACGCGTGCTTGCGTCATCGCGCGGACAGACTCCGCCGCAGGTCTTTGTGTTCGCACCTACGACCGATGCCGAGCGTGCCGTTGTGCTTCGTACAAGCGGCCGCGTGGACGCTGCTGCGGACATTGGCCTGGTGCAACGACACATGGAACTCGACGAACCGTGGGACGTCGTCTGCGCGGCGGGTACAACCCTTGACGGACGTCACCTGCTGCGCCTGCTTGCCGAAAAACTTCCAATGGCGGCCGACGGAGCCATGGTCATCGTGCTTCCGCTGGCCGTACTCTACGATGCACACTATGCAGCCGTACGCACATCGCTCACACAGCGATTTGCCATACAGTGGATCCTTACCAGCGACGCCGAATCCCTGGTTTCGCCAGCCCATGGCACCTGCTGCATTGTAGCGCGCCGACATCGCGACGGAGACGCCGAAGGCGAGCGCGAAGCGCTGGCCCGCGTAGTCGTTCTTCGCAAGCCCCTCTCGGCCTTCTTTATGCCATGTGATGCGCCTCGCGAGATCGACGCTAAGCGAACCCAGCATCTCGACGCGTTTATCGGATACGTCGGTGCTTCGCAGCGTGGCAAGAACAACGAGGAAGTCTACGTTCGGACGCTAGAACAGCGCGTCCTGCGTGAGCGTGCCGACGGTGTGAACGGCACGTGGTTCGACCTCCTAGTTCCACCCGACGTCGTCTCCCGCATCCTTGTTAAGACCTCCTCGCGCATCCAACTGCTGCGCGACCTTGGTTCGGCTTGGAGTGGCCTGCGCACTGGCGCTAATGAGTTTTTTGTGGTGGATACGGAGACCATTGCCACCGAGGGACTCGAGTCATACGCATGGCAGCGCACAACCTTGGATGGAACCGTCATCGACAATACGGTGGTTGGCGGAGCCGATGATCTTGACGGTATTGCCACGCCGCCGCTGTCCGATCAATGCCTGCTCATGATCTCCGGTAGCCGATCTGAGCTAGCCGGCACAAACATCGGCACGCGGATCGACCACGCAGAGCGGCAGGGTTTACACACCCGCCCGACCGTCCGCTACCGAGATCCGTGGTATGTGCTGGGACACCCTGCCGTGCCGGACCTGATCGTGCCGAAGCGTCAGGTCGAGCGTCGGCTCATCGCCATGAATCCGGCTCAGGCCCTCATCACCGAAGGCTGTATCGGTGTCACGCTCCGTGATGCCCGCATGGCCGAACCGCTCGCTTTATGGATGAACAGCACGGTTGGCATGTTTATGCATGCTCTCTTCATGGCTGTGCAGCACAAGGCGGACATGACGGTTCGTGACGTAGAGGTCTTTCCTGTTCCCACGGACGAAGTCCTGCGCGATCTTCAGTCGCGACGTCATCGCCCCTTCCTTACCCGACAGATTAATTCCCTGCCTGTTGAGTATGGTGCTGATGCTCCCGATGACGTGCAACTCGAGCTCGTACGGCGCGACCGTCGGATCGTCGACCAGCATCTCATGGAGAATATCATTGGTCTAACGCCCGAGGAGCAGCGGTGGATGTATCGTCTGCTGATGCTTTGGCGCACACACGGCGGCAATATTCGTCTGCTTGTGGAAGCGCTCGTCCATGACCTGGCAACGCGCCACAAACTGCAGCCATTGGCGCACTGGTACACACCGCTCTTGGAACAACTGCCCGACGAGAACACCCGGATTGTCATCCTACCCCAGGGTGTCACAAAGGCCGACATCACCCGAACCATGTTTGCATGGAATGTGGTGTGCCGGAAGGGGGCAAAGAATGACGAAGTGATCGACTGCTCATCGCAGGAAGAGGCACAGATCATCAAGGCCATGATCGACCTCGGGAAAGTGCACGTGGCCATCCCTACCGATGCTCCGATCATTGCCGACATTGTGCCGCGACTGGAGTTGTTCAGGGCCACACTCGAGACAGCTCTCGACACGGTCTGCGAGATGCTGCCCGCTACGGATATCGTCGGCGTCGTACGCACCGAACTCCAGGCACGGATGACGGCCCTGTGATGCGGCACGTCCTGATGGTGTGTGCGGTATTGCTGCCGCTATTGATCGTCATCACGGGATGTGCGTCGCCACGCATCATTCCCATCCGAGCAACGGATCCCGACTACCTGCGCCATTCGCGCCTCCAGCAGATGCTTGCCACCACAACCGGATATCCTGTCTCCATAACCACCGAAGACAGCACCGGGACCCGGACCGCGCATTGGGGCTACATCACGGCCCTGCGCAACGACTCGCTATTCTGGGCCGACGGCAAAGCCGGGAAACGCACAACCGCTGCTCCGGTCACCAACCTCCGCAGCATCGTCTGCGCCGGCTGTCGTCGCGACTTCCGTCCCACCGGTGCCGTCGCCGGCATCGTCTTCGGCTACGGACTACCCATCGCAGCCACCGCCCTAGGTGCCAGCAGCGGCCTTACCGCCACCTCTATCGTCACCGCCGTCGCCGGCGGCTTCCTGGGCTGGTTCATCGGCGCAAGCCAGAGCAGCACAGAAGTGCGCTGGGAGATGTAAAAGGCGAAAGGGCGAAAACGCGAATCAAGTCCTTTTCACCCTTACCCACAGCCAAGGCTGTGGGCTATTCGTCCGTCACACTCCCCGCCCCTGCGTCCACGGTAGGGTATGACACCGTGGACGCTTACCGATCTTGTTGCTCTGTCGATGCTGCAGGGCCTTACCGTTGCGGAACTCCGCGCGCTCTCCACCACAACACAGGACCTAGAAGGGGCATTGCATGCACTGGCGTCTGATACGACGCTGTTCGGCACGCCTGCTGACGCATTACGCGAGATCGCCGATGGCGCGATACGCCGCGCAGCGGCGTCCGACGTGGCGGTGATACCCTGGTACGACGAGCGTGTGCCGCTGCGAATGCGCGATGCCACAGACCCGCCACTGGTGCTGTGGGTGCGAGGTAGTATTCCGGCCGCGACCACGCCGTGCATCGGTGTTGTGGGTACACGTACCTGCACGGTCAACTACGGCATGCCGGTGACCAAAGCCTTTGTCGAGCGATGGGTTGATGCGGGATGCGCCATCATCAGCGGTCTTGCCAGTGGCGTCGATACCGTAGCCCATGAGGCTACGCTTAGCGCCGGTGGCATGACCGTGGCCGTGATCGCCAGCGGTATCGACCGCGTAGGTCCGCTGCGTGCCCGACGACTCGCCGATTCCATCGTTGATCATGGCGGTGCCATCGTCAGCGAGTATCGCTGCGGCCAGGCAGCCCTGCCCCCGTACTTCCCGCAGCGTAATCGCATCATCAGCGCCCTGAGCGATGCCATCGTCGTTGTCGAAAGCGGACGCACCGGCGGCTCGCTGATCACCGCAGAGTTTGCTCGACGTCATTGCAGACCCCTGTTCGCCGTACCCGGTCCGGTGACGTCGTCGCGCAGTCACGGCACGAATGCGCTGATCCGTGACGGACTTGCACGTGCCGTCTGCGACGCCAACGACGTCCTTAGCGCCCTTGGTGTAACGCAGCTGCCGCTGGAAAAACCACTGCCCCTTACTGACCTGGAACAGCGCGTACTCAGGGCTGTGGAAGGGGGCGATGCGTCCGTTGATGTGATCGCCGCACGATGTACCATCACAACATCTGCCACGTGGCCGCTGCTGTTGGACATGGAATTACGTGGAATCGTTCGACAGTTACCGGGTGGACGCTTCGCCGTGGCCGTGATCGTGTGACGCCGTCACGGGGTATATTGGTCATCCATGCAAGACCGGACGATCACTTCACGCAAGAAAGACCATGTCGACCTGGCCGTCGGGGCCGACGTGCGCTTTCGCGCGCGCACAACAGGTCTGGAGCATGTCGAGATCGAATACAATGCCCTTCCCGAGATCGATGCGGAATCGATCGATACGTCAGTAGCGTTGCTCGGCAAAACGCTTCGGCTACCGTTCATCATCAGTGCCATGACGGGTGGTTATGCAGAGGCTGAGACGATCAACGCCATGCTTGCAGAGACTGCACTGGAACTTGGTATCGGAATGTCCGTAGGCTCCATGCGAGCTGCACTCGAGAACGACGCCACGGCGGCCACGTACCGGAGCGTCCTCGGTGCTCGCCCGCCGCTGCTGATCGCCAATGTCGGAGCTGCACAACTTGCTGCCTGGCATGCCCAGGGCGTAGGTGTTGACACCGCGCAACGCCTAGCCGACGTGATCGACGCCGATGCGATCGGCATTCACCTGAATCCGCTGCAGGAATTGGTGCAACCCGAGGGTGAGCCACGCTTTCGTGGTGTGCTGGCTGCAATCAGTGCATTGGTTCAGCAAAGCGATCGTCCCATCATCGTCAAAGAGGTCGGAGCCGGCATCTCCGGTGCCGTTGCCCAACGTCTGCTCGACGCCGGTGTGCGTTGCATTGACGTGGCCGGTGCCGGCGGTACGTCGTGGGCCGGCATCGAGATCATGCGATCGGATGACCGTAGCGCGGTTGACCACTTGTGGGATGTGGGTATCCCCACTGCCGCGTGTCTGCAACAATGCAGATTCCCCTGCGAGTCTGCCGGTGCTACCATGATCGCATCCGGAGGCATTACCACGGGCACCGAAGCAGCCGTTGCTATCGCTCTGGGTGCCCACGCCGTAGGTACGGCACGCCCAGTGCTGCAGATACTGATGCAGACCATGCAGGTAGAAGCTTCCGTGGAATTCTTACGTCAGTGGGAACGTATCTTACGGCAATGGATGTTCCTGTCTGGCTCTTCAACAATAGATCATTTACGTTCTGTACGGGTGCGATGGCTGCAACACTGAACACCTACATTACCGAGATCGAAGGCGCGCTGAAAGACGTCCTGTCCGGCTACCGTGCACCGCACTCGCTGTACGATCCTGTCCACTTCCTCTTTGAGGGCGGCGGTAAACGCATCCGTCCCCTGCTAACGCTCCTTGCATGTGAAGCCTGCGGCGGCAGGCGCGAGTATGCTATGCCGGCGGCTCTGTCCATCGAGCTCATGCACAACTTCACGCTGGTGCATGACGACATCATGGATTCGTCGGCCATGCGCAGAGGACGTCCAACGGTGCATACCAAGTGGGACGTCAATACGGCCATCCTGTCGGGTGACGTGATGATGGGCGTCGCCATGCGTCTGCTGGAACAGTCGGCGCGCCACGCCCCCTCACCCGTCGACGTCTTCTCTGCCTTCTCTACGGGTCTTATCGAGGTATGCGACGGACAGGCACTCGACCTGGAGCTGCAGACATCGACGC
>JAULYI010000143.1:0-6792 GCA_032117915.1 Kapaibacterium sp. (SeqCode) | reverse complement strand
TCCCCGTTACCTGCGCCAACGGCACATACTCTATCGTCCAAGGCATCGAGATCAACGACTTCTCGCGCGCCCGCATGGACGCCACCTACGCCGAACTGCTCGAAGAGCGCGACGGCGTGAAGCACCTGTGGTAGCCCTCACCCCCTGCCTCTCTCCCTCAGGGAGAGGGGAGCCAGAGCAACTGCTTGAGTTGTTTCCATGATGAACAATGAAAAAGCCCACGCGCAAGCGTGGGCTTTTTGTTTGGTTCGTCGCGCCAGCTCGGGGCTATGTTCAACGTCTCGTCCATAAGCACTGGCTCCCCTTCTCCCTCGCCTCGAGGGAGAAGGGGCCGGGAGATGAGGGAACGCCGTTTCGCCCGCACCCCCGGGCTGAAGCCCGGGGTTACTTCGATCGCACAGTAAACAGCAGCACGACGGTGACGGCTGCTGCGGCAACGTAAACGACGGGCTCGAGGATGTCGTCCCAGATGTCGCGCGGTGGCGGCGGGACGTCGCCACGCATGGACGAGTACTGCATGCTCTGCGCGGCGGCGACATTGTCCCTGGATAGTATGTCGGTACGACGTGTGTTGACCGAGTCAAGCGGTGCTATGGTTACACTGCTGCCGTCCGCACCGATAGATTCCTCGTACAAGCGCAGCGTGACGATGCGTACGACGCTGTCGGCATGGTCGGCCTGTTCGTATCGCGTGGATGCATCGAGAATGACAATACGATGTCGACTGCCCTGGGTTCCCCGCGTGACGGTGATGCCCCGTGCTTGCATGGCCGCAATCATCGAGGCCTCGAACCATGATTTCTCCGGATGGTCGGCAACGTCCAACGTAACAACCGCCCCCGCTGCAACACGTGCGTCGGCCCAGGTCGAGACCAACTGCGTCATGACGTCGATGGTCGATGGTACTGCATCGCGCTGCACACGCGCATGCGTTGTTGCCGATGCCATGACCGTCAACAGTACGACGATAAACAAGTTGCGCAGTGCACATCGGCCTCGATGATCGATCATGAACGCGTTCCTTGGTTAGTAGTATGGCGTTGTTCGTGCATCGCTGTGACCTGTCGTATCCGAACGTCCACAATACGCGCGATCAGATCGTAGGGCATCGGTTTGTCAAGTGGAAGCTGGATCGATGCCTTGCCTTGCTTATACGCAGCGAGTTCGGCAGCCATTTCCTGCTGCGCCTGCGGTGTAGCATAGATGCCGATGTGCCGTGCAAATGCGGCGAAGTAGATCAATGGTCTGCCATATAACTTGTAGGCAGGCATAGCATAAGCAATCGATTCCGTCGCTTGCGGAGCGGCTTCCAGGATGATCGAGCGGATACGGCGCAGCAGCGGTTGCACGGCAGCGTCGCAGTCCTCGATATAGTCATCTACCGACTCCATCCTTTGTGCCTCTCTGCCCCTTTCACCTGAACCTGTTGCATGGCGGCAACCAACATTTCCTCGTTCGTGTACAGGGCTGGTCGGATACGGAGGGGGCGACGCCGGCCACGGATGCGGATCTTGATGACCATGAAGACGCCGCGAACGCGGATGCGACGGTCCGGACCGATGACGATGCGCTCGATATCGTCGAGCGTGAACGTGCGCTCATGGAATGCACTCGAGAACGTGATGCCCGACTCCGCTACCGTGATCGTTCGGTCGGCAATGCTGTTGAAGACTAGCGACGCGATAGACCAGAGCACGAAGAGTCCGAGCAGGACAACAATGGGATCCGTAAGTACAACACTTACAAGACCGGCCTCCTGCAGCGTAGCGTCCCATAATGCACGCACCACGGCATACATGATAAGTGTGACTGCATACAGGGCGATGGACTGCCAGTAGAAGTCCACGCGATAGGCAACGGTGGTCGGCAGCGAAGGGGGCTGTGACAGACTCATAGCGATGCTCCGTGGCCGGACATGGAGAGAACAAGGGCGGCCGTGTTGGCCGCTGCGTCGGGATGCCCCATGCTTCGCATGGCCGCTGCCATGGTTGTACGTCTGTCGTGGTCGAGCATGAGTTGGCGGACAGTAATGGCGAGTTCGGTGGCTGCCCGACCATCGTCGAGCACCAGCGCGCCTCCGGCGCGCTCGACAGCCGCCGCGTTGCGGCGCTGTTCGTTGGTCGATGCAGAAGGCAGCGGCACAAAGATCGCTGCTTTCCCGACGATACCGAGTTCGGCTATGGTGGTGGCCCCGCTGCGCGCCACCACAAGATCGGCCGCCGCATAGGCAGCCCCCATGTTGTCGATGAACGGCAGTGCCCGCACGTTGTCCGGCAGGTACTGCGGCGACTCGTACCCCGCACCCGTCTGCCAGAGCACCTGATACGGCTCCGCCTCGATCATGGGCAAGGCCGAAGCAACGGCGTTGTTGATGGTGCGGGCACCAAGGCTTCCGCCAAAGACCAGCACCGTGGGTCGGTCCTGGGCAAGGCCGAACATGCGTCGCGCCTCGGACTGCGTCATCGTTGCGTCGATCTGTGTGCGCACTGGATTGCCCAGTACATGCATCTTGGAGCGAAGCTCGGCGGGATACTGGTTGACGCTTTCTGCAAAGGCCAGCACTACGGCAGTAGCCTTTGGTGCCAACCGCGCATTGGTCTTGCCGGGATTGATGTTGGACTCCAGCACGAAGAGCGGCACGCCCTCCTTGATGGCGGCAATGCCGGCCGGATAACTGATGTAGGCGCCGGTGCAGATGACGGCATTCGGGCGGTGCCTGCGGATCGCCGCACGGGCGATCGACACGCTGCGCATGATCTTCAGGGGCAACGTCAGGGTCGATAGCGAGGTAAGACCCTTAAAGCCGACGATAGGCATGGGCACGTAGGGATAGCCTAAGGCCGGGATCAGCGACGTTTCCATACGGTCTGCACTGCCCAGGAACAACGCCGAGCAATGTCCGCCCGTCTGCTTCTGCAGCTGCTCGACCACGGCCACAGCCGGAAAGATATGTCCGCCGGTACCGCCTGCGGCAACGACCACACGAAAGGTGTCCATCAAGTCCTCCATTGCCGCACGATATGCGTAAGGCATATCGGTGTTGGCTGTACGACGTCAAAATAGGCCGCGGTGCGTAATTTCCGAGGTGGTACAACTCCTGCAACTCCTGGCCCTGGTCGTCCTTGTTGCGACGTCCTCGGCGTCGGCCCAGGGGCCGAACATACGGCCATGGCTTCAACAGATCGCCAGCGGTTGGACGACAGAGGCGAAAAAGGCCCTGCCCGACCTGCTGATTGACCATCCAACGGATCCGGGCGTGATGTTCCTGCATGCGTCACTGGTTGACGAGCCGCAGCGCGCCATGCCGATGTACGACCGGATCGTCGAGGGATTTCCGACGAGCGAATGGGCCGACGATGCCCTGCTGCGCATCACGATGTATGCCGCCCATCGCAGAGATACCATCAAGGCCCGACGCTCGCTGATGACGTTCCGCGACCAGTTCTCGAAGTCGGATCTGCTTCCCGTCGCCTCCGACGTGGTTCGCATTGCGGTAGGCCTGCCTGCCGCCTCGGAACGCCCCGCCACTGCAGAGAAAGCTCCGGCAGCGCCTGCACTCACAGCAGTGTCCAAGTACGTCATTCAAGTGGGTAGCTTCGATGCCCGTGTGAACGCCGCCAAGGCCACAGCCAGCTACACTGCAAAGCGCATGGTAGCCCGCGTGGCCGAAAAGAAGGTCAGCAAGGTCAAGAGCGTCTTCGTGATCTACGTTGGCGACTACACGTCCGAAGCTGATGCTTCGAAAGACCTGAATGCCGTGGCAGCGATCTGCAAGTGCAAACCCATCGTGATCAAGCTGTGACCATGATGCTGCGTTGGGCACGGGCGCTGGCAGTGGCAATGCTTGCGGCATCGACGCTGCAGGCGCAGAACGTCGACGTGCAAGCCGAGCGGGTCACGCTCGACGCAGCCGTGCTCCGCGCTGTGCGCGGTACTGCATCCGTCGGACACTACGCCGTCTGGCCCGGCCCCCTGCATCAAGCCCTTGATACGTCGCGAAAGGATGCATACGCTGCCTTTGACGCATGGTCGCGTGACTATTATGGCAGGGGCGACCGGTTCCACCTGTGGACGTATGGTGACTCTTCGCTGCGTCTGGTGGCGGATGGATCTGTGATGGCGCGCACAGGCTTTACGGATGATGCCGCCACGTCGGAAGCCTTCATCCTCGGACGTCCGTCAGTCCGCGTGATGGGGTCGATCGACGATTCGTGGGACTTCATGATCGACATGTCGAACGGCCAGCGCTTTGCCGGCACGTCGGCACGGATCGCTCGGGCCGACCCTTCGCTGGGGCGGACCTTCAAGTTTGTGACGGAGGAACAGACGTTCTTCGACCGCTATGTAGGCTATGTGCAGTACCGCAGCGAGCACCTGCGTGTACGATACGGTCGTGAAGCGCTGCAGTTCGGATTCAGTCCCGTTGACAACCTTGTCCATAGCATCGACGCACCGCCGATGGATGGTATCCTGGTTGACGTTCCCTACGGCAATGTGCGGTTCACCTTCACGCACCATCAGATCGAGGGTCTGGACACCAATAACCGCAGCGTGCCCGGCAAGTACATTGCCACGCATCGTCTGTCGGTCGACCCCTGGCCATGGTTGAGCGTGTCCGTGAGCGACATGATCGTGTACTGGAATCGTGGTATCGATCTTGCCTATCTGAATCCCCTGGCCTTCTTTGTGTCGGCCGGCCTTGGCACCAAGCAGCGCAGCGATACCGACAACTCATTGCTGTCGTTCGACGTGGCCGTGCGCCCGGTCGATGGCACACTTGTGTACGGTACGCTCGTTGCAGACGATCTGGCGTTTTCGTCACTCAGCGACACGTCCTATCTAGGCAACAACAACAAGTTTGCCTTCCAGGGTGGCATCACGCAGGCACTCACGGTGTTCGGCAAGGACGTGCTGCTCACGGCCGAGTATGCGCGTATCACGCCCTTCACGTTCTCGCACCGTACGCTCAATGCTGCGTACACGCATATGGGTGCATCGATCGGCTACGACATGCAGCCCAACAGCGACCGCCTTGCGGTGCAGGCTCGGATGTGGTTCACGCCCCGCACATCCGTTCGTATCGATGTTGACTACACCCGTCATGGCGAGAACATCCTTGACGCCTTCGGCAACATCCTTGTTGGTGAGCATCCTCGCTATCCCGGGGCTCAGGCCTTCATCGGGAACGTAGGGGGCGATGTAAGCCGCGGTGAATCCGACTTCATCGTCGGCAACAGGTTCCTGCGTGGCAACGTCTCCCATCAGCGTCGTCTGGACGTTCTGTTCTCTGCCGAATGGCTGCGCAACGTCTTTACCGATGTACGGCTAGGCTACACCAACCGCAACGGCGGCAATACGCCCGGAACCTTCCTGTTTGGCGCTCTAGAGGTTCGCATAGGGTATTGAGCCCGCGATGCATGCCCATGATCGCGCTGCAACGAGCCGATCACTTCACCAGCTTTGCCTTGACCACTTGTAGCACTTCGCGCGTTCCGGTGCCCGTGGTGTTATGGCGGTGAACGTAGGCAACAAGCTCCATATTCGCCGGATTCCACGTCTTGTCGGCGGGAATCGTGTATGACAGTGTCTTGGTTGTCGTGAAGCCTTTCGCCTGCGGCATAGCATCAATGGCCTCGCCCCAGGTTCCGTTCATGTGCGCACGGAGAACGTGCTGAAAGACGAAGTCCTTGATGTGCGACGGATTCCTGCGATAGTCCATCTGATCGCCCACGATGCCGTTCTCGACAAGCGCTCCCACAAGCTGATACTCCGCTGCACCGTCGGTCATGTACTCGATGTCGACCTCGGCCATGACAACGCGCGTGGACGCGTTGTACGACGGACGCACGGCCAGCTTGACCTTGGCCGTATCGTCGACGAGCTCGCGTACCACTGTTGACCACTGGTCCTTGCCAATGATGATGCGACCGTTCCGGGGAAGTCTGTTGACCAGACCGTTGGGGTTGCCTGCGCGGCTGATCCTGAAGGTGTTATCCAGTGTGGTCCCCTCCGGCGTACGATAATCCGTTGGATACGTCGGTGGCTGCGGGTCGGCAAAGCCGCCGGCATGGACGGCCATGACGATCACGCGCTCCTTGCCGTAGGTAGCGGCTATCTGATCGGCGATCTCTGCAGCCTCCGGGCAATTCCCGCAGGTGTGGCCGGTATAGTCTTCCAGCAGCACATTCTGCTTAACGTATTCGCCGGTGTCGGGTCCGGGGCCGACAGGGTTCTGCGTATATGGCCGCTCGATCACGTCGCAGCCAACAAGCACAAGCGAGGCAACGATGCCGGTGATAACGCTCTTTACCATTGTGAAGTCCCTCATGATTAGAACGTGTACGTCATGCCAAGGGTGAAGCCGTTGGAAGCCGGCACGGGACGGCAGATGCCGCCAACACACAGAATACCGCCACGCACTCTGCCATAGCCCCCTTGAATACGCAGGGCATCCTTGGTGTAGGCAACCGAGGCATTGGGATAGTGCGTACGCAGTGCCTCGTCCTCGTTGCCGTAGTTGTATTCGTTGAACAGCGTGAAGTACCAGCTTGGTGAAACGGCATACTCAACGAGTGCCATAACCCAGTCGCCGTTCTGTGCGGACTTGGCCTTGACGCCGTCTTCGTAGCTCACCTTCATGTACTGGAACTCCGTGCGGATGCTGCGGCCACGCGTTGGCGTGTACCAGAGTTCGAGCACAACGAAGTTAGCGTTGACGATGCCGTACTTGAGTTCGCCGGGCGCGGCACGACGCTCAACGATGTCCTGATTGTAATCGAGGTTAACGTAGGA
>JAULYI010000142.1:0-5328 GCA_032117915.1 Kapaibacterium sp. (SeqCode) | reverse complement strand
CAGCGGCTCGTACAGCGCAGCATCGACGCGTGGAACCACCGGACAGGCAAACGCGATATCTCCGTCCTTGCGGCGCACCGCATCGGCCGTCTGCGCCAGCAGGAGCGCATGGCGTTTCACCTCTTGCGCACGGCTACCCGGCAGCAGCGCCACCGTGCGAGACACGTGAGCGCCAACACCGGTAAAGGCCGGATCGTCCAACAGCGGATGTCCAACATGCGTTGCGCGCACGCCATGCTGCCGGAAGAAGGTCTCTTCAAACGGAAACACCACGTAGAGTTCATCGATGAGGTCGGCCATGGCCTTGGTGCGTCCACTGCCCCATGCCCACGTCTGCGGGGCGATGTAATAGGCGGTACGGACGCCAGCGCGTTTTGCAAAGGCAGCCAAGCGCAGGTTAAAGCCCGGATAGTCAACAGGCAGGAACAGACGGTATCGACCGCGCTGCTGCAGCAGTTCGGCACATCGGTGCAGCAGAGAGCGGAAGTATCCATAGCGCTTGGCCACTTCCCAGAAACCCGTCACGGCCAGCTGGTCGAGTCTAGCCAAGGAGCGCAACCCCTGGAGCTCCATCGCGGGACCGCCGATACCCTCGAACTGCACGAATGGCATACGCCGCCGGATCTGCTCCATGAGACGCGCCGCGTGGATGTCACCGGAGGGATCACCGGCGGCTATGAAGATGCGAACGATGTCGGCAGATGAGGGCATGGCACAAATCTACCGCATCAGCTTTCCCGTAAGCACCATGATTGCAGTAGATTCGTCATTGACGACCTAACCACCCAAAGGATACTGCCATGACCGGAACAGACCTCAAGCAGATCGTAACCGAGAAGTACACCGAGATCGCTCAGCAGTCACGCGAAGCGAACGCTGCGTCGTGCTGCGGCGTGGGCGGATGCTCAACGGTTGACTATACGATCTTCGCGCAGGACTATTCGAACGAGCAAGGCTATGTGCAAGACGCCGACCTTGGCCTTGGCTGTGGCATTCCCACGGCCTTCGCCCAGATCCGTGAGGGCGACACCGTCGTCGACCTCGGCTCGGGCGCCGGCAACGACTGCTTCGTGGCGCGCGCCATCGCCGGTCCGGCCGGTAAGATCATCGGCGTCGATATGACGCCGGCCATGATCGAGAAGGCCCGTATCAATGCCGATACGCTGGGATTCAACAATGTTGAGTTCCGTCAGGGCGACATCGAGTCACTGCCGATCGCAGCCAACAGGGCCGACGTCGTGATAAGCAACTGCGTGCTGAACCTGGTACCGGACAAGCAAAAGGCCTTCGCCGAGATGCACCGGGTGCTCAAGCCCGGAGGCCACTTCAGCGTAAGCGATATCGTCCTACGCGGCGAGCTGCCCGATGCACTCCGCCACGATGCCGAGATGTATGCCGGCTGCGTGAGCGGTGCCATCCAGGAGCACGACTATCTGAGTATGCTGGCCGATGTTGGTTTCATGGGTATCGCTGTGCAACGTGCCACCGTTGTGGACCTGCCGGACGACATCCTTGGGTCCTACCTGACGACCGAAGAGATCGCCACGATGCGCGCCGGCGGAACCGGCATCGTCAGTGTGAATGTCTATGGCATGAAGCCCGCCGACCAGGTCTGCTCACCTTCGTCTGGATGTTGTTGATGCAGCTTCTCTTGGTCATGCTCGGCGGGGCGGCAGGCAGCGGACTCCGCTACCTCGTTGCACAGTGGCTTCCCACCGCCGTCGGCACCATGCCCCTATCCACACTTATCATCAACGTGGTGGGTAGTGGTGTCTTAGGGGCACTGACCATGCTGGCATCGCACCACACATCCCTGTCTCGCGAGTGGATGTTGCTGCTGGGCACAGGCCTGTGTGGAGGCTTCACCACGTTCTCGACCGTTGCGGTTGAGTTGCTGACGATGACCGATCACGGCCGACTCGCTCTTGCAATTGTCTATGCTCTGCTAAGCATGCTTCTCGGACTTGCTGCAGCTGCCGGTGCCGCTGCGTTCGTGCGCATGCTCTCGCAGCCATAGGATTTCACCACTTCGACGATATATGCCATGTTCGACGCAACTGCACTCTGGAATCAGCTGGCTCCACTTCTGATGCACTATGGACTTCGAATCCTAGGTGCGATAGCACTGTGGATCGCCGGACGCTATGCGATCTCGCTGCTGATGCGTCTGGCACGACGGTCGATGATCCTGCATCATATCGATCCGACACTGCAGCGATATCTGCAATCGATCGGTGGCTTTGCGCTGAACGTCCTGCTGATCATCGCCATCCTTGCGCAGTTCGGCGTCGAGACCACGTCGTTCGCTGCTCTGATGGCTGCTGCAGGTCTGGCCATCGGCACGGCCTGGGGCGGCCTGCTGGCCAACTTCGCTGCGGGCGCCTTCCTGCTCATCCTGCGGCCGTTTCAGGTGGGCGACGTGATCACGGCTGCCGGCATCACCGGCACGGTCGATGAGATCGGCATGTTTGCAACCACGCTTACAACGGCCGATGGCGTGAAGACCTTTATCGGCAACAACAAGCTGTTTGCCGACAACATCCAGAACCTGACAGCGTCCGGGATCCGTCGCGTCGACAAGACGATGCTCCTTGCCCATGGCGTCGACATCGACGATGCGATCGAGCGCATCCGTGCCGCGGTGTCTGCCATACCCAACGTTCTGGCAACGCCCGAGCCCGAGATCTTCATCCTTGAGTTCACACCTGCCGGAACGCTGCTGGCCGTTCGGCCGTTTACGCAGCCGATGTACGTGCAGCGCGTAGCGGCAGTCACGAATGACGTCATTCGCACGGTCGCACGCGAGGCAGGATATCCCGTCCCAAAGGTCCCACAATAACCAACGATTCCATGCTCACTCGCCGACTCCACCACGCTCTTGCAGCCTGCCTTGCCTTCCTCACCGTAACGGCCTGTGCCGAAGCAGGGGGCGATGGTCGAGTTCCGGCACCAACATCGAAAGGAACATCCATGTCTTCAGCCGATACCGGCATTGCCATTCTTGGCGGCGGGTGCTTCTGGTGCATCGAAGCCGTCTTTCAACGTCTCGATGGCGTATCGCATGTAGAAAGCGGTTATGCAGGTGGTACCGTAGATAATCCTTCGTACAAGCAGGTATGCGACGGTACGACGGGTCATGCAGAGGTCTGCCGGGTGACGTTTGACCCTCGCATTGTGTCGTACGCCGATATCCTGCATGTGTTCTTTACGGCGCATGACCCAACGACACGCAATCGCCAGGGCAATGACGTTGGCACACAGTACCGCAGCATCATCATGTACGTATCAGACGAGCAGCGTGACGTTGCCACGGACTACATCAAGCAGCTTGATTCGGCCAAGTCGTGGTCCGACCCGATTGTTACCGAGGTCGTTCCGGCAAGTACGTTCTACGTGGCCGAGAACTACCACCAGAACTACTTTAACGAGAACGGCTCGCAGCCATACTGTGCCTTTGTCGTAAGGCCGAAGGTCGAGAAGTTCATGCAGAAGTTCGGCGACCGCGTAAAGCAGCAATACAAATGACATTCGCTGGAACCATCCTGGTAACGCGTTGCCGGAGCAGACTATCGTGAAAACGATCTATGCCGAGATCGGTGGCATGCACTGCGCTGCATGCGTGCAGCGCGTAGAAGACGAACTGCAAAAGACGCCGGGCATCATCGATGCTTCCGTCAACCTGGTGATGAACCGTGCCACGATCTACGTCGAAGATGCCGTTGACGACCGCAGCATTCAGGATGCCATCGCCCGTGCAGGCTACACGCCAGAAGCCGTCTATGCCGAGCGTAGCCGCCCTGCCGTTGACACCAGTCAGGCACGACGCGAAGAATCACTAGAATCGTTACGAGCATCACTGCGCCTGAGCATTCCATTGACCGTTATCGTCATGGCAACGTCGATGCTTGCCATGATCCCAGGCGGGCATGCACTGCTCCATCACCGTTGGGTGGACGTTCTCCTCCTGTTCTTGACCGTACCGGTTCTTTGGGCTGGACGGTCGTTCTTCGTGACCGCCGTTCGAGGCCTTCGGTATCGCTCCCTGTCGATGGACAGCTTGGTCAGTCTTGGTACGGGTACAGCCTTCCTCTACAGTGCAGTGACCATCCTGGCCCCTGATGCAGTAGCTGGCACACAACATCATGTCGGTGCCTACCTTGATACGACTGCTACGATCATCACGCTTGTTCTTGTTGGCCGCTTTCTCGAAACGCGTGCCAAAGGACGTGCAGCCGATGCATTGCAACGCCTGATGGAACTACGTCCGCCCGCGGCTCGAGTGCTGCGCGACGGACAGCCTTCCGACGTCGCGATCGATGACGTCGTTGTCGGCGACCTCGTCATGATTCGTCCGGGCGAGCGCATTCCACTTGACGGCGTCATTGTTGAAGGATACTCGACCATCGATGAATCGATGGTTACCGGCGAGAGTATGCCTGTTGAGCGGACGATCAACGAGCACGTCATTGGCGGAACGCTCAATGGCAACGGTGCACTGGTGATGCGTACGTCTGCCGTCGGAGCCGATACGGTACTCGCAGGCATCATCGCAGCCGTGGAGCGGGCTCAGGGAGGCAAAGCGCCCATCCAGCGGCTAGCGGATCGCGTCAGTGGCATCTTTGTTCCCGCCGTGATGGTTATTGCCGTGTTCACGTTTGTCGCGTGGATGATTATCGGGCCGGCAGACAACACCTTCGCTCATGCCGTCCAGGCCGCCATTGCTGTGTTGATCATTGCCTGTCCGTGCGCCCTTGGTCTGGCAACGCCGACGGCCATCGTCGTTGGCACGGGGATCGCTGCCGAGCGCGGCATCCTCTTTGGCTCCGCACAAAGCCTTGAGCAGTTCCAACAGGTCGATACCGTTGTCCTCGACAAAACGGGAACACTCACCGTCGGTGCTCCAAGATTTATCGACGTTGCCTACACCTCGGCTGCGTCCGACATCGACCCGGCACAGCTGTGGTCGATCATTACCAGTCTGGAACGCCGCTCCGAGCATCCCGTTGCCAAGGCACTCTCAGAGCCCCCTGCAACATTGTCTCAGGCACAGATAGGGGCAGTGACGGATCTGCCCGTCGAACGTAGTGAGGCCGTCGTCGGAAAAGGTACTGTTGGCATCGTTGATGGATACCGTGTGCGGATCGGCAGCGAAGAACTGATGCAGGATGCGCTGTTGATCATCCCAGCCGATCTATCAGAAGCTGCTACATCGATGGCCCACGCCGGCGCAACATCCGTATACGTCGCCGTCAACGGCCGCGTCCTTGCCGCCATTGGCGTTGCCGATACGCTGCGCGCGACATCCATCGATGCCGTCCGCTCGCTTCG
>JAULYI010000141.1:0-2305 GCA_032117915.1 Kapaibacterium sp. (SeqCode) | reverse complement strand
GGCCACTCGATGGTATACGCCGTTACGTTGCCCGTTGCCTGCATGGTGATCGGCGTGTTATTGCCGGTTCCTAGCAGCTGGATCTGTCGCGTCCGCACGGGAAGCTGTGCGAATGCATCCGTGGCAGATAGTGCTGCAGCGATGACGATGATTGTCCCGCGCATCATGGTTGAGAACTTCATGGAAGTATCCCTATGAACAGTTGATAAAACATGACGTGAAATGACAGCTCGCGGCTGCGGTCTGTCTCTAATGAATCCTCGGTTTTCGCTGTGGGGTCATCGGTTGACCACCATCCAGTTGATCGCTTCTCCCGGGTTTAGGCCACCGGGAAAGCTGATCGTGAATCGATCGGTCAGACGCGACGACCGAACGACGCAGGGGGCTGCGCTGACGGATGTGGTCGCTTCCGGCGTTACGGTAATGCTCGCATCCGCGTCAAGCCCGACATTTGAAGGAAGCACGATAATGACATTGAACAGCGGCTCGTTGCCTTCATTCACATAGCGCCCAGCGTGAACTCCTGTGAGCGTGCGCAGAAGTGCTCGCTCGACCTTCACCAATCGCCCATCCTGCATTGCTACGACTAGCCCGGCTTCGGCTGTGTCAACGGTTGTTACACCGTTACCGGCCAGCGACGACACCGTCACGTTGCCATCAGTACCGTCGATGCGAAGTCGCTCGATGCTGTTGGTCACGATCCGAAGTCCGGCTGTATCGGTCGTACCCAAGACATCACCCGTCTGGATGCCGGCGTTACCCCCAAGTATCCACAGTCGGTCGGCTCCCGCGTCACCCTGCGTAGCTACAAGTGCACGCCATGCAGGCTGCAGCGCCGTACCTGCATTGTACTCGAATCGGGACGAGCTGACGTTGTAGATCAGAAGCCCGTTCGCCGGGACCATAATGGCATTGCGCTCGATGGTGGTTAGCCGCGGAATCAGCAGACCCTTGTCGCGTGCCACCAGGTCAAGAATGGCGGATTGATCGGGCTTAGTGGTTCCGATACCAACGTTGCCATCTTGTGCCGCACTGTATGCGACACCGGCGATGAAGGCGATCAGGACAAGCACTGCACGCATGTGCAGCGCACGGCCATATGGACGTGACGATTGCATGGGCATGATGCCTGAAGCAGGCATCACGGTCTCCGGGGAAGTGAGGTATACGTGACATTGGCGTTAGCGCACTCAAGCAGTGCGGTTACCCCATTCTGCGTCGACACTGTAGATTTGCGCCGACCTCTTGCATGACATGTGCTGACGTTCGGACGTCATCACATGGTCACGACGAAGAGGTGCGACATTACCACGACATTCTGGACGCTCCATTCGGTAAAGCCACGTGTTCTTCCGAAGCTTAAGCGAACGTGTGTCGTGATCACGATTACCTGATTCTACGCATCGTATGACCTCTCTTATTATCGTAGGCCTGGGAAATCCCGGCAGTGAATACATGGCCACACGCCACAACATTGGCTGGATGGTTGTTGATGCATTCGCAGTGAAACACGGGGCTGCATGGACGTCACCCAGTGGACTCTACATGCAGGCCACATGCAGACTTGCTCGGCGGGACGTACATCTTGTAAAGCCGCTTACATACATGAATGCCTCGGGCAAGGCTGCGAAGCGGCTCCTTGGACAGCTCAAGGCCACACCGCAACAGTGTGTGGTCGTGGTAGATGAGTACAACTTCCCCGTGGGCCGTGTTCACCTGCGCCCACAAGGGAGCGATGGTGGCCATAACGGGCTAACATCGATGATCAACGAGTTGGGTACTGATGCCTTCTGGCGTTTGCGCTGTGGGATCGACAGACAGTTCGGTCCGGGCGGAATGGCGGACTACGTCCTGGGTGACTTCAGGCCGGACGAGATCGATGCGCGCGATGCCATGATTCAGCGTGCCGTTGCAGCTCTCGAGGAGATCATCAAGGCCGGACCAGAACGTGCTCAGTCGTCGATAAACCGATCGTCATGATGCGTTGACTGCTAGCGACGCTTGATGACCACAACTGTTCGGTCATCTGTATACGTTGCACCGGCTGAGTACTGCGCAACGTCATCGACAAGTGCCAATGCAAGATGTTTGGCATCTGCATCGTGGTGCTTGGCAAGAAAGGCCCGCAAACGATCCTCGCCATAGAGTGCTCCATGAGCATCATGTGCTTCACTGATTCCATCAGTGAACAGCAAGAGGATATCGCCATGCCCCATGTTCACATTTTCGACATAAAATGGTTGATCTTCGACGATACCCAGGATACCACCCGTGGGTTGTAGTCCGGTACACGCATCGTCAGCAG
>JAULYI010000140.1:0-2104 GCA_032117915.1 Kapaibacterium sp. (SeqCode) | reverse complement strand
GGGCCGCTACGCGGTCCAACGTGTCGGGGGCGATACCAAGGGCGGCACCGACGCGCAACCGTCCCTGATCGTCCTTCGCGGCCCGCGGATAGCGCTTCTTCTTTTGGATGTCCTTTACGGTCATCAGACCCGCCAGAAAGCCATCGGCATCGACGATCGGGAGCTTCTCGATGCGGTGTTCCTGCAGGATCCGCTCTGCGTCCTCCAGCGTCGCACCCAGCGGTGCCGTCACCAGATGCTCCGACGTCATGATCCGCTCGATCGTTTCGTTGCCATTCGCAGCAAACCGCATGTCGCGATTCGTGACGATACCAACAAGACGATTCTCTGCATCCGTCACCGGAAAGCCCGAGATCTTATACTTCGCCATCAAGGCCTGAGCATCACGGACCGTGTGCGTCCGCTGCAGCGTGATCGGCTTACGGATCATGCCGCTCTCCGAGCGCTTGACCTTGTCGACCTCCTCGGCCTGTCGGGCGATCGTCAGGTTCTTGTGGATGATTCCAATGCCCCCTTCGCGCGCAAGAGCGATGGCCATGGATGACTCCGTAACGGTGTCCATGGCGGCAGAGAGGATCGGTATGTGCAGCGTGATGCTGGCCGTGAGCTTCGCTTCCGTATTGGCATCGCGTGGTAGCGTTTCGGAATAGCGGGGCACAAGAAGGACATCATCAAAGGTGATGCCTTCCTCGAGGATCTTGTGCGACGACATCGGGTCCGGTAGAGGTGTTACAATGGGCAAAACTACAACGACCGGAGAAACTGCGAGCGATTCGCCGGAGGATAACCGAAGGTTTCCGCCAAAGAAACGCAAAGCCCCCTGCACGCTAGCTTCCGTGAGGGGGCTTGGATGTTGCTTGCTTTGCTTAGCAGCGGTACATCATCAGCGTATGATGATGAGCGGTGCTGCGCTAGTTACGGTTCCGACTCGGTGTGTAACGGTGTACATGCCGGGAGCAAGACTGTCAACCCCTACGATGGGTGAAGTCGTACGCAGAACGTGCTTGCCTTGCTGGTCGACAATGGTGATGACGTCGCCCACCACGGCATTGGCAATGGTTACCGACTGCGATGCCGGGTTGGGAAAGAGCACCAGCGAAGCCTGCGCGGGGTCTGCTTCGTCGACGGAGGTAACAGACATGACGGCAACGGTCGAAGCGATAGGCTGACCGTTACGCGTGAAGGCCGAACTCATGACGTTGACAATTGTACCCGGCGTCAAGTCGGCCATCACAACCGGACGGTCCATCGTGGATGTCATCTCGGTTACCTGCGTGATGGCGAAACTCATCGTACCTGCACGACCTTCAACAACGACTTCCGCATTATCGGCGCGGACGATGCTGCCAACCATGGATGTTGACGTTGCGGTTGCTCGCAGCGAGCAGTCAACGCCGGCTATGATGCGATACAGGAGCTTGCCCTGTTCGTCGTAACAGCAGCAGATGGAATCGCCTACACGCAACACGTCCCATGCAACGGGCATACCTACGGCGTCATACGCTGCCGTGTATGGCGTGCGGTTGAGCATCACTAAGTTGCCCTGTGAGAGCACCGTTGCAGACGAGTCCTCGATGGCCGTAATCACACCACCAATCGTGCTGATGACTTGACAGCCGACGTTCACCGTGGCGGATACCAGCATCGGGGGCTTGCTGGTTGTGGCGTAGACGCCAGAAAGCGATGCGCCAACCATTGCAGCGTCGAAGGAAACGACTTCACCACTGCAGTTGGTGATCTTTGTGTTGGCGTTGTATACATACGGCATGGATGAGCCGTCGTCTTGTGCAATCAGGATCGACGCGTCGCTTACTTCGAGGATGGTACCATACACGGGCGCTACCTCACACGGATGTTGGACGATCACAACATCTGCCGTACGCTGTCCACCGCTGATACGATAATACACCACCACGGAGCTGCCGATATCGACACGCGCAATGGATTGCGGGGTGCCAAGGCAGTTGATCGAGAAGGTGGCATCATCGAAGCCGATCACCGTTGTACCCGAAGTTTCGTTCTCTGATGTATGACCATCCACGGTCATACCAGACGCATCGACGGTCGTGACGGTGCCGTACGTGTAGAAGGCATAGGGACAGCC
>JAULYI010000139.1:0-4345 GCA_032117915.1 Kapaibacterium sp. (SeqCode) | reverse complement strand
CGACCCTTGGGCGAACATCACCCAGGAGAACCTCGGTGCCAGCGACGTGGGTGCGGATGGAAGCGCCGACGTGACCCACAACTGGTGGATCATGCTCGGACCTCGATGCAAGGGCGTCGAGACGCCATGAGCCGTAGCGCAAACTGAGGCGGGACGTGGCATCGTCTGCCGACGATAGGCGTAGGGACGACGCGAAGGACCACTGCGTGGTATCGCACAGTGTGGTGACGCAGAGCATGAGCATCAGTCGTTGCGGCAACGAAAGACACAGCGAGTCCGCTATCCGCTCCACCGTCCAGGTCGGATGCTTCGCGGCCACACGCAGCATGCGCGCGGCCAACGGTCGCGTGATGCCGGGAAGGAGCACAAGGTCGTCGACGGCAGATGCACGCAGGCACAGCGGTTGCTGGCGGAAGTGTTCGACGGCATCCCAGAGCGGGAGTGCCTCGGCATCGTCGGCCGCCAGGTTCAGCAGCGACGGTTGCGCCGCAGCCGATAGTGCGCAGAAGAGCAGGAGGGCGACCGATACGACGGGTGTCAGAGCTGCCACACCACACCCATGCGTGTACGGCTGCCAAGCTCGCGAACAAGATCGACGTCGATGCAGACCGACGTCCTTGAGGCCACGTCGCAGCGAAGCCCGGTGGTGAAGCGCAACGGATAGCTGCGGATACTGCATCGGACGGCCAGGCGCGGGTGCACATCCATGCGAGCGCCCAGCAGCAGACCGAAGCCGGCCAAGGGGTCGACGGACGTATCGACCGCCACATCTATGCCGTTGCCGCAGTGCATTCCCACGCCGATCGTCAGTCGTCGATCCTGCGAGGGGTCCCGTCCAAGGGTCATGGCATCGGTAAGCGTAACGCCTATGGTCCATACCGTATCAACCTGCCATCGGAAGCCGCCGGTCAGGACCAGCCACCAACGACGTTCGAGGTCAGATCCACCGTCGATACCGGCAGATGCTGCCAGTCCAATGTCTGCACCGTCGGCAATGGCCCATGACCGGCCGATGGTGCCGCGCAGCTCGTACCAGAGCCGTCCGGCCATGCCGCGCAGGCCAACGATCGTCGGATACAGCGAGTCACCCACGGCCGCATATGCGTCCGCCACGGTCAGGTCCCACAGCCCGTATGGACCCGGCAATACCGCCAGTTCCACGCTGTGCAGGCTGACGTCGGCTAGCGTTGCGGGATGGACGACGCAGGCCGACGGCCCAAAGGAAGTGATTCCTGTTGCCGATGCACCATCGATCACCGCTGCCGGTGTGCCGCCACACGTCAACGCCGTTAGCATCGTCAGTGTGAACGTCCGTAACTTGACGGTCACTCCTCCAACGATTCTCGGAAGCGTCATGCAAAGCCCCTTTCGACATCTTCTTCAGGCCATCGTGGTGATGTGCTGTGCAACTGTGACATTGCAGGCGCAGGAATTGAATGCCAACGTCGTGGTGAACATGGACGCTATTCCGATCGATCAGCGTCAGGAGATCCAGTCGATGGCAAACGACGTGAAAACGTACCTGAACAATCAGCGCTATACCGGTGCGGATTGGGAGGGTGAGCGCATTCCGGTGGACGTAACGATATGGCTGCTTGGCCGCTCCGGTAACCGATACAATGCCCGTCTTGCCATTGTGTCGAAGCGCCTGGTCAACAACAAGATCGGAACGGGAGCAGCCCTGCTGCGCGTGTATGACCAGGAGTGGTCGTTCGAGTGGACGTTCAATCCTACGCTGACCTTCCAATCAACGCGCTACGATCCGTTCACCAGCGTACTCGACTTCTACATGTTGATCGCCGTCGGCATGGATATGGACACGTACGATGAACTTGGCGGTACGGATCCGTACAAGGCCGCGCAGTTTATCGCGCAGCTGGGTAACAATCAGGGTGTGGACGCATTCAGGACCTTTTATCAGCCGGGTGAGTTCACGCGCATGGCACTGGTTACGGAACTACTAGACCTGCGCTATACGGGCTTCCGACGCCTGTTGTACGACTACCACGACGCTGTCGATGTCATGGAAGAGAACAGGGTCGAAGGCCAAGCCGCCCTGCGCTTGGTGATTGGCGATCTGGTGACGTTCAAGCGCGAGAAGATCAGCAACCGCTCCGTCATCCTGCAGGCATTTTTTGACGCCAAGCACATGGAGGTCGCCGATGTCTTCAAGGGGGTAAAGGACAACACGCTGTGGTCGGATCTGCGCTTCCTTGATCCGGGCAACACACAGATCTACGAAGCCGCACGCGGCAACTAACACGAAACCTTTGGCGGCACGTGACGGAACTGCAACGCAGGCATGAACACTACATGCGCATGGCTTTGGACCTAGCCGCTGAGGCGGCTGTCCATGGCGATGTGCCGGTGGGGTGCGTCATCGTCCGAGGTGACGACGTCGTTGGTCGCGGTGCCAATGCCATTGAACGTACGGGCGAACCGACCCGGCATGCAGAGATCGAGGCCATCGAAATGGCCACCCGCACGATCGGCGAGAAGTACCTTGACGGATGTACGCTCTATGTTACCCTTGAGCCATGCAGCATGTGCGCCGGCGCTATTGTCCTCTCACGTGTGCCCACGGTGGTCTATGGTGCCGCCGACCCAAAGACCGGCGCGTGCCGCAGTGTTTTCGAGATCGCTGATGATCCCCGGCTGAATCACCGAGCCATTATTCGCACCGGCATCCTTGCCGAAGAGTGCGCGACCATGCTGTCCGACTTTTTTGCAAAACGCCGTGAGGCGTCGGACGAACCGTTCGTCGACCCACAGGTGCCTGATGCCGTGCCAACGCTCCTGCTGGTACCTGTGCCGATCGGTAACCTTGATGATGTGACGAAGCGTGCACTGCTGGCGCTGCGGGATGCCGACGTCATTGTCTGTGAAGACACCCGGTCCACCGGCTCGTTGCTCCGCCACTACAACATCGTGGCGAAGCGACTTGTGAGTAATCACGAGCACAACGAGCGCGAGCGTGCGGCCGAGATCGTGCGGTGGCTTCGCGAGGGGCGCCGCGTCGTGCTGGTTTCCGATGCCGGTATGCCCGGTATCTCCGACCCCGGCTATCGCGCCGTCAGGGCCTGCCTTGATGCAGGACTGCATGTGTCAGCCCTGCCCGGTGCGGCAGCCTTCGTAACCGCTGTTGCTGCCTCGGGGCTGCCGACGGACGCCATCTTCTTTGCCGGATTTCCTCCGCAGCGCAAGGGACGTCAAACGTGGTTGGAGGGGGCGTTGGGACGACCAGAGACGATCGTGTTCTACGAATCGCCGCATCGGCTGGTGTCGCTGCTGGCCGACATCGAACAGGTGTGTGGCGGGGAACGACCTGTCGTCATCGCCCGTGAACTCACAAAGCTGCACGAAGAGTACATTCGCGGTACGGTACGCCAAGTGCACGAACAACTTGCGAATCGATCGTCGATCAAAGGCGAATGCGTTGTCGTGGTCGGAGGAGTCGTGGAGGTCTGATGTTCATCTCATTCGAAGGAATCGACGGTTGTGGAAAGTCCACGCAGCTCACGATGCTGCGTGAGTGGCTCGAGGCGCGCGGACATCGCGTTCTTACCGTCCGTGAGCCCGGTGCGACCATGCTGTCGGAGTCTATCCGCGAGATCCTGCTGAGCAACAAACAATCGATCACGCCCACAGCCGAACTCCTGCTGTTCAGTGCAGCACGCACGCATCTTGTCGAGACCGTCATCGCGCCCGCACTGGAGCGCGGCGAATTCGTCCTGTGTGACCGCTTCGTGGACTCTACCACGGCCTATCAGGGCTATGGGCGCATGCTGGACATGGACGAAGTGCGACTCTGTAACAGGATCGCCACTCGCGGAGTTATGCCTGCCGTGACCTACATCATTGACGTCCCCTACGAACAGGCGCAGCTGCGTATGCAGTTTGGTCTGAATACGGCCGAACCCGACAGAATGGAACGCTCAGGAAAAGCATTCTATGAGCGGGTGCGCGCGGGGTATCTGTCCATCGTTGCCGCCGAGCCGGAACGATGCAGGGTCATTGACGGGTTACAGGACAAGGACGTTGTCCACCAGGCCGTTCTGGCGGTGCTTACGCCGATCGGTCCAGACAGTCGAAATCCGTAAATTCCGAGCTTGATACTAGACACCAACCGGTTTACCCCCATGTCTCGACCGATGTTTCGCCTGATGGTCGTCCTGGCAACGCTTGCCATGACCGGCACTACCCTCCTTGCAGATCGTACGCAGACCAGACCTCGCGTGGTCGATGCCCGAATGCTGCTCCGTTCCAACGGCAAAGCACAAGAGCTTGCCCAGGTCTCAGGATTCCTGCGCACGTTCGACCTGCAGCACGACGTTGCACGCGACAT
>JAULYI010000138.1:0-1809 GCA_032117915.1 Kapaibacterium sp. (SeqCode) | reverse complement strand
AGGAAGACAACTTCGAGTGGGTCCTGGAAACGTCGGCGACATACCTCATTGACCTTGCAACACAAGGTAGGCAGGTTCCCACGGAATATGCCTGGAGCGCCATGATCAACCCCACGACTCCTACCACACCATCGACGAGGAAGCCATGACTGCACGGCGAATCGAGGTCGACAGCAAGGTCGACGCTGTCGTACAATCAAGCGAGGAACGCATGCTCCTGGTAATGCATCTTCAGCGTAAGCGCGAATTCATGCTAGCACTCGTAGAGCGCCTTGAGCGATACTCCAAGCTCTCGGGTGATGAACTACGAAACGCCGTCTCTGCCCTGCCGCGCGAGATTCGTGCACAGATCCGCGATTTCGACCATCTGACGGAGATCGAGCGCACGGTGAACATCCTCACCAGCACCTTCGTTGAATCGCTCAAGAAGACCTACAGCGCACTTACCTCGACGGAACTGCTTGTAGCAACCTACGTGCGAGCCGGCCTGACGGCCGCTCAGACCGCCAGCGTGATGTTCGTATCGGTTCGCGCAATCGAAAAGCATCGCCAGTCGATCCGTCGTAAACTCGACGTTGCGGCCACCGAGGACCTCCGGTCCTGGTTTGTCGAGCAGATTCGATAACCTCGTACCGTTTCGTTGTTACCAGCTGGCTGACGCTGTTACGCCCCGTCGGGCTGTATCGTCGCGGACAACATCCAGACGCGAGTGGTGACACCAGCCATGCTGCCATGCATGCGCTGTTGAGTACGCATTGGCGACCGATTCCTATCGTAAGTTCGCCTCTCGGCGGCAGATGCCGCTTTTGTACCGGATGATCGTTCCAGGTGAATGATCGTTCGCGTTATGCATTACAGACCAATACGAAACGATCATGGCCACCATCCATCTTGACGGCTCCTCGCTGACGATCGAACATCTGGCATTCGTTGCAACGGAGGCCACGTCACAGATCGCCCTCACCGATGATGCCCGCAGCGCGGTGCAGACAAGCCGTGATGCTGTCGAGCGCTGGCAGTCTGAAGGTCGCATTATCTACGGCATGACGACGGGCTTCGGAGAGTTTGCCAATGTGCTGATCCCTGCGTCGCAGGTAGAAGAACTCCAAGAAAACCTCATCATCTCGCACAGTGCGGGCATGGGGCCGCTCCTGCCTCCGGCCATCGTACGCGCCATGATGGTGCTGCGGGTGAACGCCCTTGCGAAGGGCCACAGCGGCATTCGTCTGTCAACCCTCGATACACTCATTGGCATGATCAATGCCAACCTGCTGCCGGACATTCCAAGCCTTGGCTCGGTTGGCTCAAGCGGTGACCTTGCCCCCTTGTCACACCTTGCACTGGCGCTGATCGGACGTGGGATGATCGATGGCCGCCCCTCGGCTGATGTGCTGCGAGAACATGGTCTGGAGCCGGTACGACTGGCGGCGAAAGAGGGTCTTGCCCTGATCAACGGTACGCAGATGATGTGTGCGTATGGTGCGCTGAGCGTTCATCGTTCCCGGATGCTGATGCAAACGGCCGATGTTGCCGGCGCGTTATCGTGCGATGCACTGCGCGGTACCGATAATGCATTTGATGACAGACTGCATGCGTTGCGGCCGCACCCCGGGCAGCGCACTTCGGCGAAACATCTTCGCGATCTGCTCCATGGTAGTGCCATTCGGGAGTCGCATCGTCAGAGTGACGGTAAGGTGCAGGATGCGTATTCACTGCGCTGTATGCCGCAGGTACACGGAGCAACGCGCGATACGATCGACTTCGTGGCCGCCGTGATTGAGCGTGAAATGAATAGTGTGACAGACAATC
>JAULYI010000137.1:0-16894 GCA_032117915.1 Kapaibacterium sp. (SeqCode) | reverse complement strand
CCATGCATGGCGTCATGCGCCGTGATGAACAGCCCCGTATACAAAAAGCCCTGCACGGCCACATGCAGCCAGGCGTGGATCTGTGTTGGTTGGAAGGGGGCGATGACAAGACACCAGGTGAGGTGGGCCGCCCAGAGGCCGATGATGACGATGGCGATCAGGAATCCCATGTCCGATAATACGAAGTCCGTAGATTCGTCGGACATGCCCATGCACACCAACACCCTCCGCCGCCTGTTGCTGCTTGTTTGCTGCACGCTTGCCGTTGCCGGCCACGTCCATGCACAGAAGCTGTTCATCCCGATGGACGCTACGCAGGGTAACCACCTGAAGGCCTACGGAATCACGTACTGGGCGCTGACGAAGGGTATGACGGTGGACTGGCTGCTGAACTATCGGGGCGGTTCCTTTGCGATGGACTATGCGGCCGACGTGGCGGCCGAATGCCGCATCCGTGGCGTGAACTTCGAACAGATCGACGGTGCAACGGCCGCCGAGATCTATGCCCAAGTGCAGGCCGAAGGCAGCAATACCGAAGTCGTCAAACTCGAAAAGGCTCCCAAGATCGCCGTCTATGTGCCGCCGGGATTCAGGCCGTGGGACGATGCGGTGACGCTGGCCATGGAGTATGCCGAGGTGAAGTACGAGAAGCTGTGGGACGAAGAGGTGGTCAACGACAAGCTGTCGGAGTATGACTGGCTGCACTTGCATCACGAGGATTTTACCGGACAGTATGGCAAGTTCTTTTCGAGTGCCGCAGGTCAGCCCTGGTACATCCAGCAAGTGGCCCTGCTTGAGTCCACAGCCCGTAAACTTGGGTTTGCCAAGGTAAGCCAGCTGAAGAGCGCCGTGGCCGAAAAGATCCGTGCCTTCGTTGCCAACGGCGGATTCATGTTTGCCATGTGCAGCGCCACCGACTCCTACGACATCGCCCTGTCGGCGCTGAACGTAGATATCTGCGACGCCGTGTTCGACGGCGATGCGGCAGACCCTGCGGGACAGTCCAAGCTGGACTTCACGCGGACGTTTGCCTTCGAGAATTTCCAGCTGAAGCCTGACCCGTACGAGTACGAGTACTCCACGATCGATGTCGACCCGAACATCGTGATGGCCACCGAGGCCACGGATTACTTCACGCTGTTCGAGTTCTCGGCCAAGTACGACCCCGTGCCAACCATGCTTACGCAGTGTCATGTGAACGTCGTCCGCGGCTTCATGGGACAGACCACCGGCTTCCGCAAAGAGGTCATCAAGAAATCCGTCACCGTGCTTGCCGAACGCGATGGCACCGACCAGGTGCGCTACATCCACGGCAACGTTGGCCGCGGCACCTTCACCTGGTACGGCGGCCACGACCCCGAAGACTATCGTCACGCCGTCGGCGACCCGCCGACCGATCTGGCCCTGCATCCGAACTCCCCCGGATACCGCCTGATCCTGAACAACATCCTGTTTCCCGCCGCAAAAAAAAAGAAACAGAAGACCTGACGCCTGACGGCGAAGAGCCGAGGGCAGGGTATTAAAAGGCGAAACGGCGAAATGGCTAGCCCCGGGCGCAAGCCCGGGGAGGCGAAATGGCTAGCCCCGGGCGCCTTGTTCCGTGAACCATTTTTCATTGGTTCGGCAGGTAGGATTCCCGAACTTTGCCGGTGATGATTTGTAGCGTGTTCGAGATGCTCAACACCTTGACGCCGAACGCGTTGCGTCGTTCTTTGACAGTTGGACTTACGATTAGCAGTTGTCTGGTCATTTCGTGTGGCGGTCGCGTACCGTCACCAGCTGAACGCAGTGATACGTTTTGCTACAATGAACCCGACGGAATAGCCAGTCTGGACCCCGCTGTGGCGTCGTACAGATCGGCTATGTGGGCAGGCAGTCATCTCTTCAACGGACTTGTCGAATTGGATTCAGCACTCTCCATAGCACCGTCGTTAGCGCGGTCGTGGAGTGTGGATCCGAGGGGTCTCGAGTGGACCTTTTCGCTTCGCACGGATGTGTGGTTCCATCGAGATCCGTGTTTTGGATCAACGCAAACACGACGTGTCACGGCCGCCGATGTCAAATACAGCATCGAGCGGATCTGTGATGCGGCAACCAAGTCGACAGGCCTCTGGGCCTTCCGAACCGTGATCGACGGTGCTGATGCATTCCATCAGCGCACGCGGCGCGGACAATCGGGCGGTATCTCGGGCATCACCGTTGTGAACGACTCTGTCGTCACGATCAGGCTTACAAAGCCATTTGCTCCCTTCCTTGCAGTCCTCACTATGCCATACGCATGGATCGTTCCCTATGAAGCGGTCCGAGCATATGGTGCGAACTTCGGACGCCATCCCGTTGGTACGGGCCCGTTCAAGTTCCACGCGTGGACACAGGATATCGAGCTGCTGTTAGAGCGCAACACGCAGTATTTCAAGACCGATGAGCGCGGTGAGCGTCTTCCATATCTGGAACGCGTCCGCATCTCATTCCTGCGTGATCCGAAGATTGAATTCCTTGAATTCACGCGCGGTCGCCTAGACATGGTGACCGGCATCGACGGGTCGTTCGCTCCTACCATCGTTGACGCAACGGGTGCGCTTCGGCCACCGTATGACACCCTTGTACTACGTCGTGCCCCGGCGCAATCCATCGAATACTACGGTATGCTATTGGATACGACGTTGCCAGCGGCACAAGCCTCGCCATACAGCCAGAGGCGCCTCCTCCGTCAGGCATTGAATCTTGCCATCGATCGGCATCGCATCGTGACGTATGTGCTCCACGGCAGGGGCATGCCGGCATCCCATGGCGTGTTACCGCCAAGTATGCCCGGCTTTTCTTCTGCCACCCGCGGATACACCTACGACCCCGATAGCGCACGTCGACTGCTGGCTCTAGCAGGCTATCCCAATGGTAACGGGCTTCCGCCCGTCATCCTGCAATTGGGGAACAGTGAACGAACGGCCGCCGTGGCCGAAGCCGTCCAGGAAATGTGGAGATCGATCGGTATCCCCGTCGAACTGCGCATGGTGGACTTCCCGCAGCACCTTTCGATGGTGCGAGCGGGGGAGCTTGCCCTGTGGCGGACAAGTTGGCTGGGAGACTATCCGGATCCCGAGAACTTTCTGGCCCTGTTCATTACGGCTACGACCGCCCCGGGCGGTCCGAACACGACACGCATTGCACGTCGCGATCTCGACTCGCTGTATGCAGCGGCGTTGGATCCGACACGTTCGTTCGAAGAGCGTGCATCGCTCTATCACCGGATGGAAGAGATCATCGTTGCAGAAGCCCCATGGGTCTTTCTGTATCACGACCTCGTCGTCCGTCTCACGCAACGCACGGTCAACGGTCTTTCCGTTGACGGTGCCGACAGGCTGCTCCTTGAGCGGGTCACAAAGACTCCTCGCAGGACGGCCGCACACTAACCGATTTCTTCACCTAACCATGGAGGGCCCCGCATGCGAACACTCGCAAACGTCTGGTCATCATGCTGCATCGCGCTGATCGCCGTTGTTGCCCTCACCGCCATGGTACCGCCCGAGGCCCAGGCGCAACGCGCCAAGTCGGCCCGGTCGATCGCGAAGAAGAAGAAGGCCCGCCGTTCCTCCGGCTCCGTCGTCCGACGCGAAGCCGGCAAACGTCAGGCGATGGAACTCGTTCGTACACAGAGCGCCGAGATCAGCCGCATGGTGGGCATCGAGCCTGCCGATAGCGCTGAAGCGATCACGGGCCTTAAGGATCTGATCGCCAATGACGGCGAAGAGATCCGCACCGGTCCGACCGCCTCGATCGCAGAGGCACTGCCGGAAGCAGTGCCCGAGACGCAGCCAACGGCCAAGGGTAAGAAGGCCTCCAAGAACCCACCGAAGAATGCTAAGAACATCACGGCCGAAGATGAAGGCGAAGTGATCGCCGAACTCGAGGCAGAGGATGATGTGACGGTTGACCTTGAGGCGTTTCGCTCGCTCTGGCTGCAGTATGTCGATGATGGTGGCGACCCCGACCGTACAGCGGCCGGTGTCGACAAGCAACGCATCATCGATGTGGTCATGGACTGGCTTGGTACCCGGTACCGCTTCGGCGGCTCCGACCGGTCAGGCATCGACTGCTCGGCCTTTACTCGCATGGTGTACAGCAATGTTGCAAAGGTCGACCTACCCCGTACGGCCGCGTCACAGATCGGCATCGGATCTCCGGTGTCTCGCCGCGGTACCTTGCAGTTCGGCGACCTTGTCTTCTTCCACACGCGCCGGCATGCCTACGTATCTCACGTTGGCATCTACCTTGGCGATGATCTGTTTGCTCACGCATCGTCGCGCTACGGTGTGACGATCTCTTCACTCCAGTCAACATACTACAGCAAGCGCCTGATCGGCGTACGCCGTATCACGGAACAGGATGTAGCCCGCCTTACCAATGGTAAGAGCAAGGAGACCGAGCAGACCGATGTGAACTGACCGTTCACGGAGATCTGCAAGCCTTCCCAAGCATCCGGTGCCGTATGCGATCGTAGCGTCCACCTGTCAATACATCAACGCCCCCTACTACATGCCGTGATAGGGGGCGTTGCTATGTTCTAGGGGGCAGTGGTACCGCTGATCAGGACTCTCGCGTGCGCCGCTTGACGCCGCGCTTGGGCTGGCGGTCATCGACCGGCTCCGCGTCCGGAGCCATGTGCAGGTCGATCATGCGCTTTTCGACGTTGGCCTTGACGATGCGCACGTTGACGGCCGTTCCGTAATGGAAGACGCGTTTTGTATGACGTCCGACGAGACGCCAGCGCCTGTCGTCGAAAAAGTAGAAGTCGTCCGACAGATCACGAATGTGCAACAGACCCTCGCACAGCAGATCGTCGATCTGGATGAAGACGCCAAAGTTGGTGACGCCCGTGACGATGCCGCGGTGGACCTCGCCCAAGTGTTCACGCGCCATCATGACCATGGCCAGCTTGGTCGATGCGCGTTCGGCATCGACGCTGGCACGCTCCGTCTGCGAGCAATGGTCGGCCATGTCGCTGGCATCGGCAAGGATAGCCTTCCAGCGTTGCGGCGTAATAGTGGCCACGGCGTACTCCTTGAGCACGCGGTGGATGAACAGGTCGGGATAACGCCGGATGGGTGACGTGAAGTGCGAGTAGTGCTTGAAGCCCAGACCATAGTGGCCGATGTTGGTCTCGGCATAGATGGCCTTTGCCTGACTGCGGAGCAGCAGGGAGTTGATGACGGCCTTATCGGGCCTGTCGGATGCCTGCTTCAGAATGTCGTTCAGGTCACGCGGCGTGAGCTTGCCACCAGGTACGGTAAGACCCAGAGCGCGGATCACGGCCAGTGCGTCGGTGAGCTTCTCGGGGTCAGGCGTGTCGTGGATCCGGTACATGAAGGGTGGCGTCTCCTTCACGCGCCACTGCTTACGGAGTCCATCAATATGCTCGGCCACGGTCTTGTTCGCGGCCAGCATGCACTCTTCGACGAGCGATGTGGCGTCGGTCCGAGACTTCAGCAGGGCATCGACGGGCATCAGGTTCTCGTCTAGACGGAACTTGAGTTCCTGCGTTTCGAAGTCCACGCCGCCGGTCTTCATGCGTCGCGCGTTCAGCACGCGCGACAGGCCATGCAGATCGTGGATCAGCGTAGCAAGGTCGTCGTCGGCCCCGTCGATGATCGTCTGCACCTCCTCGTACGAAAACCGCCGCTTGCTCTGGATGACCGTTTCGGCAATGCGATACTCCTTCAGTGCCCCTTGCTTGCCAAACGTCATGAACACGCTGTACGCAAGACGGGGCTTGCCGGGCACGAGACTGCAAAGGTCGTTTGAGAGGCGCTCCGGAAGCATGGGGACGACGCAATCGACAAGGTACGTGGAGTTGCCGCGCTTGCGCGCCTCGCGGTCGAGCTCGGTGCCGTGGCTGACGTAGGCGGTGACGTCGGCGATGTGCACGCCGAGTTCGATGAAGCCATTGTCGAGGTGACGCAGGGACAGCGCATCGTCGAAGTCGCGGGCATCGACGGGGTCGATCGTGACGATCATCTCGTTGCGCAGGTCAAGGCGTCCTTGCGGCACACGCTGCGTCGGCGGTTTGCACGCCGCGGCCTCCGCTTCGACCTCAGCCGGGAAAGATGGCGGCAGACGGAACTCCTTGCGGATGGCGGCGAATTCGACGGTGGCCTGACCGGACTTGCCGATGCGTTCGACGATGACGGCCTCCGGCGAGGCGTTCTCGTGCTGCCAGCGGAAGAACTGTCCAATGACCTTCGAGCCGGGCGTTGCACCGTTCAGGTTCTTGGGTGCCACCAGGAAGTCCACCATGTACTTCGGCTCGTCGGGAACCAGGTAGTAAAAACTACCATCGTACTCCAGCGTGCCGCTGATGGGGCCCTGGCTGCGCTCGATCACGGAGACCACTTCGCCGCGGACCTTCTTGCCTTCGCGCATGGCCAGCGGGCGCACCAGCACCGTGTCGCCATCGAGGGCCGTGTGCATGTGCTGTCGGCGGATGTGGATAGCGGGGATCTCGGCGTCGGTGGTGGTGATGGAGGCAGACTCGTGATAGACCTTCAGGACGCCGGTGAAGCCATCTGTACGAACACGTGCCAGTTCGAAGCGACGTCGGCTGCGACTGATGATCGTGCCTTCGTTGACCATCGTATCCAGCAGCTGTCGCAGATAGTCGTAGTCAGCCGAATCGGACCTGATGCGAAGCTGCTTGCTGAGGTCCAGCAGCTGGACGGCCACGGGAGACCGCTTGAGAATGTCGAGGATCTCCGGTCGCAGATCTCTGTATGACGTGAGCCGTTTCATGGATGCCGTGAAGTGCTAGCCGAGTGCCACATCGAGGATCATCATCACGATGAAGCCACCAATGAAGCCAAGGGTTGCGATGTCGGTAAATCGATCCTGCTGCGTCTCGGGTATCACCTCTTCGACCACCACGAAGATCATGGCGCCGGCGGCAAAGGCCAAAGCGTACGGAAGGATCGGTTGCATGGTCAGGACCGCTGCCGCGCCAACGACACCAGCGATGGGTTCGACGATGGCGGAAAGCTGTCCGTACCAGAAGCTGCGTGCGCGAGACACGCCATGACGACGGAGCGGCATCGCGACGGCGATGCCCTCGGGGAAGTTCTGCAGGCCAATGCCGATGGCGAGCGTGACTGCACCGGCAATTGTTGCCTCCGGAATGCCTGCAGCGACGCCGCCAAAGAGCACGCCTACAGCAAGACCTTCGGGGATGTTGTGCAGCGTGATGGCCAGGATCAGCAACGTTGTCCTGCGCCACGTTGTCTGCACGCCCTCACTCGCCTCGGGGTCGAAGTTGATGTGCAGGTGCGGCACGAAGCGGTCAAGCACGTAGATGAACAGCGCACCGCAGGCAAAGCCAACGGCCGGCGGGATCCACTTTGGAATACCCATCGAGGCCGACATCTCGATGCTGGGCGCAAGGAGTGACCAGTAGCTGGCAGCGACCATGACGCCACCGGTGAAGCCCAGCATGCCGTCCAGCCACTTGCGAGACACTTCCTTGAACAGAAACACGGTGGCAGCGCCGGCGGCGGTAACAAGCCACGTAAACGTCGTGGCCAGCAGAGCGGCAACGACGGGATGTAAACTGCCTACGAACGAAAACAATGATTCCATGATGACGACGAAATTACGTTGCAAGCGGCAACTGCAGGTCGGCTATTGTACTGGCTTGCGCAGGTACGACGTCGGCGATCGTGCGTACGTACGAAGAAGGACGTACGTCGACGCCGCACTTACGGCGCGGCGCAGGGCGCCATGCATCGATGCTCAACTCCATGACGATCCGTGGCGGTACCGTACGGATAGGACCCTGCTTGATCGTGGTCTCGGCGATCACGAAGTCATCCAGGCCCGACGTATCCATGTCAGCATGGTGGTGTCGATCGAGTCGAACTAGCGGTACAAGCTCGGAGCCCTTCCAGACACCCAGCGTAAACGCATCGATGCGTCCGTTGATCATGTGAGCGTGTAAGAGCACGCCAAGCACCGTGCATGTCTGCTCCAGCACGATCCACGCCTCCGGCTCTGGCGGTGTACGCACTGATCGGACACTAGCCATGCAGAGACGCGTGAAGTATAGACGCTGGGGCATGGGCAGGTGCTGCCAGTGCTCGAGCACAAAGCGCTTGCGTTCGGCCGCCGTAGCGGCGTGCATGGCCTCGACATGCTCTGCCAGGTCGCGCTCTGTGAGACCCGTCCAGGCGTCATCGCTGTGCACCACCAGGGCCATGGCCAGGGAGACGCTGCCGGCGTGGCTGACCGATTCGTCGAAGAGCCAGGCGGGGATCGACGCAACGTCACAGGCCCAGGCGCGCAAGGTGGCAGGACTCACAAGACGTTTCACGCGTCACTCCGTTCCACCACGTTATGCAATTCGTCGGCCGCAAGGCCGCGCTCGCGCAGATAGCGTACGACCGTGGCTGTAAAGCCGTGGGTGACCAGGACGCGTTCGCATTCTGTCTCGTCGATCGTGCGCAGCAGGTCCGGCCAGTCCACGTGGTCGGACATCACAAAGCCGCCGCCACGGGTAACGTTCCAGCCGGACAGGCTGGCCGTCCGATGGCGTCGCTGCCGGATGTCGCTGGTGGCACCGGCCGAGGAGATGACGATGGCGCCGTCCTGTCCGTCATACAGCGCTGCAGCAGGCAGCGCGTGTCCCGCCGCCCGCAGGGCGGCGTTCATCTCGGCGATGGGCCGGTCCACGGTGATCGGTCCGATCGTAGGGTCAAGACCTGCAAGCACCCGCTGGGACTTACCCAGCGAGTATGCATGGATCACACTGGTGATGCCCGCGGCAGCGTTGGCGCGCCACCAGGCGTTGATACCAGCCATGGTGTGCTCTGTCGATGGCCATCGATACAGCGGCAGTCCGAAGGTCGACTCGGTGATGAACGTGTGGCATCGCACAGGTTCGAAGGGGACGGCAAAGGGGTCTGACTGCCGTTTGTAGTCACCGCTCACAACCCATACCTGACCGCGATGCTCGACGCGCACCTGGGCCGAGCCGATGATATGGCCCGCGGGCACAAGCGTGATGCGAACACCATTGATCACGACATCGTCACCGTAGGCCACTCCCTGTGTGCTCACCTTGCCCCCTAGCCGATGCTGCAGGATGGGTACGGTATCAGCATGACACAGGTACGAGCGCATGCCACGTCGGGCATGATCACTGTGTCCGTGCGTGATCACGGCCCTGTCAACGGCGCGCACGGGGTCAATGTAGACGTCGGCCGCCGGACACCACAGACCGTATGGAGTCATCACAAGCATGCGTGCAACCTACGAACGTGCATAGTTTTGCAGCATGAAGATGTTCGTACTCGCTGCAATGCTGTGGCTGCTGCCACAACAGGCCGAAGAATGGTTCGGCCGTGGGATCAATGCCTATAACCAAGGCAAGTACGGCGAAGCCGTGGAGTTTTTCAATAAAGCCGTCGCTGCTGACACGTCGAGCGTGTCGACGCGCTTCAACCGCGCCACTGCGTATCTGAAGTTGCAGCGCTACGGGGATGCCCTCAATGATGTAAACTGGTGTATTGCTCGGCGTCCCGATCGTATTGCGATCCGTATGCAACGGGCGGTGATCTTTGCCGAGGCCGGACAAAAGCAGCTTGCCCTCGGCGATCTGGATATGATCATTGCCGGCGACAGCACCTTTCCGAAGGCGCGCCTTCTTCGTGGACGTCTTCTCCTGACCACCGATACAGCCCGCGGTTGCGCTGACCTACGTGCCGTGATCGCTGCCGGCGACAGTTCGGCGGTGCGGTATATGACAGGCATCTGTCCCTAAATACGGCTCTCTGCGTATTGTTCACCATCCTGCCCTCGACGTAGGTTACATGCCATCTACCTGGTAATGTTCTACGGCTGCTTGAGGGGGCTATGCGTTACGTTCTGCTCATCCTTACGGTGCTGGTCCTGTGGTTTGCCGCCATGTCGGCCCCACCACCGCAACGCTATGTCTGGCTGATCGATCGATCGAACACCGGACTGTACTTCGAGGAGTTCGCTGCGGCGATGGCCAGGGGACCGCATAAAGCCATGCTTGCAAACGGCCAGGATCTCCAGACCATCAAGGCCAGAGCTGATGATCTGATCGTGCAGATCTCGGGAGTGGAGACACGAGTTGGCGAGACGACGGTGACGGCCGTGAGCATGACCTTCCTGGAATGGGAGTCACCGACGACGTACTTCTACTTCGGACAGTACCTGGACACGTTTCACGACAAGCCCACGCGCGAGTCCGTAGCTCAACGTTCCGCCGAGATCGCGAACGAGCGGCTGACGGCGATCATGCGTGCTGAACGCCCGGATACGTTCACACGTTGAACGATGAGGCCAACATTAATCGACAATCAGTCGATGCGTGCGTCCGTTGAAGCTAACCACGTAGACTCCTCGCGCCACGGAGCCCACATCGACGCTGACGTCGCGTTCGTCCGGTACCGGCCGAGTGAGAACGACGGCACCCGTGACGTCGTGCATGACGATGGGCGTAGCGATCGGTTCGGCACTTGTGATGTGCAGAATGCCGTCGCGGACGCGGGCACGTGACGATGACCGATCATCCTGGATGGACGTTGTTCCGTCGAGATGAAAGGGAACGCGCAGTGAGCGGCCGGACCGTGCCGCAAACACGGCAACACCGTCAACCATGGTGGTTGGCGTTGCCCGCGTTATCGTCATGGTGTCGCCTCGCAGCTTCACGACGCCGCCGTCACACCGCTCGGCATAGGCCAGCGCAATGCCGGCGCACGACGAACGGCCGGGCGCTGTGACACCGAAGGTGATCATGACCGTATCGGCCGAAGTAGCCACGGTAGCAACCACGGAGTCTGCACATTCCCATGCCATGTCCATCGATGCAATGGAGCCATAGATGCGGGCGGGTTGTAAACCGTCGATCGAGCCGTACGTCCAAAGCAGAAACCGTTGTGTTGCATCGGTTGTGTGCACGTGATGCACGCCGTCCGTCACATAGGTCGACACATAGCCCCATTCCGATGTGCCGATCCGGCGAACCGGCGAGGCCTTTCCTAGTGGTTGGTCGTCAAGCGTGAGCGTATTCAACGCGTCTACCGTTCCGACGACCGTGATGGCATTGGTGAATCCCGGTAACGCAACAAACGATGCCGATGCTACTGCACGGTCCATCGACGGCACGACCTGCAGCAGGGGCAGACCTGCATCCGTTGACGGATCATCCTCGGGCCTACTTGCCTGTGAGGTGATGCGCGCGTAGGACTTACCGTACTGCGCACAGAGTGCAGGCTGCGAGGTGGTCCAGACCACGGCCTCTTCGCAAGACGTTGCCATCCAGGAACCGCCACCATCGATCGTAGCAACCGAGTCACCATTGCGTCGAACAACGGTTCCATCGGTAATGCCAGCAAAGCGGACCACATCGCCCCTGTCATCTTCGACACCAATACCTGACTGATCTGTACCGCGAAGGCGTGTTGGAGAATAGATCAGGGGGGCTGTGACGAAGAGCTGACCAGCCATCACGTCAGGGAGCATGGCATCATGGAAGTTGCTCCGCATGAAGTTGCCGTGTCGGGCATAGGCACCGGTATCGGGCATGGCATTGGGATACCGCAGGACGGCGCCCTTGGCATGGCCACTGATCACGCCGATCGGTGCATCGGCCGTGATGTGCATGCCGGTGGGATCCGTAGCCGAATCGCGCGTACCGTTTGGAAGAGCGGGCGGATCGATCAACCAAGACTGACCGGCCTGGAGAACATACTCTTGTTCAACACCCAGATACGTGGCACGTACCGTTGTACGATCGCGTGCCGCGATAATGCGCACCTTCGCCGTCCGATCGTAATACGGTTGACCATTCAGGCCAAATCCGTCCTGCCACCAGGCAAATGGGTGGTAGGATGTACCCCACATAGAAACCGGTACGTGCCATGCCATCTCGCCGTTGCCCGATACATGTTGGTACGTAGCTACCGAAATGGGCCTGTCTGCTGCGATATTCAGCACATCACCAACGCCGATCTTCTGCCGTACGAGCTGGCCGGGGCGGACCGTGATGACGATCAAGCCGCCGATCGTAACACGGGCACCAATACGAGAGGTGATGATAAGCTCGTAGGCATCTGGTAAAAGGGCCTCTGGCGCAACCACCTCGGGATGGATCGTGCCCACCCAGAACTCCGTTCCCTCGGTGACTGGGATGCGTTGCTGAGACTGTGCGGCAAGGGTTGTTGCGGCCGCGATCAGGCAGGCGAGGAATACGTTGAAGCGTCTCATGGACGACTCCGCAGTGGTGTGGGAAGTGCAGGACCCAAAACTACAACGGATCGGATGACGTTGTCACGTTCGCCTGAGGGCATTGCTACCAGGAATCGATGGCAGCTACCTTCTGCTTACAGGCCTTGATCAATGTCTGAGGTGACCGTACGGTCAGCACATCTGCCCAGCTTACGATCCAAGAAACCAACTCGGGCGATAGGGGGGCAGTAAGAATCATGTCGATGCTTCCGTCACGACGATGGTGAAACTCCTGCGACGGATGCCAGGTGCGCGACGTGAAAAAGTCTGCCGCCGAAGCGTCAATGCGGATATGCATGCGTTGGATCTTGCCGTCATAGACTCCAAAACGACCCGAACGGTAGCGACGCTCGTTGAAGACGTGGATGGTATCGGTCACGTCGTCGGCACGTTTCACACGTTCGATCCTGTCTGCTGCCAGCGTGATGTATGTCTCGTGTTTCGGATGCCAAGCCGCAACGTAGAGTCGGCCCGCATGATTGATCAGTCGGCAGAACGATACCACGAACGTCTTCGTCTCGTTGCCATGCAAACTGCGATACGTCACTCGATCCCAATGCGGATCGACGATGGCATAGATGATGTCATGGAGCACCACATCGGAAATGGCAGTGGCATATCGCCCCGGAGACACGTCACTCAACAGTTCGTCGGACATGAATACGTCACCAGGGGCCAGACGTTCAAGCTTGCCGATCAGGCGATGCAGGTCCCGGTCAATAGAGGTGTTACGGAAACCTGTGAGCAGACCCTTGAGCACATGCAGGCTAAGCACCTCATGCTGGTCGATGCGTACCGGCGCAAGCATCCGGTACTCTCGCGGGATGGTCCAGCGGACATACTTGCCGTTGCGAATACTCTGCAGCGGAACACCGGCGTGTTCAAGCGCCTTGAGATCTCGCTGGATCTGACGGATCGTCACCTCGGCATCCGGGGCCTCCTGTGCCATGAGCTGCGCAAGATCCGTGGTTGACCGTTCGCCCGAACTCAGATGGTTGAGCAAACTAATGATGCGTCGAACGTGGTGCGATTCATACATCCCGAAAAATACATCGGTTCTGGTCTCATGCGTCGCTGGATGCGTTCCACCTGAGCAATGCATAGAACAAACGGAGCGTCCGACGAGGATCGCCGGACGCTTCGCGCGGTGCTGGACTCCACAAAGAGTGAAGTGCCATGACCGATCACTGCACCACAACAGGATGCGCTTGATACTACATACGTGCGCACCTGTACTCAGCGACCGGTCGATGCAGTGCCCATACACGCATTCGACGGACGTATGCGATTGCTGGGCAACAGGCCTTGCAAAGATCTGAGCGATGACGACCTATGTTGTCACTTGTTCCGGTGGCCCGAAAAAAAAGCCCTCGTCGGTGACGAAGGCTTTGCATTGGTTCCTTTGCGTTGTCGAGTATCAGTCGCCGATTACCATCCACTCACGTCCGGTGTACAGGATGGTGATGGGGGCGTTGACGGGCAGATTGATGCTAAGCTGTCCGAACAGGTTGCCGTTGACGATCGTCGCCGTGTCTGCGGTAAGCGTGCATGATGGAGTCGAGCCATCGCGGACGGTGTAACGCACGGTATAGGTACGGCCGATGGGAGCGTCATTTGGCAGACGTACCTCTGTGCATGGTACTTCCACGATCACCATGTTGTCGGTACCTGTCAGCTTGACGAGCGGGTCAGCGGCATATCGGACAGCGACATTGACACCACCATGGATCGTCGTACCGGTGTTGATGCCGGCCGTGATGCCGGCCGTTGCCGGAGACGAGCCATTGCGGCTAGGAGCGACCGTCAGTGATGCTTCCTGCGGTCGCAGCGTTACGGCTGCCAAGGAGGCTGCCGGACCAAAACTGCCGTTAGACTCAAGAATGATGTCGCCGGGCGATACGGATACAGTTGATGTGGTAACACCCTGTGCCGAACGCTCGATGCGCAGGTCGCGATTTGGCGTCCAACGAAGAGACGACGTCGATACCCATGCGCGGCTTGCTGCGTCCCACAGAAGGGTGCTGCCGTCAATGGCGGAATCCGGCACGCCTGTTAGCGTGGCATACTCCAGCTTCGAGCGATCCACATTGGTGCGCAGTACCTGACCGGGTCGGCCAAGCGTATCAAGGCCTGTACCACCAAGCGGGTGGGGCAGGATGCCATTGACCTTCGTACGAAGGTTCACAGCGCCATCGGCCAGCTTCTCGGTGGTAACCGAGCCACGACCGAGTTTAGCCGTAGTGATGGTACTATCGGCGATAACGGCCGTGGTGACAGCTCCGAGAGCAAGCTTCGGCGTTGTGATGGCCGTATCGGCAACGAGGGACGTTGTAACCGCACCGTTGGCAATCTTGCGCGTGGTGACCGCAGCATTGTCCAGCGTGCGCGTATTAACGGCGTTATCGGCAAGGTTGCCGTTCAGCACGTTGTTGGCTGCGATCTTGAACGACGTAACGGAGCCTTCGGCCAGATGTCTGGTACGAACGGACTGGTCGGCGATGGACGGATTGGGATACTCTCCGGCAAGATCGCCACCGGCACGACCGCTAGGGGGCAGCGTCGAAGGGATCACGTCGAAGGCGATCTTCTCGCGGGTGACAGAGCCCCGGCCCAGCTTGGCCGAGGTCACGGCACCGTCGCGAAGACTCAGATCGACGATCGGTCCGGTGGGGTTGGTCGACGTCAGTGTGCTGTCGCTCGACCACACGCGGGTGATCGCCGAGCGCACGTCGGGTGCACCGATGGTGATGCTATCGCCACGCTGTGTGATGACGATGCCATTGCGGCCCACGACGGTCAAGTCGCCTTGGCCTCCGTTGATGGAGCGGACCACGCCGGTGGCTTGCTGATCTAGTCCGCCGGCAACGGCAGCGCGTTCGGCCGTCATGGCATGCGGTACGGCCCCAAGCTTCGTACGGATGAAGGGAGGCTCGTTGTCCACGGCCAGCTCAAGCCAAACAGGGCGAGAGAAGTCGATACGGCGCAGTGCATCCTGTTCGACGTCGCCGATCATGATGGAGAACAGACCGCGCTTCAGTACGATCGACTGCCGTTCTTCGAACAGCAGTGTTCCCGTGGTCGGGCTGTCATACAGTCTGATCAGCAGCTGATACCGTCCATCGGCATAGGGAGTGCCGTCAATCCGGCTGAGCAGACCCTGATAGCTGATTGTTGCCACAGACGGCAGACGCTGTGCAACGGATGATTGTACAGCGGTAAGCATCACGCAAAGCACCGTAAGGGCGAGCATTGCAGCAAAGCGTAGGCGGTTGGTCATAGTGTTCCCAACAGAAATGCAACGAAGACTGTGGTGTGCTCCCATCACACGGACGGATCCGTAATGCATGAGGTACACCCGGCATAGAGCCTGAAAATACGGCAACCAATAACAGCACGGCACGCTATGCATGGCCGTGGTTGTAAACTCACCGCGCTATATCATATGCGTTGTTAGGAGTTGGCTCGATGAAGAAATTTGATTCGTCACGGTACCGTTCGTGTGATCTGGCTCCGGCCTGTCTGCCGTTGCAGCAAGCTCGTTACAGCAAGGGTTGACAGCACATAGAGCAGGACAATGCCCGCAAGCCAGAACCAGTACGCCGATGGCAGTGATACGAAGCCAAGCGAAGCAGCTATGGGCGATGCCGTTAGTCCGACAGCGATGGCGTTAACAACAAGGAGGCTGATGATCAGCGTCGTGCTTGGGCGTGTGAACGGACGCACAGCGTGGTTTCGCAGGACAAGCAGGATGAGGGTCTGTGAGAAGATCGATTCCACGAACCAACCGGTGTGAAACAGCGAGGGATCTGAGGCTGCACCGAAGACCACGAGCAGCACGCCGAACGTGACATAGTCGAAGAGGGAGCTTACGGGGCCGGCCACAAGCATGAACGTGCGTACGTCGCCAATCTGCCACCGTCTTGGTTGTGCCAGCCACGACGCATCGACGCGATCCGTGGGAATGGCCATCTGCGACAGATCATAGAGCAGATTGTTCAGCAGGATCTGGATGGGCAACATGGGAATGAACGGTAGCATGAGCGACGCACCGACGTAGCTGAAGACGTTACCGAAGCTTGAACTGGTTGTCATACGGATGTACTTCATCACGTTGCCGAACACGCGGCGTCCCTCGTGAATGCCGTTAAGGATCACCATCAGGCTCTGTTCCAGCAGCATCATGTCTGCCGCTTCGCGAGCGATATCGACGGCCGTGTCAACGGTGATGCCTACGTCGGCCTTCCGCAGCGCCGGAGCATCGTTCACGCCGTCGCCAAGGAATCCCACAACGTGGTTGCACTGCTGCAGTGCGGCGATGATGCGCTCCTTCTGCATGGGCTCCAGCCGGGCGAAGACAGACGTGTTCTCGACGCATAGCATGAGCTGCTCGGCGGACATCGCATCGACCTCGCTTCCGGTCACGACGTGTTCTACCTGCATGTGTACCTGTGTGCATACGTAACGTGTGACCAGGGCATGGTCGCCAGTCAGAACCATCACGCGTACGTTTGCCCGAGCAAGGGCCGCCAGTGCTTCCGGTGCCGTTTCCTTTGGTGGGTCCAGAAACGCCAGGAAGCCCACAAGGGTCATCGTCGACTCG
>JAULYI010000136.1:0-9313 GCA_032117915.1 Kapaibacterium sp. (SeqCode) | reverse complement strand
GGCCATGATCGCCGGTGTCGACGTGAATGCCACATGGGCCGTCACCGAGACGTGGTCGCTCATCGGTACGCTGGCCGTGGTGCGCGGACAGGACCTTGATCGCGACCTGCCGCTGTTCATGATGCCCGCCGACCGAGGGCGTCTGGCGGCACACGTCCACCTCGAGGATGTACTAGGCTTACATGATACCTACCTCGAGGCCGGATTCACCGGTGTTCGACGCCAGGACCGCTTCGTTGCCGGCGAAGACTACGTCGACCCACCCGCCGGTTATGCCCTTGTCGATGCCAGTGCCGGAGGCACGATCCACCTTGGAGCCACCGACTTGCGCATCACGTGTACCGTGAACAACCTGTTCGACCGTCGTTACCGCGACTATCTGAGTCGCTTCCGCTACGTTGCGCTCGACCCCGGTCGAGACATCATTCTTCGTCTTACCGTCCCGCTCAATCACTAAGCAGTCAATTCATCACTATCACCACCATTCATACACAGGAGACCATCCTATGAAGATCCTCTCGATCATCGCAACTGCAGCTGCTGCCATGGCGATCACTGCTTGCGATGAACACGGACATGATCCGCATGACCATGATCATGACCACGACATCGTTTCCCGCGTCGAATACACCCTTATCGGCATCAACACGCCCGACACGCTGACGTTCGTCTGGGAAGATGCCGACGGTCCCGGCGGCAACAACCCCAATCGTATCGATACCATCGTACTTGACTCCGGTATCGCCTACCGCGGAGCGCTGCGCCTGTCGAACACTACCGTGACGCCCGCTAAGGACCTGACGTCCAACGTCCGCGACGACATGGACGATCATCAGTTCTTCTTCACGGCGTCGGACTCGCTGGTGAACGTCAGTATCCAAGACCTGGACGAGCGCGGACTTCCCGTCGGCCTTGCCACGACGGTCATCGCTCCACGCCGCGGAACCGGATCACTCACGATCGAGTTGTCCCATTTCGACGACTCCTCGCAGAAAAACGGAACCGACCGCAGCGACGAAACGGACGTCAGCATCACGTTCCCCGTGGTGGTTCGATAACAGTTCCTATCATTGCACGGTGCAGCCCACAGACCGTCCCATCGAAGAGATCCGATTCGTCGTCGTTGACATTGAAACGACCGGCGGCTCCGGTGGCGATCACCGTATCACGGAACTCGGATTTTGTGTGATCGAAGACGGCGCCATCGTGCGCCGTTTTTCGTCACTCGTAAATCCCCATCAGCTGATCCCGGACTTCATCGTCACCATGACGGGGATCACGAACGAGATGGTCGCCTCTGCCCCCGAGGAAGACGACGTCATGGTCCACCTGGCCGAAGAGTTGCGCCGCGACGACACGGTCTTCGTTGCCCATAACGTAGGCTTTGATTGGGGCTTTGTGAGTACGGCACTGCAGCGCTGCGGTGAAGAGGTGCCCGACATTGTGCGCATGTGCACATGCAAGCTATCGCGTCGCGTGAGTGCGGGGCTGCACCGGCATGACCTTGGAAGCGTGGCCGCGTTCTACAACGTGCCCATCGCTGCGCGTCACCGCGCCCTGGGCGATGCCGAAGCAACAGCTCATGCCTTGCTGGGTATGTTGGAGCGAGCACGGAATGAGCATGAGGCGCAGACGCTTGACGACGTGCTGGCACTGCAGTATGCGAAGCGAACGCAGCCACGGCGCGAGACCAAGGCGCGGGCACTGTTGGAGCCCTACCTGAAGGAACTGCCGGATGAACCCGGCGTATACTACTTCCTGAACACCAAGAAGAAGATCCTCTACATCGGCAAGGCCAAGTCGCTGGTCAAACGCGTCAGCTCCTACTTCATGGACACGCCGCTGCACAGCCGCAAGGTCACGCGGATGATCCGCTTTATCAGGCACATCCGGTGGGAGACTACGGGGACGGAGCTTGGGGCCATGCTGCATGAGAGTCGCGAGATCAAGGTCCACCGTCCACAGTACAACCAGGTTGGTCGCGAGTACAAACCGCCGACATTCCTGCGCATCACCAACGAGGACTTCCCGCAGTTCGAACTCGTCGACGGCATCGTCGACGACGGGTCCGAGCACTTTGGTCCGTTCCGCAGCGAGCGCATGGCGCAACGTCTGCTGGACATGGTCGTCCGCGAGCATCAGCTGCGGACGTGCGACGGCGAGCTGAAGCCCGATCCGGACTACCGTCCGTGCTTCAACTACCACATCAAGAAATGTCTGGCGCCCTGCGCCATGCTGCAAAGCAAGGACGACTATCAGCGTCGCGTCCGCGAGGCCCGCACGTTCATCGCCAACGTCGAACGCGGAGCGATCGGACGTCTGCAGCAGCAGATGGCTGATGCGGCGGACAGACTGGAGTTCGAACGCGCAGCGCTGCTGCGCGACGGCATCAAGGAGCTGGAGCGAGTGACGTTGCACCAGCAGGATGCTCCGCTTGCCGTGTCCGATACGAACGTCGTGCTCGTCATGCCAACGCAGGACCGTTATTCGACGGTCGAGGTGTTCTTCCTGCGGGCGGGACGCCTGCGCGTCCAACGCATCGTTGGTACGGCTGCGCCGCTCGACGCACTGGTGACGGCGGCACACGACGTGTACTACCGCGACGCGACAGACGGGCCGTTCGACGAGCGCGAGCTTGACGAGCTACGCATCATCACGGCATGGCTGTATAAACGTCGTGACAAGGCCGACGTCATCGTCGTGAACAACCTTGCCCCCTCCCAACTTCAAGAACGCATTGCACAGGCTGTGCGACGCTATCATCGTGTAGAGACGCCATACGATCAGGAAGAGCAGCCACCATCCGAGTATTCACAACTACCGGTGTGGGATGATGTTGCCTCTTGACATCCTGCGTGACCCCAGCTATGCCGTCATCGACGTGCGCTCGCCCGGTGAGTACGCGCAGGGGCATGTACCCGGTGCGATGTCGATGCCGCTCTTCAGCGATGATGAGCGTGCCGAGGTAGGCACGCTGTACGTGCAGCACAGTCGTGATGCGGCCTTGCTGCGCGGCCTGGAGATTGTGGGACCCAAGCTGGCCGGTTTCGTGACGCGTGCTCGGGAGATAGCGGGGGAGCGTCCTATCGTGCTGTACTGCTGGCGCGGCGGCATGCGCTCCGGCTCGATGGCATGGCTGCTTCGCACGGCGGGGCTTTCGGTGCAGACCGTCGAAGGTGGCTACAAGGCATATCGTCGAAACGTCAACGACCTGCTGTCTGCGCCGTGGGACCTGCGCGTCGTAGCCGGAAATACCGGGTCGGGCAAGACGCATTACTTGCATTCGCTTGCGGCGCAGGGCGAGCAGGTGCTGGACCTTGAGGGCATCTGTCATCACAAGGGGTCGTCGTTTGGTGCCCTTGGCGAACAGCCGCAACCCACAACAGAGCATGCCATGAATCTGATGGCCGACGTCCTAGCCGACTTCGACCCGGCACGCCCTGTATGGGTCGAGGACGAGAGTCGCAAGGTCGGCCGCGTCGAACTGCCGGAAGCGTTTTTCGAGCGCATGCAGCGCTCTGCCATTGTCATGCTTGATGTACCCATCGACGTCCGCGTCAACAACCTTGTGCAGGACTACGGCAGCTACGCTGCCGCCGACCTTATCGAGGCCACCGAACGGATCCGCAAGCGGTTAGGCGGCGAGCAGTGCGCAGCGGCCGTCCAAGCCATTCAAGCCGGCGACCTGGCAACGGCCATCCGTATCGTCTTGGAGTATTACGACAAGGCGTATGATCATTACATGAAACACCGAACAGGAACAGCTACCAACCGCTGACACCCCCACATGTACAACCTCACACAATACTCGCACGGAGCCGGCTGCGGCTGTAAGATCTCGCCCAAGGTGCTCGATACCATCCTGCATACGCAGATGACGGTGGTGCAGGACCCGCGACTGATCGTGGGCAACGACACCAAGGATGACGCTGCGGTCTATGATCTGGGCGATGGAACGGGCGTGATCAGCACGACCGATTTCTTCATGCCCATCGTCGATGATCCGGTCGATTTCGGACGCATCGCGTCCGTGAATGCCATCAGCGATATCTATGCCATGGGTGGCACGCCGATGATGGCCATTGCCGTGCTGGGATGGCCGGTGAATACCGTGCCCATCGAGGCCGCGCGCTTGGTGCTGGATGGTGCACGCATGGCCTGCAATGAAGCGGGGATACCGTTGGCCGGCGGACATAGCATCGACAGTCCGGAACCGATCTTTGGTCTGGCCGTGACCGGACGCGTGAACCTTGCCCACCTGAAGCAAAATACCGGTGCCCGTGAAGGCGACATCCTGTTCCTTACCAAGCCCCTTGGCGTGGGTGTGATCTCAACAGCACAGAAACAGGGTAAGGTGTCCGACGCACACATGGAACTTGCCGTAACGTCGATGACGACACTTAATAAACCGGGTGAGATATACGGTCAAATGGACTTCGTCCACGCCATGACCGATGTGACCGGATTCGGACTGTGCGGTCACCTGATCGAGTTGTGTGAAGGGGCAGGGCTTAGCGCCGTTGTTGAACACGATGCCGTGCCTCTCCTTGATGCCGCTGCCGTGCATGACTACGTGGCGCAAGGCTGCGTGCCCGGCGGTACCAAGCGCAATCATGACGCGTACGGACACAAGGTGCAGGGCCTTACGGAAACGTCGAAGGCCATCCTCTGCGACCCACAGACAAGCGGCGGACTGCTCGTAGCCGTTGCCCCTGACCATATCGAGGACTTCCTTGCGGCTTCAACGGTTACACCGTGGACGCCTGTGCAGATCGGACGGATGGTCGCACAGCAGGACGCCGTCGTAACAGTCGTTTAAGCGCTTCGCGCTTCTTTAGTCTTCCCAGTCGGCGATAAACACGTTCGTGTCGCGCGAGCCTTCGGGGGTGTTGCGGTTTGATGACCACACAAGGTGTTTACCGTCGGGTGAGAACATCGGAAACGCATTGAAGATGCTCTCGTTGGTTATGCGCTTTAGGTTCGACCCGTCCAGATCGATCGAATAGATCTGGAAGTCGTAGCCGCGCTGCGAGTGATGGTTGCTCGAGAACAGGATCTTCTTGCCGGACGGGTGGAAGAACGGAGCCCAGTTGGCCTTGCCAAGATTCGTGATCTGGCGCAGGTTCGAGCCATCGACGTTGCAGACGTAGATCTCCATGTTGGTAGGCGCGACCAGGCCTTGTAGGAGCAGGTCCTTGTATTCTGTAATGGCACTGTCGGTCGTTGGACGTGAGGCACGAAACACCAGCTTGGTGCCGTCGGGCGAAAAGAATGCGCCGCCGTCGTAGCCTAGGCCCGACGTTACCTGACGCTTATTCGAGCCGTCGATGTTCATCGTCCATAGCTCGAGATCACCCGAGCGCATCGACGTATACACGATCAGATCGCCCTTGGGTGACACCGTCGCTTCGGCATCGTAGCCCGGCTCATTCGTCAACGTGGAAATCATCTTGCCCTGTTCGTCGGCAACGTACACATCGTAATCCGGATGCACCTGCCACAGGTACTTCCGGTCGGCACGCGGCGCCGGAGGCGGCGGACATTCCTTGCCCCCTTCGAACGTGGAGCCGTACAGAATGTGCTTGTTATTGGGCATGTAGTAGGAGCAGGTCGTGCGGCCTTCTCCGTTCGAGACCATGGGCGGACGGTAACCGGTGTTGCCTGCGGCCTTATTGATATCGACCCAGAAGATCTGGTCGCACTGCAGACCCCATGCCTTGTTGTTGCTTTGCATGCACAGCTTCGTGCCGTCGGGCGAGAAGTAGGCCTCTGCATTGTCGCCGCCGAACGTCAGTTGACGGATATTCTTCAGGTTGGGTTCTTGGGCCGCTGCTGTGGTGAGCATAGCGACCAGGGTGAGGGCGAGTGCCGTGTATTTCATGATGCAAACTACGAAGCGTCGTATTTTTGCCGTCCATGGCAGACTCACACACTACAGAGCGCGGCATAGATCTGCTGCGCGACCCGCGTCTGAATAAGGGCACGGCATTTAGTATTGAACAGCGACGTGCTCTTGGGATCGAAGGACTGTTGCCTGACGTTGTCAGCTCGCACCAGACACAATTGCATCGCGCTGAGCTTCACCTTGCCAGCATGGCAACGGACATGGAGCGCTACGTGTACTTCAGCGACCTGCAGGAGCGGAATGAAGACCTCTTCTACCGCGTGCTGATGCACGATCCCGTCAAGTACATGCCCATCGTCTATACGCCTACCGTTGGTGCCGCATGCCAGCAATATGGTCGCTGGTATCGCAGACCCAAGGGGCTATGGGTATCCCGGAATCACCGTGGCCGTATCGCCGAAGTTCTGCGGAACTGGCACGTCACGGACGTACGCTTCATCGTCGTGACCGACGGTGAGCGCATCCTTGGTCTTGGCGATCAGGGCGCCCAGGGAATGGGCATTCCTATTGGCAAGCTTGCGTTGTACACGGCCTGTGCCGGTGTGCCTCCGCAGATGGCACTGCCCATCACGCTCGACGTAGGCACGAACAATCGCGAACTGCTGGATGACCCCTTCTACATTGGCGTACGTAAGGAGCGACTCACCGGCGAGGAGTATGATAGCTTCCTCGAGGAATTCGTGAGCGCCGTACAGGAGGTCTTTCCCGATGCCACGATCCAGTGGGAAGACTTTGCCAATCAGAATGCCGTCCCGCTGCTGGAGCGGTATCGCAACCGCGTGTGTAGCTTTAACGACGACATTCAGGGAACCGCCGCTGTTGGTGTGGCCGGCATCCTTGCCGCGCTTCGCCTGAAGGGCGAGTCACTCGAAGACCAACGTATCCTGTTCTTCGGAGCTGGTTCCGCGGGTATCGGCATTGCCGACCTGCTCACACTGGTGATGGTACAGGACGGTCTGACCATTGAAGAAGCACGCAAGCGTTGCTGGCTGTTCGACTCCAAGGGTCTGGTTCAGTCGTCACGCAGCGGTCTGGGCGACCAGAAGCAGCGTTATGCCCACGATCATGCCGAGGTCACGGACCTTGCCGAGGCTGTGCGTCAGCTCAAGGCAACGGTCATCATCGGCACGTCGACGATCCCTCGCAGCTTCACGTGCGACGTCGTCCAGGCCATGCTCGCCAACACACCTCGCCCCCTGATCTTCCCGTTCTCGAATCCAACATCAAAGGCCGAATGCACGGCCGAAGAAGCCTACACGTGGACGAATGGTTCGGTGATCTTCGCCAGCGGCAGCCCGTTTGATCCGGTCGAGGTTAATGGCAAGCGCATGCATGCAAGTCAGGGTAACAACGTGCTGATCTTCCCGGCCATGGGCCTTGCCGTGCTCGCCGCACGTCCGACGCACCTGCCCGACGAAGCCTTTGCCGTCTCGGCACGCGCCCTTGCGGCCATGGCCACAGAGGCAGACTTCGAGCTGGGCCTGATCTATCCGCCACTGCGCACGATCCGCGAGACGCAAATGGATGTCGCTGCCGCCGTCGCCACCTGGCTGTGGGACCAAGGCCTCGCCCGCGAGGAACGTCCTTCCGACATCGCCCGGTACGTCCGCGACCTGGCCTGGCGGCCGGCGTAAAGCGCAAAGCGAGAAGCTTCGCGCTTCGCGCTTTGCGCGAAGAGCAATGCAACCATTTGGCAGGTTGTGACACCTACCCCATGTTGCGCAACAATGGGTTCCATGGAAGCAGTGTCAGACCGTGATCGTCAGGAAGCATTCCTGCGTGTCTTCGAGCCACAGCGGCACGCGCTGTGGCGATTCGTTCGCTCCATGGTGCGAACGGATCACGATGCGCAAGACATCACATCCGAAACGATCCTGCAGGCGTTTCAAGGGTTCCATCGACTTCGTGATCAGCAGGCTTTCGTGTCGTTCATCTTCACGATCGCTCATCGGCTTGTCAAACGGCATAACTGGCGGCGCCGCCTGTTTGGGACGTATGACGAGGAGGCGGCCCATACCGTGGCGCACACGGATATGCTGCCGGATGAGCAGGCCGATGTGGTGATGCTCCGACAGGCGCTGCAGCGTCTGCCAGAGCGCACACGCGAAGCAGTCGTTCTTTACGAGATCCTTGGGTTCTCCGTCGAAGAGATCCGTGCCATTCAAGGCGGCACAGCGTCGGGCGTGAAGTCGCGACTGAAGCGTGGCCGCGAAGCGTTGGCACGCATGCTCGGCGCAGACCAACCCGAAGGATCACAACGCCCCCTACCAAGACCTTCGCTCACAAACCATCCTGTCCTGTGATGAACACGAAACGTACCCTTGATGACTTGTTCGCTTCGGCGGCTCGGGAATCATCTCCCGTGTCTGATACGGACGTACACGCCATCATCACAACGGCCGGAACAACAGCAGAAAGACCAATCGCTATGGCATCGATCATCGCAGCTTCGGCACTAGCAGCAGGCATCATCGGATACATGACGATGAGCAATTCCGGTGCGGATATCACCACCGTTCCATTCTCGACCGAACAGCGCGTCACGACCCAAGGTCAGGACACTGCACCTTCATCAACCGCAGCCGTTGTGGTCGCAGCTGAAGACGGCAGGGGTGCCACAACCCTGAACGTCGATGGCCTTGGCATCTCCGTAATCGCCCTTGATGCAGAGAACCTTGCATCGCTCGATCTTGATCCGCTCCTGGCTGAGCGTCTGCAGCGCATCATTGCCTCGGTAGACAGCATGCGCTATTGCAATGGAGTAGAGAAGTCGACCACCGTCTGCGCCTGGAACAACGGCGCCATGCAGGAGATCAAGATCCATGACGGTGATGGACCACAGCCCGTTATGTTCACCACGCATGATGGTAAGGGGCAGATGATCCTGCCTGAGGGTATGACCTCTGTTGATGTCAACGCCTTAGTGCCAGTCGAGACGAAGACCGAAAAGGGCAGTATGCTGATGTGGTTCCCGCCAACACAGACGTTGCTGGAGAAACTGCCGGACGATATTGCGTCCGCACTTACCATCACGCATGAGTCTACGCCGGACCTCGGGAACGTTGTGCGGCTGCAGACTCTCGGTGCCGACGGTGCCGAGACGACGATCAAGCTCAATATCGACTCGATCGTGACGAGCGCGATTAAATGGATCGATATCCGTCGCGTCATGCCGACCATCGACTCGGTCGTGCAATCGGCAATGGCTCAGGTCAAGGTCGATGCACAGGACGTGCAGGTGCACAGCGATGGTGCGGTGGCGGATGCCGATGGTGTGGTAAAGCGCATGAATATCGATTCCATCTTGCGCTCCCTTGACATCAGCAGTAACGACTCCGGTGTCACCGTAAAGACTTTTACGTTTACGGACTCCTTGCGATTCAAGATTCCTGATGGAGTGAAGCCCCG
>JAULYI010000135.1:0-5966 GCA_032117915.1 Kapaibacterium sp. (SeqCode) | reverse complement strand
TCTGTCTTCCGCGCAAGCTCCACGTTGTCGGCCAGACCGTCAGCATCAGAGTCCGTCGCCCGTGGATCCGTCTCGTACACTACCAGTTCCTCTCGGTCGCCCAGGCCGTCGCCATCGGTATCCTGCTTGGTGGGGTCCGTGCGGACCTTCATCATTGGCAGCATCTCGATCTGTTTCTCTGTAAAGCCGGTGGGTACGTTGCGCGATCCCGACACTTCGTAGCCGTCCGGCAGACCGTCTCCGTCACTGTCCGGATTCTGCTCATCGATCTGCAGCTGGCGCTCGCGACTATTCGTCACGCCATCACCGTCGAAGTCGGATCGACCAAACACGTAATACGTCAGGCCGAATCCGGCCGTAAATAACTGGTCATTCGTACCGGCGTCGATGTTTGGCGGCAAGGGGGCAGTGAGATCACTGTAGGCCTGCGCGCTGGCATCCCAGACCTTCATGCTGCCGGGATTGTAGTCATCGAGATACTTCGTTGACGTGAACCGGAAGGTCCCGCGTCCGTTGAACACGACATTATCACTGACGTACAGCTCGAAGCCCAGACCGACAGGGAAGATCAGTCCACCGTTCATGCCACCGGTCTCGTACAGTCCGGCTGCCTGACCAGGCAGGATACCTGTTCCAACGACCGGTCCACCGTTGTTGGGGGGCTCAACGAGTCCCAGGCCCGCACCACCGGAAAGGCCGGGGCGCACCTGGTAGCTCATCACCCCGACGCCGCCAAAGACATAGGGCACAAAGGGTTGATTGGGCAAGAGGTTGATCGAGGCGATCAGCTCGTAGGAGAAGATGCGCGTGTTGTTGCGTCGATCCTCGGAATCATCGACGATGAGTGTGCCATTGGGGAATCGATCACCGATGGTTTTGGCCGTGCCGTCGTTGTTAACGCCAAAGTAGTCAGTATACTTCGCGATAGCGTTATCTGCATCGACGCGAAACCGTGGATTGGCATAGCCGAACTGTGCCTGTAATGAGAACCAGTCCAGAACATTGTAGCGGACAAAGAGGTCGCCTCCGAGCCACCATGAATTGTCGGTAAACTCTCCAAGATACTTGGCAGTGCCGGCGTTGAATCCGAAGCCGGCTCTACCGGCTTGGCTTTGGGCCATGGAAGTACCGTGAGCGGTAACCATGCACAGGATGGTCGTCCAGTGGACGACATGACGATGGATAGACATACGACAAACCCCAGTGTTGTGACGTGAATGCGGGACGTGACCGCAGGCCGCACAAGACGCTCGTGCAGCTGTCGAAATCTACGACAGCTTACCGGTAGGGCTGGTCCTTATATCTACGTGCTTCGTCGTGGGATCCGTTACGATCGGACCATGACAGAACTTTGTCGTATTGCTTAACGGCAAGCTTACGCTTGCCCTGCAGGTCGTAGATGTTGCCGATCTTGATGTTCACCTTTGTCATGAATCCAGAGGGGTCTTCATCGAGCGACCGACATGCTTCGTCGCACTTGTAGTAGTATTTGAGGGCCATGTCGTGATCACCGCGGATCATGCGAGACAGTCCGATGTAATACAGTGCTTCGCGTGCGGTCGGATTATCGTAGCCAAACTTCTTGTCGAGATACTTCACCAACACGTCGCGCCAGACAAGCTCCATCGTATCCAGCGGACCGAGCTGCACATAGCAGCGTCCCATATACCGATGGAAGTATGGATTATCCGGAAAGCGCTCATGCAGATCCTTAGCGATGGGCATGGCTCTTGTGGGATTCTTCTCGAAATCGTAAAAGGCATTCAGCAGAACCACCGACGCTTCGACACGGGCATAGCGGGCTGTACGGGCTGCTGCCTCGAGCTGCAGAATGCCCAGATCTTTATCACCACCCGGAAACAGTGCCATCAGTGGTTTCACCAGTGGATACTTCTCGGGGATCATGGCGGCGAAGTAGTTATACGTACCGGTGCCAAGCATGATGTCGTGGTTAGCGGGAGCGATCTTCTTGCACTCGTTCATCATCTCGAGTGCTACGCGTCCGTCGTTCACGGCATTCACCATGCTTTCGCGCATGGCGTAATAGCGTCCGCGGAACCCCAGCGAACCACCCTTGAAGAACAGTGCCGTAAGGTTCTGCGGATCCTTCGCAAGCTCACGGTCGCAGACGTCGATCACGCGCTGGATCTTCTCAAGGAACGTCTGGTCATACGTCCTCCGTCGCTGTGCAATATTGACCTTCCACCAGTCGATCATCGCATCAAGGAAGTATCCGGCGGGATTCGTGGGATCCAGCTCGATCACTCTGGTGAAGTTGCGGTGCGCCTCTGCGAACTGTACGTTGTAAATGTTCCGGATACCGACCTGCATCATACTGTCGGCCTCCTCGGACATGGCGACCCATTGTCCATGCATCGATGCCGTGCCAACGATCATGGTGATGAACGGCACTGCGGCACGCAGCAACGGACGCATCAAGCGGCGAACGGCAAGGGGAAGAGCAGCGGTGTTCATACGTCGTGTGATGGTGAAGTGGCAGGCCCTTCGATTGACGAAGCAGGTGCCGAGGCCGTGTATGAGAGACGATGTTCCGCAATGGACCGTCGCTGCCGCGCCGCTTCGACGAAGGCATCGTAGCGCTGCGAGCGCAGGACGATGACGGTGATGATCACCAGGGCTACGGTCGTTGCCAGACCCTCTTCGATGCCATAGGCACCATCCACAAGCCAGCGCCACGTTCCGAGCGACGTCGTGTCAAGCGCCATGATTCGGTACGGCAGCTCGGTGTAGCCGCTTAGAGGACCGATCGCCGCAGCCACCCCTACGTTCCACACACCGTGGAACCCGATGGCAAGCCACAGCGAGCGGTTGGCAACGACCATCGCACCAAGGGCGATACCGGCGAGGATGGTGTTCACCACGCTCACGATTCCTGCGTCAGGATTCGCAGCGTGGGCAAGACCAAACGGAACCGACGTTACCACGACGGCTGTGACGGCCCCGAAGCGTTCGCTGACAGCCTGCATGATCACACCGCGGAACAGCAGCTCTTCGCCGGCGGCATGGATGACGGTGAGCATGACGGAGAGCAGTGCGATACCCAAACCCGATGTGAACGCGACCCCGGACCACGTTGCGCCAAGGGTCAGCGCCATGGTCACAACGCCCGTCAACGCTGCCAGCGCAACCATTGCCCCTTTGCCGATATCCGTCAGGGCAAGGGAATGCAGCGGGAGACCGAGTGTGACGTGGTTACCGCCACGGAAGCGCTCAATGCCAACAGATACTGCAAGGATCCACGCGTACAAGAAGCCCTGCACGAACATGCCGACATGTTGCATACCTGCAACGGCAGACAGTGCCGGGATTACGGCGATGACCGAGGCCACAATGGTCAGGATACGGGCCCACCAGGGTATGGTCAGCGGTTGTCGTGGCATGTCAGCCCATGAGAAGCCAGCTGGCAAAGAGTAGCAGCGGCGGCGTAACGAGTAGGTACATGGTGCCCGGAATGTTCTCGCGCATGAAGCCGTTAGCCAGCGTTCCCAGGGCAAACCCTGTCGGCAGCACGAAGGTACCCTCACGGTCGGCCGACATCGTAATAAGCAGCGACAGCGCCACCGGGACGGCAATGCGCATAGTGCGGCCGAACCCTACGCGCTGCATCCACGAATGAACGATACCACGCAGGCCGATATCATGGAGGATGATGGCTCCGAGCATGAGAGGCATACCCGGAATGGCCAGCCAGGGGGCGGCAGCAGGGAAGAGCAGCATGCCGGAGGCGACGATCAGGGCAGACCCAAGCGTAATGAATGTGAGCAGGGGCAGCAGCGTCATGATGGCCGGCCCGCCAAGGTAGTCAGGTCCAAAGCGACGCACGACCCACCATGAAACGCCCATGGACGCTGCGGCAAAGATGAAGAGCGGCAGGACAGACACCACGTGCGGCGCACCGCCAAGGCGGTGCAGGGCAAGGGCGATCGGACCAAGGACAGACAGCGTGATCAGCGAGATCACGACCTTATGCTCGACCTTCAGCGCATTGAGGTGGGCGACGTCTACGCGTTCAGTCATACATCGTCAGGCCTCGGCCGAGCCGCCGGCGGCACGCACAGATTCGATGTGATCAATCACGAACTGCTTCATGGCATCTTCGACCTCTTCGTGGGCCGTACCCTTGATCATGTGGGCTAGCTGCGGACAGTATGAAGCGTAGTCATCCTCGCCTCGGCGGCGAATAAGGATCTCGTAGTCGTTGATGTCAGTGCTGGTGGGCTTCGTCATGATGCGTACTGAAATGGTGTGGTGTGGAACATCATCTGAACTTGAACACTTTGGCTTTCACGGCCTCGCGCGATGGATCAAGCGTGAGTGCCCTGTCCCAGGCGTCGACGGCTGCGTCTAGCATGCCAAGGGCCTCCAGAATATCGCCATAGTGCTCGTAATGCGTCGCATTGCCGCCGCGCGTGATCGCCTTCTCGATGTACACTTTCGCCTCGTCATACTGTCCCATCCGGTACAGCACCCATGCATACGTGTCAAGGTAGGCCGCGTTGGACGGATACTGCTGGACGGCTCTCCAGGCCATGGAGCGAGCACGCTGCATATCCTTGCCGCGCACGGCCAGCGAGTAGGCAAAGTTATTATTCACCAGATGCTGGTCCGGATCCAGGCTTAGCACGGCTGTGTATGCCGCATCGGCCGAGTCCGTCATCTGGAGCGCTTCAAAGCCTAGTCCGAGTTGCACCCACGCATCCGTGAACGAGGGGTCCAGACGAATGGCGTGACGGAAAAGCACGATCGACGCAGAGTCCTGCTTCATCTGAATGCAGGCCACGCCCATGTAGTAGGGGAATCGCGCGTCGCGGTCGTGAACGCCGGCCACGCGCGATAGTACGTCAAAGGCAGACTTGAACTGTTCGGCCTCCATGTAGGCCATAGCGATCTGGATAGGAACTTCGGGGTTGTTACCGCCAGTGGCGATGGCCGCGGCGAATCTCGTGTTGGCAAGCGTCGCTTCATCAAGACGCAATGCCAGTGCGCCACTCATCGATTGGACGCGCCACGATGTGCGAAGCGGTTCCTCGACCGTACCGATGAAAGAGAGTACCTGATGACGATATGCCCGTGTGAACGAGGTGTCTTCCAGCATCGTAAGCAGGCCCGCCGACCACACGTGCTCCTTGGCTTCGACGATCGCCGATGCATTGCCGGCCCACGTACGCATGGTCTGGATAGCATCATCGATACGTCTCGACGTCACGTAAAGCTGCACAAGTTCAGCACCGATGTACGGATCCGTCGGCTCCATGCGTGAAGCACGTTCCACGGTACGGATCAGTCCCGACGTATCCTTGACGCGCTTGTAGAGCTCTGCCATCTGGTAGAGCGTCTCCGTCGTAGGTCGTTGCTCAAGCAGCTCTTCATAGACCTCCAGCGCCTTCAGGGCATTCCGCGGCTCATAAAGTCTGGCAAGGGTATAGAGCTGACGTGGCGTAGGCGACATCGTTCTGATTCGCTCATACGTCTGCACGGCCGCATCGTACTCACCGGTCGTCACCAGGATCTCGGCAAGCGTCTCATAGGCATCGCCAAACGTGGTATCGAAGCGCACGGCAGCCTCGGCGAAGCGTCGAGCCCTGTCGTACTTCGCAAGCTGCATGTAACACTGCGCGATCGCCGTAAGCGTGACGGCCGACGTATCATGATGCAGGGATTCCTGGTACTCGAGGATAGCCTCGGCATACTGCTGCATCTGCTGCAGCGACGATCCGGCAATGAAAAGCTCGCGCGCCTTGCGTTCATCCGACGCCCCTTCCATGACACCTGTCAACCCAAGTGTCAGAAGGAAACAACACGTTACCACACGTGTCAATGGATGGAGGGGGCTGTGCATCGCCGAGAGTTGACGAATCATGAGCCGAAATATGGGATATGGCCATGAACGAAAAAAGCCCGCGCTTGCGGGCTCCAATCGTCTATAGCCTGGTCAATCACTTGGC
>JAULYI010000134.1:0-16006 GCA_032117915.1 Kapaibacterium sp. (SeqCode) | reverse complement strand
GTTGTTCAGAATTGCAGGCCGCCTTCGCGGGCACCATCAGCCAGAGCCTTGACTCGGCCGTGGTAAAGGAATCCATTGCGGTCGAATGCAACGGAGCTTACGTTGTTTGCCTTGGCGCGCTCGGCCAGGACCATGCCGACGATCTTGCTGACGTCGGACTTCTTCATGTCTGCCGAGATCTTGCCCCGAACGTCTTTGTCTACCGTCGAAGCCGAAGCTACCGTCACACCACGCGTGTCGTCGATGATCTGCGCATAAATGTGTGTAGAGCTGCGGAAGACAGACAGACGTGGACGCTCCGTCGAACCGGTGATCTTCGTGCGTACACTCTTCTTGCGGCGAGCGTGGCGGGCAGTTTTGAGTTGCGTGCGTTTCATGTTCGTGTGTTTCCTTACTTACCTGCGGACTTACCTGCCTTGCGGCGGATGTATTCACCTTCGTAGCGGATACCCTTGCCCTTGTACGGCTCGGGCGGACGCAACTTGCGAACCTTGGCAGCGATCTCACCGACGAGGTGCTTGTTAGCGCCCTTGACACTGAACGCCGTCGGCGTTGTCACAGCGAATTCTACGCCATCTGGCGGGATGATCAGGATCGGGTGTGAGTATCCAAGGTTCAGAAGAAGACGCTGACCGCGCAGTTCTGCCTTGAAACCAACGCCTTCGATCTGCAGACTCTTCGAGAAGCCATTCGTAACGCCTTCGACCATCCACCCAATGGTGGCGCGCGTCAGTCCGTGCAGTGCACGAACCTTCTTGTCGTCGTTCGCACGTGCAAACGTCAGCGTCGATCCTTCGCGATTCGGCGTGATGGTCGGATCAACGGAGAACGTAAGCTCTCCTTTGGGTCCCTTGACCGTGCACACCCCTTCGGCGAACGTTACCTGGACGTTCGATGGAACTTCGATGGGCTTTTTTCCAACTCGTGACATGTGTGATGCTCCTTGCGTTCGATGCTTACCAGATTGTACAGAGAACCTCGCCGCCGACATTCTCGCGACGGGCCTCCTTGTCGCTCATGACACCGCGAGGCGTCGAGACGATAGCGATGCCGAGACCGTTACGTACCCGGGGCAGACCGTCAGCCGGTGCGTACACTCGGCGTCCAGGCTTGCTGATACGACGAATCTCGCGGATCACTGGCTGTCCGAGGTAGTACCGCAACTTGATGTGCAGCACGCCCTGGTGAGCGTTTTCAACCTTTTCGAACTCGGCGATATAGCCCTGATCCTTCAGGATCTGTGCGATCGCCAGCTTAAGGTTCGAGCACGGCACCTCCACAACCTTGTGCTTGGCTGCGGATGCGTTTCTGATGCGCGTGAGGAAATCGGCGATGGTATCTGAAACCGGCATAATGATCTTCGCGTGTTGTCGTGATTAGGGGGCTCGGAATTACCAGCTGGACTTGCGTACGCCAGGGATCTTGCCTTCAAGGGCAAGCTGGCGGAACATGTTGCGGCACAGTCCGAACTTGCGATAGACTCCGCGGCCGCGACCGGTGACCAGGCAACGACGGCGGAGGCGAACCTCAGCGCTGTTGCGAGGAAGCTTCTGAAGACCGAGCATGTCGCCAGCAGCCTTGAGTTCGGCACGCTTCGTGGCAAACTTTGCTACCAACGTTGCTCTGCGTTCGTTTCGGGCGATGATTGCTTTTCTTGCCATGGTGCTTAGTCTCGCTTGCGAAATGGGAAACCAAATTCCTGGAGAAGGGCATGTGCCTCCTCGTCTGAATGCGCCGACGTCACAAAGGTGATGTCCATACCTGTGATGCGGCTTACTTTGTCAACGTCGATCTCAGGGAAGATGATCTGTTCCTTGAGTCCGAGCGTATAGTTGCCACGACCGTCAAAGCTCTTGTCCGGGAAACCGCGGAAGTCGCGGATACGCGGAGCAGCGATGTTGATGAAGCGATCTAGGAACTCATACATATGAGCGCGACGTAGCGTAACTCGGCAGCCGATCGGCATTCCTTCGCGAAGCTTGAAGTTTGCGATCGACTTCGTTGCGCGTGTTACCGCCGGACGCTGTCCGGTGATGAGCTCAAGCTCATTGATGGCTGACTGCAGCACCTTGGTGTCCTGCGTCGCTCCACCTGCGCCGATGTTGATCGCGATCTTCTCGATGCGCGGCACCTGCATGATGCTGCTGTAGTTGAACCGCTTCATCAGAGCGGGCACAACACTTTCCTTGTAGAAGGCTGCCAGCCGGGCAGGAACAACCGCTGCGGTCACGTCTTCGAGACGCGCGCCTTCCGGCTTGAAATCGACCTTCTTCACTGTGGTTTTTGCCATTGTCTAGTGTCCCGTTAGGGTCAGTGTTCTTACAACTCTTCCTTCGTGGTGCGGGCAATACGGCGGATAACCGTTTTGCCGTCAGCTGACTTCGAGCGTTCGACGCCGACACGTGTCGGATTTCCGTTCTTGTCAACCAGCTGCACGTTGCTATAGTGAATGGGCATCTCACGCTTGATGAGTCCACCATTCGGATTGGCTTGCGTCGGACGCGTAGCCTTTGTGCGGATGTTCACGCCTTCGACGAGGACCTTCATCTTCGTCGGGTCGATCTCTAGCACGCGGCCAACCAGGCCCTTGCTTCCACCGGCGATGACCTTTACAGTGTCGCCTTTCTTGATGCGCAGTTTCATGTCGTTCCTCAGATGACCTCAGGTGCGAGCGAAATGATCTTCATGTAGCTCTTCTCACGCAGCTCGCGGGCAACCGGCCCGAAGATACGCGTGCCTCGCGGGTCGCCATTGTTGTTGATAATGACGGCTGCATTTTCGTCGAAGCGGATGAACGATCCGTCGCGACGGCGGATCTCCTTCTTCGTACGAACGATGACTGCCTTGCATACCTCGCCCTTTTTCACCGCACCGGACGGCAGGGCTGCTTTCACGGAGCAGACGATAATGTCGCCTACACCGGCGTACCGCTTGCCATGGCCTCCTAGAACACGGATACAACGCAGCTTGCGAGCACCCGAGTTGTCGGCGACGACGAGATTGCTTTCCTCTTGGATCATGACCGTGTATTCCTAGATTATTGCGCGCGTTCCAAGATTTCGACCAACGACCAGCGCTTGCGAGCGCTGAGCGGACGCGACTCGATGACCTTCACCGTGTCGCCGATCTGGCACGTGTTCTCTTCGTCGTGTGCCATGACCTTCTTGGTCTGCTTGAAGTATTTCCGATAGAGCGGGTGGATGACCTGACGCTCAATGCTGACGATGATGGTCTTGTCGGCTTTGTTGCTGACAACCTTGCCAACACGGACCTTCTTGCCCGTCGACGATTGCGTGTTCGTGTCTGCCATGATTCTGTTCCGTCCTATCAATTAGCTTGATCTGCACGCTCGTGCAGGATTGTACGCATCCGCGCAATGTCCTTGCGCAACACCTTGATGCTTGCCGAATCGTGCAGCTGGCCCAGCGTGAGCTGGAAACGCAGCTTCGTGATGTTCTCTTCGCTTTCCTTGAGGAACGACTCCAGCTCCTGCGTGGAGAGGCTCCGCATATCTGCGGCCTTACGTGCTTTCATGATCAGTTCTCCAGATCGACGCGTTGGACAAACTTGCACTTGACCGGAAGCTTGTGCGATGCCAGGCGAATGGCCTCCTGAGCACGCTCCTTCGTCACTCCGTCGATCTCGAACAGAATGCGTCCGGCCTTGACCACGGCTACCCAGTACTCCGGGTTACCTTTACCGGAACCCATTCGGGTCTCTGCCGGCTTCTTGGTAACGGGCTTGTCAGGATAGATCCGAATCCACACCTTGCCGTCACGACGAAGGTAACGGTTGATGGCGATACGAGCCGATTCGATCTGGCGATTCGTGATCCAAGCGCCCTCGAGCGACTTGAGTCCGAACGAACCGAACGCTACCGTTGATCCGCGATAGGCCTTACCGCGGCGACGGCCGCGCTGGGTCTTGCGATGTTTGACACGTTTTGGGATGAGCATTGTCGTCTTCCGTCAGCTTCTTGTGTTCGTTCAGTCTTTGCTTGCTTGTTTGCCGATGACTTCGCCACGGCAGATCCATACCTTGATACCCAGAGATCCGTACACTGTCTCTGCACGGGATTGTGCATAGTCAATGTCTGCGCGCAACGTATGCAACGGTACGCGACCTTCCTTGTACTGCTCCGTGCGGCTCATGTCCGCTCCACCCAGGCGACCCGAGCACTTGACGCGGATGCCTTCGGCTCCGACGCGCATCGTGCTGCTGACAGCGTTCTTCATGGCGCGGCGGAACGAGATACGTCCCTCCAACTGCTGCGCGATGTTGTCCGCCACTAGCTGGGCATCAAGCTCAGGACGCTTGATCTCGCTGATGAGGATCTTGACCTCTTTCTTTGTCAACTTCCGAAGCTCTTCCTCGAGCATCGAGATGTCCTTGCCGGACCGGCCGATGATGACACCGGGACGTGACGTGTTGATGGTGATACGCAGCTGCTTCGCTGTGCGCTCGACGATGACACGTGCGACACCGGCCTTCTTGAGACGTTCCTTAAGATAGCTGCGAACCTTGAGGTCCTCCTGCAGCTTCTCTGCAACGTTCTTCTCGTCGAACCAGTTAGCATCCCATTGACGGATGATGCCAAGGCGAATGCCGATCGGATTGGTTTTCTGGCCCAAAGGAGTAGCTCCTGACTATTACTGTTTCACGGAAACAACGATGGTGAGATGATGCGACCGCTTCCGAATTCGGTATGCGCGGCCCATCGGCGCCGGAGAGATCCGCTTCATTGTCGGTCCCGGATCAACAAAGGCGGCCTTTACGTAGATCGCCTCAGGGTCGATACCGGAATCCCGCTGCTGCAGATTGTTGATTGCCGACTTGAGCGTGAGTTCGCATGTAGCTGCTGCGTCCTTATCGGAGAACTTCAACAGGCTCAATGCCTCACCGGCCGACTTTCCGCGGATGAGATCAACGACCAGACGCATTTTGCGTGGTGATGACCGCGTGTTTCGCTTGATGGCACGTGCTTCTAACATCGTTGGCGTCCGTTATTTCTTTCCTGACTTCATGTCTTTGCGATTCCCAGCGTGACCGCGATAGGTACGCGTAGGAGCGAATTCACCCAGCTTGTGACCAACCATGTTCTCGGTCACATACACTGGAATGAACTTGTTGCCATTGTGCACAGCGAATGTGTGTCCAACGAAATCCGGCGAGATCGTCGAAGCGCGTGACCACGTCTTGATCACGTTCTTCTTGCCGGCGCTGTTCATGACATCCACCTTCTTCAGAAGACTGTGGTGTACAAATGGCTCTTTTTTGAGTGAACGAGGCATGTAATTCTATCCTTCGTGTTCGCTTCTGTGTTACTTGCGGCGGCGGATGATGAGCTTGCTTGACGCTTTCTTCTTCTTGCGCGTCTTGAGACCCTTTGCCAACTGACCCCACGGCGAACGCGGATGCAGTCGACCACCACCGGACTTAGACTTACCTTCACCACCACCCATCGGGTGATCGATCGGATTCATAGCCATACCACGCGTCTGCGGGCGAACGCCCAGCCAACGCATACGACCGGCCTTGCCATAGAGGATGTTCTCGTGATCGGTGTTGCTGACCACACCAAGCGTGCCCATGCAGTCACCGGGAACCAGGCGAATCTCTCCGGAAGGCAGCTTGAGTTGCGCCATTCCGTTGTCAATGCCCACAAGCTGTGCTGCCGTTCCAGCCGCACGCACCATCTGTCCGCCCTTGCCGGGCTTCATCTCGATGTTGTGCACGAACATACCTACCGGCACCTTGCGCAGCGGCATGGCATTGCCATCACGCAGCTCCACCTGCTCGCCGCTCATCAACACATCGCCGACCTTGATCTTGGATGGGGCAATGATGTATCGCTTCTCGCCATCGGCGTAGGTCAGCAGTGCAATGCGACACGTGCGGTTCGGATCGTATTCGATCGTGGAGACCGTTGCGGCAATGCCCTTCTTGTCACGCTTGAAGTCAATAATGCGATATAGCCGCTTGTGTCCACCACCACGGTGACGTGAGGTGATTCGGCCCGTGTTGTTCCGACCGCCAGACTTCTTGAGCGGCTCTGTCAGACTCTTCTCGGGCTTGGATGCCGTGATCTCGCTGAAGGCACTCACGGAGTAAAAGCGTGTGCCGGGCGTGATCGGTTTTAAGGTGCGAATGGCCATGGTTGCGTTCCTGAGCTACGTCCGTTCTTATTCTTCCGTTCCACCCTCACCGGACACGATGTCGATCGTCTGTCCCGGCATGAGCGTTACATATGCCTTCTTGCGAAGATTCGTCCTGCCCGTCATCGTGCCGCGGCGCGTGTGGCGCTGCTTAAGCTTGCCCTTCGTACGAACCGTACGAACGTCCTTGACGTCAACATCGAACATTTGCTTGAGGGCCGCCTTGATCTGAAGCTTATTACAGTTGGGATCAACTTCGAAGACGTACTGGCCGCTGTGTCCAACCTTCGTCGCCTTCTCCGTGATCAGCGGTCGCTTGAGCACTGTGATCATGATGCTGCTCCTTCGCTGCTGCCGAATGATTGCTCGAGCGTTGACAGTGCGCTCTTGAAGATGAGAACCTTGCCGTGGCTGAGCACGTCGTAGGCCGAGATCTTGTCGGCCGGAAACGTCGTCACTCCGGGAATATTCCGTGCAGACAGCACGACGTTGCGATCAACGCCAGGCAACAACACGAGAACCTTCGAACCGTCCAGGCTCAGCGCCTTCATCATACCCGAGATCTCCTTCGTCTTTGCACCGGCTAGCGTGAAGTCCTCGACGACGACGACATTCTGCTCCTGTGCTCGCAGTGCAAGCGCAGACTTACGAGCCAGACGCTTGACCTTCACGGGAAGATCAACGGTATAGAGGTGTGGCTTGGGTCCATGAATGGTTCCACCACCGGGGAGCAGCGGAGAGCGGCTCGATCCGCGGCGTGCACCGCCTGTACCCTTTTGTTTGAACGGCTTCTTACCACCACCACGCACTTCCGTGCGGGTCTTGGTCTTGTGCGTTCCCTGCCGACGATGAGCGAGGTATGCTCGCACCGCCAAATACATGGCGTGCTCGCTAGGCTCGACTCCGAACACCGATGCCGGTAGTTCGACCGTGCCTGCTTTCGCTCCATCCTTTGTTACAACATCCAGAGTCATGTTCTGTCTCAGGTTTACATCTTGACAATTTCAACCAGTGCATTGATTGCACCGGGTACGCTGCCCTTGACGAGCAGCAGATTGGATTCAGGCATCACTCGCAGGATCTGCAACCCACGCACCGTGATGCGCTTGCCTCCCATTCGTCCAGCCATTCGCATGCCCTTGAAGACGCGCGAGGGATAGGACGACGAACCGATCGAACCAGGGGCGCGCGGGCGGTCGCTCTGACCGTGCGTCGTCATGCCAACACCGCCGAAGTGGTGTCTGCGGACAACGCCCTGAAAGCCCTTACCCTTGCTGGTCGATGAGACTTTCACTTTGTCGCCTTCCTGAAAGAGTTCGACCGTAACAATCTCGCCTTGGGCGACCTTGTTGGCCAGTTGACGGAACTCCTTCAGGTACCGCGTCGCATCAACGTTCGCCTTGGCGAAGTGACCCGCCTTGGGACGATTGACCTTGCGCTCGGCGATCTCGCCAAAGCCGATCTGTACCGCCTCATAGCCGTCATTGTCCATCGTTCGAACCTGTACGACGGGACACGGTCCGGCTTCAATCACCGTGCACGGTACAAAGGCACCGTCTTCGGTGAAGATGCTCGTCATTCCGAGCTTCCGTCCAAGAATTGCACTCATTGCTCTACTTTCCGGTTAGACTTTCACTTCGACATCAACGCCAGCCGGCAATTCCAGTCTCATGAGCGCATCGATCGTCTTCTGCGTTGAGCTGAAGATGTCGATGAGACGCTTGTGGACGCGCGCCTCGAATTGCTCACGGGACTTCTTGTCAACGTGCGGCGAGCGTAGAACCGTATAGACCGTCTTCTCTGTAGGAAGCGGAATCGGTCCCGACACGACGGCACCCGTCTGCTTGACGGTCCGTACGATACGCTCAGCCGAACGATCGATCAGATTGTGATCGTACGAGCGTAGCTTGATGCGAATGCGTTGCGTTGCCACTCGAATGTTCTCCTGGTAGGCGTTGTCATGATCGGAGACAGTAAGAGGGAAGGAGGTCCTTCCCTCTTACTACTCCGTCGTTGCGTTTCGTTATGCCAATACCTGCGTAACCACACCGGCACCCACCGTACGTCCACCCTCACGGATGGCGAAGCGGAGACCATCTTCCATTGCGACCGGCGTGATCAGTTCGACCTCAAGATTGTCGAGGTTGTCACCGGGCATGATCATCTCAACGCCTGCAGGGCAGCTGAGAACACCCGTCACGTCCGTCGTGCGGAAGTAGAACTGGGGACGATAACCGTTGAAGAACGGCGTGTGACGTCCACCTTCGTCCTTTGTGAGGAACACAGCCTGTGCCTTGAACTTGTGGTGAGGCTTGATCGATCCCGGCTTGGCGATAACCATGCCACGCTCGATCTCTTCCTTGTCAACACCACGAAGGAGCAGACCAACGTTGTCACCGGCACGACCCTCATCCAGCAGCTTGCGGAACATTTCAATGCCCGTAACCGTGGACTTCTTGTGCAGGTTGAAGCCGACGATTTCGACTTCCTCGTTGACCTTGACGATGCCGCGCTCAATACGTCCCGTTGCCACCGTACCACGACCCGTGATCGAGAACACGTCTTCGACCGGCATGAGGAAGGGCTTATCAACGTCACGCTGCGGCGTGGGGATGTAGCTGTCAACAGCGTCCATCAGTTCAAAGATGCACTGCATGTCGGGGCTCGATGCGTCTGCACCGGATGATGCGGCGTCAAGAGCCTTCAGAGCCGAACCCTTGATGACAGGAATGTCGTCACCAGGGAATTCATACTTCGACAACAGTTCGCGGATTTCAAGCTCAACGAGGTCGACCAGCTCGGGATCGGCGATATCAACCTTGTTCATGAACACAACGATACGGGGCACACCAACCTGGCGGGCAAGCAGGATGTGCTCGCGCGTCTGGGGCATCGGGCCGTCCGTAGCAGCAACCACGAGGATGGCGCCGTCCATCTGAGCGGCACCCGTGATCATGTTCTTCACATAGTCAGCGTGGCCAGGACAGTCAACGTGTGCGTAGTGACGGTTTTCCGTCTCATATTCAACGTGAGCCGTGGCAATTGTGATTCCACGTGCCTTCTCTTCCGGAGCGTTGTCGATGGAATCGAATGAACGCTTTTCCGACAGACCCTTGGCTGCGAGACACATCGTGATCGAAGCCGTGAGCGTGGTCTTGCCGTGGTCAACGTGGCCAATCGTGCCAACGTTTACGTGCGGTTTATTCCGCTCAAATTTCTCCTTGGCCATTGTGCCAACTCCTAAGGATGCAAGTGATTTGTGAAATTGAACCTGGTTGCTTGATTGCTACGGATCGTTGCGATCGTTCGTCCAGAGGGCGACGAACTTACGAAACAATGCTGAATTGGCAATGAAGTAATTGGTGGGAGTAAAAAAATAGCTTCGCCATGCCCACCCCGCATTCCCCTACAGAGTGGCATCGCAGCTCAGCCCGTACAGCGGGCTCTCTCAACGCTTCAGAACGGCGGGTTCGTAATGGTCAAAGACCATCGTGTAAGAACCACGTCCCTGCGTGAGTGAGCGCAACTGTGTTACGTAGCCGAATAGCTGCGACAGAGGCACCACCGCCGTCACAACTTGGAGGATGTCGCGGGATTGTATCCCTTCGATCCTGCCATACCGCGAGCTGAGATCTGCGATGACCTCGCCCACGTATTCCTCGGGCGTAACGACTTCGACACGGAAACACGGCTCCATGATGACCGGCTTTGCCAGTCGGACCGCATCTTTGACCGCGATCGAAGCGGCGATGGCATAGGCCATCTCCGTTGCGTCGTCTTCATTGTATGCCGCGTCAACCATTGCTACCGTGACGTCGATCATCGGATAGCCGGCGACGGGACCAACCTTGAGGGCTTCCATAGCCCCCTGTGCTACACTTGTTGCGTACGGTTCCGGAAGTACTCCTGGTGCAAGTTCGTTAACGAACTGTGAGCCTTTTCCGGAATCGTTCGGACGGACCTCGACGGTGACCTGTCCGAATTGGTTCTTACCGGTGGCATTTCGGATAAATGAACCCTCATGCCGTGCCGGCGAAGTAACCGTTTCACGATACGCGACCTGCGGTTTGCCGACTTTGACAGGCACGTTGAATTCCCGCTTGAGTCGGTCCACCAGGATGTCCAGGTGAAGTTCTCCAACTCCGGCAATAATCGTTTGCCCGCTTTCGGCATCCACATGAAATCGAAACGTCGGATCTTCTTCAGAGAGCCGATGTAAGGATTCCGCCAGTTTGTCCTGGTCTGCCAAGGTTCGCGCTTCAATACTTTGATTGATAACGGGCTCGGCAAAGTGGATTGCTTCGAGGAGGATCGGATGCTTGGGATCGCACAAGGTGTCGCCTGTCCTGGTGAACCGCAGCGCTGGGATGGCCACGATGTCTCCGGCATAGGCCTCGTCGATCTCGTCACGCTTGTTAGCCCGCATCCGCATGAGTTTTCCGGCACGCTCCTTTTTGTCGTTGGTGACGTTCCAGATCTGCTCCCCAGCCTTCAGCGTCCCGCTGTAGATCCGAAGGAAGGTGAGCCGCCCGACAAAGGGGTCACTCAAGATCTTGAATGCCAACGCCGCAAAGGGCTGGTCATCCAACGGACGCCGCTCAAGTGTGACGTCGGGATGTTTGACGTCATGGCCGGTTGTCACTCCAACATCCAAGGGCGACGGCAGATAGGCAAGAACAGCATCAAGCAGTTGCTGCACGCCTTTGTTTCGGAACGATGATCCGCACAGCACCGGAGTGATGTGCAGCCTCAAGGTTGCCGTCCGCAAGCCTCGACGTATCTCGTCGGCCGTAATGTCTTCTCCCGAAAGGTATCGCTCCAGCAGTGCGTCGTCATGCTCGACAACCGCTTCGATAAGCTGCATACGGTAGTCGTCGACAATAGCGGCCATATCAGCCGGCACGTCACCTGATGTAAAGGTCATGCCGTCGTCATTGGCGTATAGCATCGCGCTGCGATCGATGAGGTCAACCACACCTGCAAAGGTGTCCTCCGCTCCGATCGGCAGCTGCACTGCGACCGGCCTTGCTCCAAGACGTGAACGCATCATGTCCAACACCCTAGGGAAGTTGGCGCCGACCCGATCCATCTTGTTGACAAAGGCGATCCGCGGTACCCGGTACTCGTTGGCCTGATGCCAGACCGTCTCGCTCTGCGGCTCTACACCTGCTACGGCGCAGAACAGGGCGATCGATCCGTCAAGCACACGCAGAGAACGTTGTACCTCTGCCGTGAAATCAACATGGCCCGGCGTGTCGATGATGTTAATGACATGGTCGTGCCATTGACATGTAGTCGCTGCCGAGGTGATGGTGATCCCACGCTCACGCTCCTGATCCATGTAGTCCATGAAGGCCGTGCCCTCATGAACTTCTCCCATCCGGTGCAGTACTCCTGTGTAGTACAGGATCCGTTCCGTTGTTGTAGTCTTCCCCGCATCAATGTGGGCCATGATGCCGATGTTTCTGACGCGGTTGATGTCAACGGTACGGGGCATGGTCCTGGTGTCCGGAGGGTTCCTCGCGTTGTTTCGCTATCTCAAAGAACAATGGCCGCCGTCTTACCAACGGAAGTGCGCAAAGGCACGGTTGGCGTCGGCCATACGATGCATTTCATCACGACGCTTGATAGCGCCGCCTTCGCCGTTCGCTGCGGCGATGAGCTCTGATGCCAGCTTGGATGCCATCGAACGGTCACGACGGTCAGTCGCATACTTCTTGATCCAACGGATGGCAAGAGCTACACGACGCTCCTCACGGACTTCCATGGGGACCTGATACGTTGCACCGCCTACGCGACGCGGACGGATCTCGATGGCCGGAGCGGCATTCTGGATGGCCTTGCGGAAGATCTCAATGGGATCCTGCTTGGTCTTGTCTGCGATCTGATCCATCGCACCATAGACGATTCCGCGAGCCGTGGCCTTCTTGCCCTGCTCCATGATGTTGTTGACGAATTTGGCCACGATCACATCGTTAAATCGGGGATCGGGCATCACTCGCCGTTTGTCTGAACGCTTCTTACGCATGGTTGCTACCGCTTAAGGTTCTGTATTACTTCTTCTTTCCTACCGGAGCAGCGGCAGCACCCGCCTTCGGCCTCTTGGTTCCGTACTTCGAACGTGCCTGGCGACGGTTGTTGACGCCCTGCGTGTCGGCCGTTCCACGGATGATGTGATAGCGCACACCCGGCAAGTCCTTCACACGACCACCACGGATCATGACGATGGAGTGCTCCTGCAGGTTGTGACCTTCACCCGGAATGTAGGCCGTCACTTCGATCTGATTCGTCAGACGCACACGGGCCACCTTGCGCAGAGCCGAATTCGGCTTCTTCGGTGTGGTGGTGTACACGCGCGTGCACACGCCGCGCTTCTGCGGGCATGAGTCAAGCGCTGGGGACTTTGACTTTACGTTGACGACCTTGCGTCCTTTGCGGACGAGCTGGCTGATCGTTGGCACGGTATCTCCGTTGACTGTCTGGTTCGTGTCGATGCTTTTATCAGAGCCGGCAAATATAGGGGGTGGAATTGACGTGTGCAAGTGGAATGGTGGAGGTTCGTGTGCATAACGTGATGTCACACTTCCCCGAAATGGTTCGCCATGGTTGTTGCAATGGCAATCAAGGCCTCAGGAGGCTGTCCAGCTGCGATCATCTCCCGCACGCCCATCGCCCCCTGCGATTTACTGAGCTTGGTTCCGCGATCGTCGGTGATCAAAGGATGGTGGTAGACCACGACGCTCAAGAAGGGGTGGTTGGGGGCAAGGATCGACGCGATGCGCCGCTGCACGAAGGTTGACGGATGCAGGTCCCAACCACGCACGATGTGGGTGATGCCAAAGTGGGTGTCGTCGACAAGCGAGGCGATCTGGTACGAGGGCAGACACGTCTTTTGTCGCACTACCGGATACGGCAGGCCCGTAACACTGTCGTCGTCCAGCCGCCATGCCACGTTCGGCGCATCAAGGTCGATGCCGGCCGTACGACATGTACCGGGATAGAGGCCGTGCGGAGATCTCTCGTGCACGTGCTTGCGGGTACACGCGCAAGCAAAGACGCGCCCCTGCCGACGCAGCTCGTCCAACGCTGCATGATACAGCGGCAGACGATGGCGCTGCGACCAGACGTCGTGGAGCTCGCCTGCTGTGTGCGGCCCCTCATCACAGGCGATATCCAGCCACGAGAGGGTTGAAAAGATGTCGTCAACGAAGAGCGGCTGCGACATCTGCGGGTCCAGGTCGTCGATGCGCAACAAGACGCTCCCCCCATGCTGCTGCGCCAGCTGCCACGTCAGCAGGAAGTTGACGGCATTGCCACGATGCAGAAAGCCCGACGGCGTAGGAGCGATGCGTGTACGCATGACGCGAAGCTACTGCATAGCGTTTAACAGTCGAGCAGAAGAGCCTTACGGATTGTCTGTCACAAGAACGGGCCACGTGAAGGTGCGTTCCGCTGTGCGGGCGGCCAGCACGTATGGACCCGAAGGGACCGGCCCAAGGTCGATGGGGATGTCCACGATGCCGGACGGACGGTGACCGCGGACGTATTCGCGCAGGTCGGCCACTTCCCTGCCCAGAAGGTCTACGATGGCAAGCGTCTCCACGGTGCCTTGCAGGCGGTCCATGTTGTGCAGGCGCAATGTCAGCGTTCGGTCAGTGGGATTAGGATGTGTCGTAGCCCAGAATGTGGGTGTACTGCGGCTACGGGGTTCGTCTATGCGGGCTTCCACGCTCGTTGGCCGGTCGGCCTTGTACAGTCCGTCCGAGGCCGCAACCCAAAGGTTTCCGTTCTTGTCGAACGCGGCCGCACCAACACGAGACGTGCCGCTGCGCAATCCATCGAGGATGCGCCATGAAGCACCGTCGTCGTCCGACCAGTGCACGCGGTCCATGGCCGCCCATACCACGGTGGTGCGTCCGGCAAAGGCCACATTGCCCATGGTGGCCGTAAAGCCACCTGCCGACGCCTGGGTATGCACCACGCGCCACGTGGCACCGTGGTCATCACTGCGCAGCAATGTGATCTGGCCCGTCGTGATCACTTCCCCCGGCACCTGGAGGGCCTCGACGACGCTGTCGGCAACGGACTCCCGCAGGGCCGACGTCACGCAGGCCCACAGAGAGCCGTCGTGCGCGCGGCGCTGCACCGAAAGGACCATGTCATCGGCCACGGGCGTGAGTACCCGCTGCCACGTTCGGCCACCGTCGGCCGAGCGCCACAGCCCACCGCGCAACGTGTCGGGTGCGCCGCCGTCCACCGTATGCACATAGCCGCGCAGACCCGCCACCAGCGCACCGTCGGAGGTTTCCGCCATGTGGCGGATCACCGCTCTGCCGTCGCCGATGCGACCATGGTCGGCAAAGGCCGTATCATCAGCGGCGCGCTGCTGCACCGTCCGGTGTCCGGCCAGCTGCGTGCCATCGGCACGCCGTATCCAGAACGTAGTCGTATCCGCCCGCAGTACGGTGGGCAAGCCTGCCGCGTCGATCCTGCGCAACTGCGGCCCACCCACCACTAACGCATCATCCGCCGGTGTTGCCGCACCCGCATCCCACATATGCCCCGTGCCATGCACCAGGGTCGATGCCAGCACCCGCCTATAGAACCGATCGCCATCGGTTGTTGTGCGCTGATTCATACCGCCGCCCCATGCCCGAAGGATGCTCGTTGTGTCATCACGTTGCTCCTGGACCGTGCCGGTCTCATCCATGACCAGCAATCGCCCCCCGATAAGGGCCACCGCATCCTGACGCCACGGTTTGAAGCGCTCATACGGGTCATGCACTTCGCCGCCGAGACTAATCTCACCCGTTCGCAGGTCCAGTCGATGTACGCTTCCGTCGCCGTTGATGGTCACAGCCAGCGTGTCATTCATGAACAGAGCGCCAAAGTCACCGATCGACGGCTGCATGGTGCGCCCCCGCATTTCCACAGTGCGCGTTTGCCACGTCCGCAGATCCAGCGCCACCAGGGCAACAGTGTAGTCTGCGGCGTTCCTTGCCCGTAACAGCACGGTGGAAGCGCCGTTGCAATCGATGCTGCCAAAGCTGCGCAGGGAATCGGCCACATCCCACGCTGCCACGGTCCGTGCTGTGTCACCGTCGGTCACCAGCAGCCAGCCCCTGCCGGCCGGAACCGTTTCGCAGACCATGGCCAGCATGCCATTGGCAAGGACCGTCGAACGCTTCACGGTCATCGAGTCAGGCCGCAGTCCATCGGGTACGGGCACGGCAATGGGTACGAAGTCCGCCGAATCCCTTCGACGCCGCCAGACGGTGGTGGTCGGCGCCGAGCCCGCATTGGTGCCCATCAGATCGCCGTTTGGCAGCAGATAGACCTGCCGCACGGCATAGGGGATGTTCGCTTCGGCATAGACGCCCGTGGTCGCATCCACCGTATACCATCGACGCGTCGCACGATCGCTGATGGCGAACAGACCATTGCCAATGTAGTCGAACAGCGGGCTTGAGGACGTACTCAAGGAATCCGGCAGCGGATACTCAGCCCATGATCTGGCGGAATCGGTGGTGAAGTACTCATAATGCCGTGCGAAACGACCGTTCGTTGCCGTCACGGCGCCCGAGGCAATGTTATACGGCCGCAGGTAGGTCCACGTTGTACCGGCATCATGCGAGATCAGTGTGTGCTTGCTTGCGTCCAGTGCCTGACCGGCAAACAGGATGACGGATGGGGCCAGGCGAGCAACCTCGTTGCGTCTGTCATGAAGAATGTGCTGCTCGGGCGGCATGCGGGCTTCAAACGTCCGCCCGTACGTCGAGGTTGTCAAGGCACCGTATGATGACCTCACAACAGCAGGAAGGATCCCATCAGGGGTGTCGGCTACTGTGTAT
>JAULYI010000133.1:0-5947 GCA_032117915.1 Kapaibacterium sp. (SeqCode) | reverse complement strand
TCGTTCGGGTGAGAATGTGACGCTGACCTCGTCCGCCAGCGGTGGAACAGGTACGCTTACACATACATGGGCAACGACGGCCACGACAGAGCCTACGGATATCAATGGTCTGTCAACCGTCTACGCTTTCAACACAGCCGTAGCAGCAAACTCGGGTACGTACACGCTTACCGTGACAGACCTGAATAGCTGTACGACATCGGTTGCGGTGACCGTGGTTGTGTATGACAACGAAGTGCATGTGGATGCAACAGAGGGCAGCGACAACAACGCCGGTACCCAGGCCGCTCCGTTCGCGACCATCCAGAAGGGTATCGACGCTACAACGTCCGGCGATGAGATCAACGTTGCCGCAGGTACCTACAATGAGTCGCCCACGCTGATCGATGCACGCACCATCACCGGTGCTGGATCCCCGACGCTGGGTACGAATCACTACTTCATCTACGATGTTTCGTCTGTGCCTGCCGATACGATCACGGGCTTTGCTTCGGCAACGTTCAACAACGTTGGGGCAGCAAATGCGATCGCCGGAGGCAATACGACCGCCGGTATTCGCAAGGCACTCAACCGCGTGAATGCCGCCGGTACGGTCCGCATCCAAGCCGGTACGTACAGCCTGTCCGCATCACTCGATGTGTACAGCAACGTCACACTTGCCGGTCCGGTGCAGAGCATGGACGGAACGTGTGCTCTTGACCCGACAGCTTCGCTTGAAGCAGCATCCTCGGGTGTGAAGCTGGTGAAGTTCTATGGCAGTGGCGAGAAGACGGTACAGGACCTCGTGCTGAAGACTGCCGATGAGTCCACAGGACGCTTCATCGAGATCGTCAGTGGTTCCTCGGGTAGCGTCAATACATCGCGTGTTGTCTTCAAGAACAGCGCCAGCGCAACACTCTATGGTCTGCAAAACGATGATCGCTCGGCCGGCACCATCAATGATGTTGCTCAGCTGGTGAATGACAGCAAGGACTTCGGCTTTGGTAGTGGCACGGTCAATTACGGTCACTATGCCCCCTTGTCGCTAACAAACATCGTTGCCGGCTGGAAGGGTGAGGATGGTAATACCTCGACAGACGGTACGCGTGTGGGTACGCTCTACGGTTATGCCGGTGGTAACCTGGTGAACGTGCAGCTGCTTACACGTCGCCCCTCGTTCTATAAGAATGAGGCCACGGTGCTGAATAGCCGCGGACACCTTCGTTTTGACGGTGTGGATGAATATCTGGACGCAAACACGACGACCACGATCAATGGTGGTGACGACAAGACGGTCTTCGTGGCCTTCCGCACGGGTGCTGCTACAACGACGGACATGGTGGTGTACAAGCACGGCGATCAGACCAAGGGTCTGAGCGTTGTGGTGGACGACCAAGAGAACATCGAACTCAACCTGTATGACGGTGCCGCAACGGTGACGCTCTCGTACGCTGCTGCTGCAAACACGGAGTACATCGCTCAGATCTACTTCAACGGTGACAGTCCTGCCGGTAACAGCACGACGAATCCCCGTGTAGGCTTGGCGATCGACAACGCCACGGAGAAGGTTGCAGAAGTCAAGCATGACCAAACTGGTTTCAACGTCACGACGCTTTCGACGCCGGTTATCGGTACCTCCAGCAAGATCTCGCTCGGCGCTCGCGTCGGCTCGGTCTATCTCGACGGCGCAACCGTTATCGGGACCGACCGTGGTAACTACTTCAACGGTAACATCGGCGAAGTCATAGTGCTTAACACGTCCGACAAGACCACACGCGATGCCGTGTACTGCTACCTGCGGAATAAGTTCTTCGGTTCGAACCTTGGTGTCGAGAACACACTCGAGCGCGAGACGGACGTGATCGCCGGTGAGCCGACGACGACGGAGGCAAGCCTGGTCACCTTCCCGAACCCGGTCGACGACGAGTTCCAGATCGAGGCCATCGTGCCAGTAGCAGGCCAGGTCCGCGTCACACTCCTCGATGCAATCGGTCGCGAAGTGATGTCGATCTTCGACGGTGTAGTTGCACAGAACGCCTCGCTGCCACTCTCGGCAACGGTTCGCGATCTGCCCTCGGGTGCCTATATCGTTCGCATGATCGATGCTGCCGGCACCACCGTGCAGACGCCGATCATGGTTCGTCACTAAGCCGGACGGAGGGTAATACCCTCCACGACACATACGCACAGATCATACTGGCGTCACGAGCAATCGTGACGCCAGTGTTGTTTTTTGGCAGGCGCGTGACTGCTTGCCGGTTTACCTCTCGACAACCACGACCTTTCCGTTGGTTATTGTCACCAATGCCCCGTAATTTTCGACCATGTGCCCGAAGTGTGCGCGAACCGCACTCCTCGCAAGGGACACCTATCGCATGGAACGGTCTTCTGCTGCATGGTAGCATGATTCCACAGAACGACCGCTGAACTACGACATACTACTCTCTTCCTTTTACCTCTCCATGGTGACACCATGATCTCACGTATACTCATGTCGTTGCTGACGATGCTCGTCGCAACGTCCATGTATGCCCAAGTCAACACGTACTATGTGCGTGCAGGGGGCGATGACAACAATGACGGCATGACGCCGGGAACGGCCAAGGCTACCATTCAAGGCGTAGCGAATTTGCCGCTACAGTATGGCGACGTCATTGACATTGGCGCCGGCGACTTTGCAGGTGCTGCACTGCCTCCGGTGGATCTTACCATTCTTGGTGTGAACGCCTACACGCCGTGGGATCAGTGGGGCAACGATGCAACGGTGATCACGGCACCGTTTGTGCTGAATGCAGGCGGCGCCTATGCATTCGAAGGCTTGACCTTTGCTCCATACATTACGCCGCTTCAATATGATGCCTACTTTGGCTATCCGTACAGCATCGCATTGTCCAATTGCTTGTTTGACAGGACGCAACAACTCTACATCTACGGTAGCACCATTACGACAATTGCTTCGAACCGGTTTGTTGGTGACGACGAATACAACGGTGGTTCGGGTGTGTACGTCTCTGATAATTATGGCTCCGTCGTTATCGGTGAAAACAGCTTTGATGGCTGCAACACGGGTGTCGTCATCTCTGGATCGATCGAACACGCAATTGTTTCGTACAATGATTTCCGTCGCTGCTACATTGGCATCAACTCGTACATATGGAACAGTACGGACGGTGTGGAGATACGCAACAACATCTTTGCCGGTGGTGATGATGTGAATCTCAACGGGGTCACGATCAGTGCTTCGGGCAATCAACCTTTTCATGTTACAGAGAACAGTTTCGGCCGATCAACAACGGGCTACGCATTAGCCATTGCGAATTGGTCATCTACGCTTGTCCCCGCCACATGCAACTACTTTGGAACGGCAGATGCCGGTCTGATCGTAGGTGCCAACTACGGAAACCTCGAGTTGGGACCCTATAACGCCGTAGGAACGGATATTGATGAAGGTGCAGTTGGCTTCGTCCCGGATCCGGCTGAAGCATGCGCCACAGAGGCACCGATCAAGACATCAACAGACTATAGCCGCAGCTTCTTCAGTATCCAGGCGGCCATCGACGCTTCGACTGATGGCGCCGTTGTTCGTGCCCAAAAGGGTACGTTTCCCGGTGGTATCACCGTTGGAAAAAGCCTGACAATTATTGGTAGCCATAGTCCGTTCACAAAGGATGGAGCAGGCAGTTGGGTCTGGACCTACGATGCGTCTGATGCTCGTACAAAGTCTGCCGATGCATCGGCGTGGACCGTTATCGACGGAGCGATCAATGTGACTGCGGGTGCCGGCGACGTCACGTTGAACGCTGTTTCAATCAAATCAGACATTTCCAATAAGCCGCTCAATGTGAGCGCAACACGGTCGCTGAGTCTTTCCAACTCGCGTATCGACGCTATGACCTGTGGTACTGGTGTGCCGACGCAATCGGCGATCACGCTCAACCGTGGTGCGTCGCTTAATGTGCATCAATCCGTTATCGACGTGCAGAAGTGGGAGCCAGGCTGCGACGATCAGCGCATCCGCGCCCTCACCTGCGCCATTGGTAACCTTAGCCGCAGCATCTCCGTCACGAACTCAAACATCGAAGGATCGCTGGAATTCCGCGGTCTGAGCTCGACGTCGGTCGTTACCGTATCCGATAACAAGATCAGCAATGCCGGTGCCGACGGTGTCACGCTTGTTGGTAACACGATCCGTACGTACACCATCGAGAACAACGAGATCACCGATGCCAACAACCACGGTATTGCCTTCCGCAACGCCGGTAGCTACGGTACGGCCCTGAAGGTCAATAATAACCTTGTTCAAGGCTCGGGTGCCGGCAGCGCCAACCAGGCAGGCCTCTTCTTCAGCGCGGCCGCAACGGGTACGATCAACAGCATCGGTAACAATAGCCTTGTGTCCGCCAATGCGATCGGTCTGCTCAACGATGGCACGAAGACGATTCCGATGAGCTGCCAATGGTGGGGCTCGACGTCAGGCAATGTGATCAACACCAAGGTCAGTGGCAACGCCACCGTCGAGAACTGGCTTGTTGAAGGAACAGACAACAGCACGGCCACAGGCTTCCAGCCGAAGGACGGCGTCTGCACCGGCACATTCGTCAAGCTGAACCTGGTTGCGAAGGTCGACATCAAATGTAATGGTGCAGCCACGGGCTCGATCGACATGAACCTTGTCGGTGGCACTGCCCCCTACACCCATGCTTGGACCGGACCCAATGGCTATACGGGCAACACGCTTGATATCGCTTCGCTGAAGGCCGGTGCCTACAATCTGAGGTCAACGGACAAGAACGGCACCTATGCCGAATTCTCCGTCACCCTTACCGAACCCACCCTCCTCGTTGTTGAATCCGCCACCGTCACCTCGAACTTCAACGGCTCACAACTGAGCTGCAATGGGGCAATGGACGGACAGATCAGCATGACGGCGATGGGCGGCGTTCCGCCGTACAAGTATTCGCGTGACAACGGAACAACCTGGCAGGACGCGTCGGTGTTCAGCGGTCTTGGTGCCGCCACGTATGCCATGCGTGCCAAGGATGCTAACGACTGTGTTACGCCTGCTACGAACGTAACGATCACGGCTCCGCCGGCACTGCAGATCACGAGCGCTCCCAAGAAGAGCTATAACGGTTCGGACCTGAGCTGCAACGGTGCAGCAGACGGCGAGATCACCGTCAATGCCACGGGCGGAACGGGTGCCAAGGAATACTCGAAGGACAACGGTGCCACGTATCAGGCATCGAACGTCTTTGGCAGCCTTGCAGCAGGCACGTATCAGATGCGCGTTCGCGATGTGAACGCCTGTACGACATCCGTAACCACGGTTACGATCACGGCTCCGCCGGTCCTGTCGATCACCAGCGCCACCAAGAAGAGCTATAACGGTTCGGACCTGAGCTGCAACGGCGCTACAGACGGTGAGATCACTGTTGCGGCCACGGGCGGCACGGGCACGAAGCAGTATTCGAAGGACAACGGTTCGACCTATCAGGCCTCGAACGTCTTCGGCACGCTTGCAGCCGGCACGTATCAGATCCGCGTGAAGGATGCCAACAACTGCGTAACGTCGGCCACGAGCGTGACGATCACGGCGCCTCCGGCGCTGTCGATCACGGGAACGTCGAAGAAGAGCTACAATGGCTCGGACCTTAGCTGCAACGGCGCTGCCGACGGTGAGATCACCGTGACGGCTACGGGCGGCACAGGCGCGAAGCAGTACTCGAAGGATAACGGCTCCACGTATCAGGCCTCGAACATCTTCGGCAGTCTTGCTTCCGGTACGTATCAGATCCGCGTCCGCGACGACAATGGTTGTGCAACGCTCGCTACAAGTGTTACCATCACGGCTCCGCCGGCGCTGTCGATCACGGGAACGTCGAAGAAGAGCTACAACGGCTCGGACCTGAGCTGCAACGGCGCCACGGACGGTGAGATCACCGTGACGGCAACGGGTGGCACGGGCACG
>JAULYI010000132.1:0-5997 GCA_032117915.1 Kapaibacterium sp. (SeqCode) | reverse complement strand
TGTTGGATTTCCAGTAATTCATCGTCGGTACGTCCTGCCGTCCGGCAGCGGCGAGAACAAACAGAGAGTAGAACGTCTCGCGTGACGCTCGCTTCGCCGTCTGCATGCCGTCCGGCTGCTGCAGCCGTATCGTCTCCGTCTCGCGTGCACGCACGCGTTCGGCAAGGTATTGCAGCATCTTGTCCAACACCTTGTTATCGACCTCGTGGCCGGCACGACGGGCCTCATGCAGGAAATGCGCTGCATAAGCCGTCCCCCACCACGTCACATCGCCACCACCAGGCCAGTAGGTCACTCCGCCATTCCACGACTGCATACCCTGGATCTTCCGCACGGCCTCCTGCACGTTCTTCAACGGTTCGGCCGACGTTCCGCCGGCCATGTTCCAGGCCTTGACGAGATCGGCAACGTAGATCTGCGGGAAGGCCTTCGAGATCGTCTGTTCGACGCAGCCATAGGGATATTCGACCAGACGAGCGAGGTTACGGGTTATCTGAATGGCAGGGAACGTACTCACCACAAGGCGTCCACGTCCGGTTCCAGCCAGAAAGCCTCCGGCCACAGCAACATCGGCCGCACTGCCAGCCGCCACAACACCGCTTGCCGATGTTTCCGTCAACGGACTAACCGGACGCACAGCGATCTGCGTGGTCGTTGTGAATGCCTCAACAGGCGTCGTGGCCGTTGTTGTCACCGAGGCCGCACCAAGGCCCGTGCCTACGAGCGTGAACATTGCAACCTGATCCCGATTCGCTGCGAGGGTCATCTGCCGGGACGCTCCGATCACCTTGAGTGGCCCTGTCGTCGTAAGTGAGCAGGATGTCCTGATGACGGATGAAGTGGTATTCGTAAGCACGACAGGTACCTGCACGGTATCGCCAGGGGCAACAACACGCGGCAGGGGCGTCGAAAGGATGAGCGGATCGGTTACCGTGATCATGTGCGAAGCCGAGCCGAATGATGACCCCTTGTATGCAACAGCCATGATGCGCACTGCACCTGCAAACGCGGGCAGGTCAACCTTCACGGAAGCCCGACCGTTCGGCGCTTTGATGACACCGCTCCAGTACGTCATGAGATCAGCACGCTTGACCGTGAACGGATTGATGCGCATCTCCATATCATCGCCTGCACCGTAGGTCTGTTTCCGCACCCGCAGTTCGGGAAAGAGCAGCGGATACATGTCATGACTTTCGACCTGCAGTGCCCGCTTCTGGTAGAAATATCGATGTGGATCCGGTGTGCGTGTATTCCGCACCTGCATGATACCCTCATCGACAACGGCAATGGTGACCATCGCACCCGGTTCGGTTCGCACATCGATCGTCTGCGTGCGACGAGAGCGTGACGTCGAGGGCGCCGTGATCGATACGTTCAGTCGGCTTGACGGACGTTCTACCGACATTGACTGATAGCCATGTGCCACGGTAAGCGGCATGTCGGTCTCCACGTGCGGCTTGATCAACGTGGCGGCAACGTACACATTCGGCGTCCACGCGTCCTTCACCTGGAGCTTCAGCGAGGCGGACCGCTTATCAGTCTTGACCGTATGGTGTTCGAGCACGCCGTCACGCTCGATCGTCACGATGAGTGTTCCGGCAAACGGCGTCGTAAACAGGACGTTGGCCGTTTCGCCGGGTCGATACGATGGCTTATCCATCGCAATGTCGACAAACCCCTCGGTGTTTACCGGGAACGACGATGCCTGGGTATCGCCATAACCGAATGCCATCAGCGTGGTTGTGACGTAGCCTCCGGTAGACAACCCAACCTGCACCTCGTATTCGCCACTCACCGTCGGCGTAAACGTTATCACACTTCGTTCTCCGCTGACGTCCATCATGCGATCGGACAATGTGACGGCGCGCTTCTGGGTCACATAACTGTAGCTACCGGCGTCGTCCTGCATCATCGAATGCCATTCATTGCGGACGATACGAACGCGAACCTTACCGGAGGCCAGTGCTCCGCTGTAGTCGCAAGCGATCAGCGGGATGTTCACAGGCTGACGAGTACCGACGTAGCGCTGCGTGCGCTTCAGACCGAAAAAGACTGGCTGGGTTCTGACCATGCGTTGCTCGAATCGGTGCACAGGGCGGCCGGCCTCGTCGAAAACCGTCACATAGAAGCGAGCCTGCAATTGCCCCATGTTCTTCAGTGCACTATCAATGACAAATCGCTGCGTTGCCCTGCCCTTGTCATCAAGCGAATCCCGCCGCTCGATTGTGCGCACGACATCGACATCACCTGTCGAGACGTCGAAGTGATACGACGGATACCGCGAGGCCGTGAAGCTCGATGCAGACAGTCGCATCATGATCTCGTAGGTGCGCTTCGCAGCCGGCACACCCGTGAAGTACGCGGCATCAATGGCAACGTCGAACGGCTCGCCGGCAGTCAGCGTCTGCTTGGCGATCGTCACACCAACCTTCAGACGGTCCGGCATAAACTCCTCGATGGCGATCGTACGCGACGTCAGGAGTACATCCGTGGCCGAGAAGACCTCGGCCTGATACATACCCGTCAGCGACGATGTCGGCATACTGATATCAGCGGACGCAGATCCTTCGGCATTTGGGACCAACCGTAATCGTCGCACCTCCTGGCCGTCCGGCGCACGCAGCACGAGTGAAACGGGTACGCCGGAGACAGGCTTCCATGCACGATCGCGAACGATCGTGTTCATATGGATCGTCTCACCCGGCCGATACAGTTCGCGGTCGCCATAGATGAAGGCCTGCAAACCGGCTGCGTTCTCATGCAGCCCGCCCGTTGCAAATCGGTTTGCATCCACCCGAGTGTCTCGCAAGTACAGAAACGTGAAGTCATCGCCACGTCGTGCCGTGATCATTCCGATCCGGAATCGTCCAAGTGTTGAACGCAGGTTCCTGATCGTGAGTACACCATTGCCCCCAGTGGCAAACCGGTCGATGACCTGATGATTCGTACTGTAAAGGGTAATGTCGACGTTGGTAAGGGGCGATGCATCACGGATGGAGTTTGTGAACACCGTTAGATCATCAAGCCCTTGCTTTGCCAGCAGGCCAACGTCACTCACGGCAACAAGCTTGGCGGCGTTCACCCACTGATCGGTGGTACTCTCAACCTTAACCATGTACATGCCTTTCCTGGTGGCATGCTGCTTCACGTCGAAGGAGTAGACGGCAACGCCATTGGCATCTCGGCCCAGGTCGGCCGTGCTGTACACACGTGTGAACACCGTGTCGGCATACTGGTCCAAGTCCATATAGGAAACATCATACACGGACTGCTGCTGATCGTCTTCGCTCCACTCGTACGTCCGTGACTGCCGCAACACATGGGCAATGGTATTCTCGTACACGAGCATCACGCTGATCCGTACCGACGGGACGTTTACGATGCGTACACCGATTCCTTTTGAGCCACGAGCACTCAAGTACATGGCTCGTGACGAGGCAAACGAGATATCGGGATCCATCTCGTCAAACGTCACTTGCTCTTCGACATCGTCCGTGAGGGTCGACCCAATGACGCTCTTGATCTTGCCAGACAATGTGACCGCATAGTCAACGCCGACACTGAATGGTCCACGGATACGGAAGCCTGTCCTCGTGACCTCGGTGCTCGTAGCAACCTTGGGGCTGATACGAACATGCTCCGCCAGCAGCGTCGAGGCATCAACAGCTTGCGTGGTAAACACGTTGATCACACCGTCCAGACCTTCCCATGTGGGCGTCATCGCAGAGACTTCGAACTCCGTCCGAGATGGAATCGCAAGGGTTGTCGTAATGGTTTCCGGCATGGGCGCAGCACTCTCCACGCAGCGTAGCCCCTTGACGAGCGTAGCTGTTACCTCCATGTCGTCATCGCCTTGCAGGCGTTCTCCACGCAGGGCAATACTCACGTCGGTAGACGCTCCGCTTGAACGAAGACTGAACGGCATGGACGATCCGTTGCGACTCAATCGTAGGTGTTGTGCTACTGATGCCGCGTCAACGGTATAGTTGAAGGTCATCGCAACGGTCACTTCGATCTCGCCTGTCAGCTCATTTCGCGTCCACTGGGCGGATGACCCCGTGATCTTCAGCCACGGCGTGTGAAACGTAAACGTCCGCCGAGAAGGCATCGACACTGTGCTGTTGGCGTGCATCAGAACGGCCTCCGTCAGCTCTGCCGTATACGCTGTCGAAGCAGCAAAGCCGTGCATCGGTGAGAATACAAGCTGCGTTGGCGACGTCCATTGAAAACGACCTTCGACAGCGGGCGAAAATCGGACATAGGTCGCCGTATCCCCATACCGATCGACCATTGTATCGGGAACCATCGGCTCGGGAAAGGTGAAGGTGAGATTCTGCTCACGGGCGATCTCTTCACCAAAATCAACCGTGACATCACCGCCACTGAAGTACGAGCACGACGAAACGCCAACCGCCAATACTGCGGCCCACATTGTCAGGAACAAACGCATGGGTACGCCTCAGGTAAAGAGCGCAGTGGAACGAAAACACACAGACGGCAGACTGTACGATTGCAGATCAGATGGTAACGACGGACTTTACGTTGACGAATTCGCGTAATCCGAACGGACCGAGTTCACGTCCGTATCCTGAGTCCTTCACACCGCCGAAGGGCATACGTGCATCACTGCGAACATAGTCGTTCACAAAGACATTTCCAGCATCTAGCTTGGCAACAATGGCGTCAGCCCTCGAACCATCGGCCGTAAAGACAGCCGCTCCCAATCCGAAACGGGATGCATTCGCCATCACAACGGCTTCATCATCTGTTTCGGCCGTCATGATCACGGCGACCGGACCAAAGACTTCCTCTACTGCGGCCGGCATCGTCCGTTCCACACCAGCCAGTACGGAGGGGGCAATGAACCAACCGCGGCGTTGACCATGATCAAGTGGGTCTCGCGGGAAGACCAGACGTGCACCCGCATGAACCGTGCGTCGGACCTGATCCATGAGTGTATCCCGGAGATCCATCCTTGCCATGGGGCCAATGGTCGTTCGGGGCAGGAGTGGATCGCCGACAACCTGGTCGGCCATGTGTGCAATGACGGCCTCTGTAAAGGCGTCGGCAACAGATGTGTGCACAATGAAGCGTTTGGCTGCTATGCAGGACTGACCGGAGTTGATGCATCGCGACGCAACACATTGTCGCGCCGCATGCTCCACATCGGCATCGCTGCAAATGATATAGGCATCGCTTCCGCCAAGCTCTAGGACGGTCTTTTTGACGTACGACCCGGCAAGGGCCGCAACGGCGGCTCCGCCGCCGGTAGACCCCGTGAAGGTCACTGCACGCACGCGTGCATCAGCGATCACGCGCTCCACATCTGGAATGTCGATGATGAGCGCCTGCACCAGCTCCTCCGGAATGCCTGCGCGGTGGCATAGCTCAACGGCGAGCAGGGCGCAGCCCATGGTTGACGGCGCATGCTTCAGCAACACGCCGTTGCCTGCGGCAACGGCCGGCACGACGAATCGAATGAACTGCCAGAACGGGAAGTTCCATGGCATAATACTCAGGACCACGCCTAAGGGATCGAATCGTACACGGCTTCGCGCATAGGAAGTGGCCACGGGTAGCTCGGCAAGAGCCTCACCGGCATGATCGGCGTAGTAATCACATACGGTGACGCACTTTTCGGCCTCAGCCCTGGCCTGGGCGATGGGCTTACCCATCTCCGTAGTTATCATGTGGGCTATCTGATCGGCGTGCGCGTGCAAGACAACGCCCAGTTGCCGGATAACGTCCAGACGATGCTGTAGCGGCCGCTGAACCCATGCCTGCTGTGCCGACGCAGCCCGCGCTACCATGTGATCTACCTGGGCGTGCGCATGCCATGCGTACTGCTCCAGTGGTTCTTCCGTTGCCGGGTTGATGGTCGTGAAGACAGCCACTATGGCGCAACCAGCATTGTTCCCAGCAACGCGCCACCGGTGGTTGACACCACGACAACAACGGGACCTCGGGTACCCCACTGCATAACGGTGCGCACGATAT
>JAULYI010000131.1:225-11732 GCA_032117915.1 Kapaibacterium sp. (SeqCode) | reverse complement strand
CGCCCTTTGATCCGAACCAACGGGTCTTTCAGGTTTTCACCGTCGAATCACGCCCGTACACCGTGAGTGATCCTACGGATCTAAGCGTACGCGACAGCTGGACGTACCGCGCAGCGAACCGCGAGGGCCTTGGCCCGGGATACCTCGCCGAGGCAGCGCCCGCAAGTGGCGTGGCCGTTCGAAGGCCGGACTCTTCCAAGATCAACGTCATGGTAGGCGGCGCAGCGGTCGTCCGTCCGTACATCCTGCGGTACAACGACCCGACCATCGACGCCACGAAGATCCGCGCAGCAGTCGTGGCTGATATCCGTGGCGACAGTCGCGATGAGATCGTTGTGTTCGTCGAGTCCGGCTCGGGGCTGAACGTGATCGTTCTCGAGACGCCAGCGTCTCCTTTGCCCCTACAGCCGTTGAACTATCAATTCAAGCGCGTAGATGCCACAACGATTCCGATCACGACGCTGCAGCCGTCACAGCTACGCAGCGTGGTCGCTGCTGATCTCGACGGTGATGGTCGACAGGAACTCATCCTTGCCGTAAAGGGTGGACAGAACGTGCAGCAGCGCATCTTGTTGATCAGACCAAGTACGTCGTGGGCCGTGACGACGATCTACGAGGCATCCAACTCGGACGTTAGCATTGCCGATGCTACGGGTATCGTGGCTGCGGACCTTATCGCGAACGGCGTTCGCAAGCATAGCATCATCGTTGTGCAACCGACTCCGACAGCGCACTCGGTCCTTTCGCTATCCCTGCAGAACGGAAGACTTGTTGCTGGACCCGCTAGGCTAACGCTCGATGCCGCCGATGCTGCGCCGGGGAGCATAGCATCGATGGCTGCCGGAGATCTGGATGGCGATGGCGATGACGAACTCGTCATCGCCCATACACGTCGGGCTGACGGTGTGGCATCCTCGATCCTGACGCGAATTGACTCTGCGGGTAGTACATGGCGAACAGAGCGCTTGGCTCGATTCATGCGCGAAGATCTTGATGCGACCATGATGCGCCGAATGATCGTGAGCAACCTTGACATCGACATACGTCAGCGTGCCGACGTTGGCATCCTCTACCACGGCGATCCTGCCCCTACTGCTCGCGACGACCTCTTCCTGCTTTGGGCATCACTTCCGCCGCACAGTGTAAACGACTACGCCGTAACGGCAACAGCACGTAGCGGCACCACCGCCCCTTTCCTGCCTCATGGGTGGTGGAACATCCGACTTGTGACCGGACTTAGCAACCAAGAACTCCGACCGCGTATCCATGCCACCGATTACTGGGCTAAGACCGATGACTGGCGGCCGGCACCTTGGCTGATCCGAGGCATCGTCTTCACCCCTGATTCGGGTCGGATCAGCGACGCCGAGCTGACGCGCTATGCAAGCGTGTACAACTGCATCGTCCCTGAACGCCAGCATTACACAGATCTGTTTGTGTTCGGCAAACCGGCCAATCCGCAGCACGACAATGCAACGACGTTCTACTACCACAGCAACTCGGAGGTGCGCAGGGCATTAGGCGCATTTCTCTCCGCAGCGGGCGGAAAAGAACTGTTTGTGCTGCCCTATCTGGGCCTGCATGACGTGAACAGCTATCGGCCCAGTACGACAACTGTGGGTAGATACGAGTGGTTCGACTGGTCAAATGCCGCATCACGGCTACCTTCCGTGACTCTGCCTCCGTACTACAGCGCCATGCTTGATCCGAGCATTCACGCCCAAGCCCCCTTCCTTGGTTGGCTTACGGCAGACGAACCATCTGGACTGATACCGCCAAATGGTCTGAACTTTCGGCCGCGCTTCACGGATACAGCCGAGGTCAACGCCGCCGTACGAGCACCGAAGATCTCGCAAACATTAGCGGATCATTATCGCGTGATCCGTTCAAGAGTATCGACGAAACCGATCTATCAGATCTACCACTATCAGGATGATTTCGAGTTCTACCGAAATGCCCATGACGTAGCAATGATGGACTACTACCCCTACGTAAAGCAATACGAGATGCAAATGCTGCGGGATGGAAATGGCAACGTCATCCGCGATGCAGCAGGACGCCCGGTGCAACAGCGATCCAGCGAGTTGGCCGATCTGTCTGCCGATGGACTGCAGTTCAGCTGGGCGCCGATGCTTCGACGACAGATGGATCACGTCATCCGGTGTGACAAGGAAGCGGCCATGAACATTGCCCAAGGCGTTGGCGAGAACAGCGTCTCGGCTGACTTCGATCCACGAACGGACACGTTGCTGCGCACACTGCCTAGATTCCGCAATCTGACGGTCAACGATGCTCGCCTCCAGGTGCTGGCTCCGGCCGTGCTCGGACATCGTGGAGCATTCTGGTGGGATGGATATACCTGGATGGGTGGAGCGCCTGACACCGACATTCGCATTGTTGATCCCTCATTCAACCGCCACGACCCGGCAACTTCGTCCGGAACTCCGAAACGCAATGTCTTTGGCTCGCTGATGCACCATGCGCCTAACAACATGGCCACCGCAAGAGCCTTGCGGGAAGCAATCGATACCGCATCAGCCGAGTTCAAGGCCTTCATTCCAACCTTCCTGTCGGAGTCGCTGCGTGGCAAGGTCTCGATGACAAACACGATGCCCGGCGAGGGCATCTACGATCACGATGTTGCAAGTGCGCTGCATACCGACCCGGCAACACAGCAGCGATGGCTGTTTATCGTCAACCTCTCGAGGCGCATGATCAGCAACGTCCGCATACAGGTTGACGGGATCGATCCCGACCTTGCGGTACACAAGATCGCGGGACCGCGCTTCCGCGCCGATGCCCTTCTGGAGATCAGCAGTGCAGACGTGGATGGTGCCGTACAATTCGACGCCACCCTGCCGGCATTCACGGTAGTGGCCTACACGTTTGCACCGAAGAGTACCGGCACCGGCAACTGCTGGTTCTGGCCGTTCTGAGGTGATCGCTGTGCTACCATCCGCAGAACGAGTTAGTCGTCTCTGCCCGGGTTCTTCTTCTTGAACAGGAAGCTGATGGGCACGCCTTCCAGATCATGGACATCACGAAGACGTCGCTCAATGAAGCGCTTGTAGGAGTCGGGCAACAGGTCGGGGTGGTTCAGGAAGAACACGAAGACCGGCGGCGCCACCTTTGACTGTGTAGCGTAGTTGATGCGAAGGTCGCGTCCACGCACGCTTGGCGGCGGCGTACGCTCAAGCATCTCGATCAGTTCTTCGTTCAGCTGGTGCGTCGGGATGCGCGTTGAACGACGTTCCTGGATCTGCTTGGCCATCTCGAGCAGCTTGGTGATACGCTGCTTGGTGACGGCACTGATAAAGATGATCGGAGCGTAGTCAACGGTCTTGAGCTCCTCTTTGATCTTGCGGGTAAACTCCTCGGCCGTTTTCGTGTCCTTCTCGATCAGATCCCACTTGTTCACGGCAATGATGATGCCTCGGCGCGCTTCGACCACCTGGGTGATGATGCGCTTGTCCTGCATCTCCAGCCCCAGCGACGCGTCAAGCACAACCACGGCCACGTCGCAACGATCGATCGCACGGGCCGTACGCATCGTGCTGTAAAGCTCGATCTGCTCCTTGATATGCGACCGGCGGCGCAAGCCCGCCGTGTCGATCAGCACCATTTCCTCGCCGTAGTACGTCACGGTACTGTCGATGGCATCACGCGTCGTTCCCGCGATCGGCGTTACCACCATGCGGTCTTTGCCTAGCAGGGCATTCGTGATGGAGCTCTTGCCTACGTTCGGACGTCCGACGATGGCGATCTTCAGCCGCTCGTCTTCTGCGTTGTCCTCCGTCTCCGGAATGTGCTTCGTAACCTCGTCAAGGAAGTCACCGGTACTGCGGCCGTTGAGTGCAGAGATCGCAAACGGTTCGCCGAGCCCGAGCGTGTAGAACTCCGGCGCATTCAGGTCTGCCGCAGCATTGTCGCACTTGTTCACCACAAGCACAACCGGCTTGTCGGTCTTGCGTAGCTGTGCCGCAATGGCATCGTCTGTTGGCGTTACGCCGTCTCGGCCGTCAACCACATAGATGATGACCGTAGCCTCATCCATGGCCATCTGCGCCTGTTCACGGATGGCTTTGTCGAAGAGTTCTTCGCTCTTCGGCACGATACCGCCGGTGTCGATCAGCTGAAAGGTCTTCCCGTTCCACTCACCCTTTGCATAGATCCGGTCGCGGGTTACACCCGGTTCAGACTCCACGATGGCATGACGCTCTTGGATGATGCGGTTGAACAGAGTTGACTTGCCCACATTGGGGCGTCCGACGATTGCTACGAGATGCATGGGGCAAAGTTAGGCAATCGACGCTCCACGGGCGTGTTCAGAACGGCTATCGTCAGCAGCTTAGGCGATCAGGTCCGCAACGATCCGCTCGGGTGTGATGCCCTCGGCTTCTGCCGAGAAGTTGGTCACGATACGGTGACGCAGAACGCTGACAGCGACGGCGTTGACGTCATCGATGCTCGGTGTAAAGCGCCCCGAAAGGGCAGCGCGACTCTTGGCGCCAAGGACGAGGTACTGCGAGGCGCGGGGACCGGCACCATAGCTGATGAAGTCTTTGACAAGCTTATTCGTGGTATGAGCAGGACGCGTTGCTCGGACGAGATTCACGGCATGCTCGATGACGTTATCGGCCACCGGCACGCGACGCACAAGGTTCTGCGCGGCTTCGATGTCTGCGGCAGTCATCACGCGCGCGAGTTCAACCTTACTGGGCACAGTCGTGCTGCGAACCACCTGGAGCTCTTCTGTGAAGGACGGATAGTCCAGCCGCAGGTTGAACATGAAACGGTCGAGCTGCGCTTCGGGCAACGGATACGTTCCTTCCTGCTCAATGGGGTTCTGCGTTGCCAGCACAAAGAACGGCTCGGTCAATGCGTACGTCGTACCACCGGCCGTCACGTTATGCTCCTGCATAGCCTCGAGCAGGGCAGCCTGTGTCTTCGGCGGCGTACGGTTGATCTCGTCTGCAAGCACGATGTTGGCAAAGATCGGACCCTTCACGAAGCGGAAGACCTTCTGACCCGTCGATCGATCATCCTCGATCACTTCGGTGCCGGTGATATCGCTCGGCATAAGGTCCGGCGTAAACTGTATGCGCGAGAAGCTCAGGTCGAGTGTCTGCGCCAGGGTACGGATCAGCAGAGTCTTTGCCAGACCCGGAACACCCACCAGCAAGCAGTGCCCGTTAGCGAACAGCGATATCAGGAGTTGTTCAACGACGTCGTCCTGTCCGATAATGACCTTTGCCACTTCCTTGCGTACCGCTGCGATCCGCTGCGACAGCTGTTCAACCTGTTGTACGTCGTTCATGATGGTGTATTCGTGATGGTCAGACGCCTATAACGCCTGACTGGAGGGTTTCGTGTGCGCGGTGAATATCGTGAATCAGCCGTTCGATCTCGTCATCGGTCGAAAAACGGCCGAACGAGAATCTGATCGAGGCCGAAGCCTGCTTTGCCGTGCGGCCCATGGCCAGGAGCACGTGTGATGCTGTGTTTGCCGATGAATGGCAGGCAGAGCCGGCCGACATCGCGACATGCGTGAGAGATCCTTTCAGTGCATCGATGTCGATGCCGTCAAACAGCACATTGGCGATCGTGCTGCTGCGCTGAGCGCCCGCCCCGTTAATGCGAACGCCGGGAATCTGAACCATGGCCTGCTCGAAGCGGTCGCGCAGGGCGGCGATCCGCCGATGATCGTCGGCCATGCACGCTTGGGCGTGCGTACCGGCAGCTGCGAGGCCCACAATACCGGTCACATTCAACGTGCCGCTACGGAATCCCGACTCCTGCCCACCGCCAAAAGCAAGCGGTTCGAATACATCGATCCGGTCGCGACGGATATATAGTGCACCCACCCCCTTCGGTCCGTAGATCTTGTGCGCCGAAATCGTCAACAGGTCGATACCCTGCTCATCAACGTCGAGCGGGATCTTCCCGTAGGCCTGCGTAGCATCGGTCATGAACAGTGCGCCATGCTCGTGGGCTATATCAGCCAAGGGGCGAAGGTCGTGCATCACGCCCGTCTCGTTGTTGACGGCCATGATGCTCACCAAATAGGTGTCATCGGATACAACCTGACGTAGCTCCCGAAGGTCGATGCAACCATCGGCATCAACGCCAAGTCGAGTGATTCTCCAACCGTGTCGCTCCAGGTACGCACAGCAGTCGAGCACGGCACCGTGTTCCGTGGCGCAGGTCACGATGTGACGTCGCGCCCCCTGATACGCCCGTGTCGTACCCAGCAAGGCCATCGCGATGGCCTCTGTCGAACCCGATGAAAAGATCACATCGTTGGCCTTGGCACGCACGTGTCCGGCGACTGCCTTGCGAGCCGATTCGACGGCGGCGCGAGCCATCATGCCACCGATATGGGCACTTGATGCGTTGTAATAGACGTCGCGGTGATATGGCATCATTGCCTCGATGACCACAGGGTCTACCGGCGTCGTAGCAGCGTTGTCAGCGTAGATCAGCATCATGCGAAAATAGGTCTAAGGCCGTCACGACCACCGAATACCGTCCATCAGAACAGCAGACCGTAGATGATGACCGTGGTCAGAGCCGCCAGAATGGGCCACTTGACAACACGAACGAGCTCCGTAGCATGAACGTCGACCAGTGTAGAGGTAAACAGGACGATGGCCGCAACAGGACTCATCGTTCTACCAAGCGACGCACCGATGGCGCCCAGGATGCCGATATCCACACCGTGCGAAACATCGATCTGTGCCAATGCAGGCACAATGGCCTGGGTAAAACTGACACTCGGGGCGGTGCCACTTCCCGAGACCATGGCAAGGCCCCATGTGACGACAGGACTCAAGACAGCCGCCATGGCGGGGTGGTTTGCCAGCATGCCTGCAACGCTCTTGATCGCTCCCACGGCATCGAGGCCGGCGATAAAGCATGCAGCAGCCACGATCAGCGAGATCACCTTCGTGAAGGCATAGCCCATACCCTCAAAGAACTCCGACGTGAGTCGGTTGACATGGCCCCTTCCGGCACCATGCAAGGTTACAAGTACGACGATGAACGTACAGAAGAGCATGACCATACTCACATGCACGCCCTTGGGATAGATGGCAAGCAGGCCGGGAACAAAACCCAGACCAGGTTGCAGTCCAAGCAGGAGGAAGACTGGCAAGGGCGGCAGGAGTGCTTTGACGATGGACACCGACTCGTCCGTCGATTCGATCTCCGCATTCTCACGTTGGTGCATACGCGCTGCCATCACGAGCATCACGGCGGTGGCTGCTGCCAGGGACAACAGGTTGGGCACGATGGTAGCACCGATGATGCCGGCAACGTCAACAGCTGTGGCACCGTGAATGGCCACGATATCCGGCTCTCCGGGATTGAACAGATTGCCGCCAAGAGAACAACCAACGATCAGGATCGCACCGGCGATAACCGGACGATATCCTGCTGCGAGAAGGATGGGCACGAGAATGGGGCCGACCGCTGCAGCCGTGGCGGTCTGGCTGGTGATGGCCATGTTGGTCACAAAACCTACAGCAACACCGCCGGGTACCAGCAGCCATGACACACGTCTGAGGGGCTTCGTCAGCAGCCGCACCATATGCCGGTCGCAACCAGTGGCTTTTAGCACCCAGGCATATCCCATCGCCGAACAGATCGGCCCAATGATGTCGGCCCTGCCGACCGTTGCCTGAAAGGCATCAAAGACCTTGAACCACAGTCCGGCGACACTGCATAGCAGGAGTCCTGCGGCAAAGAGCACGATGCGCACATCCCAGCCGCGACGGATCGTTACGATCGATGCAGCAACGATCACACCGGCGATCAGCAGCAGGATGTCGGCACTCATTCGTCGATCAGCGACCTCGTCGCCGGATCCATGTGAACGATGCGATCGACAAGACCCTGAAGGGCGGATCGCACGATATCATCATTACCGCACAGACCCATGGCCCAGGACGAGGGGTCGAAGTATCGCTGCTGTACGGCCAGACATTCTTCGGCAGTAACCTCCTGCAGGCGTCGAACGTAGGTCGCATAATAGTCGTCAGGCAGACCGAACTGCAGCATCGTCCACGCAAGTCCCGCCGCCTGCTGCGGTGTCTCGTTGTTACGTGCAAACGAGCCAAGCATGTACTGACGGGCATTCCCAAGATCTTCGGCAGACAGCGGCTCCCTCGTCAGGCGATTCAGCTCCTCGCGAATAGTCAGCATTGTATCTGCGGTGTATTCATTACCCACCGACGTTCCAATAACCGTCGTACGGCCGTAACGGCGCATCTCCGGGAATGCATAGGCACCGTAGGTATAGCCCTTCTGTTCACGCAGGACCGTGAACAGTCGGGCAAGGGTGTATCCGCCGAACGCCGTGGTCACGAGCGACATTGCCGGCATATCCGGATGCATGTGTGCTACGCTGGGAAGGCTGATCCTGAGAACAGTCTGCACGGCATCATCCTTGGGGGCGATCACTGCCGTTCCCGTCCACATCGTGCCCTCGGCAATGGTGGGGTCGATATCAGATACTGGCAAGGGGCCCAATGCCTCCTCGAGATGGCGCAACATTTCGGCCGGATCGAACGGACCGGCTACGATGATGGCACGCGGACAGCGCAGCATGCGGGCATGGACGCGACGCATGACGTCAGCGTCAACAAGGGCTAGCGTCGCTGCATCGCCATCACGCAGACGTCCGTAGGCATGACCGTGATAGGCCGCATGCATCGAAGCCCACACGGCGCGATAGTCGGGGTCGTCCGTGTTGATCATGATGTCGGCGATGCGCCTCTGGCGCTCGCGGTCAAGCTCGGCATGATCGAAGCGCGGCGTAAGCAGACTCTCGGCCATCAGCGACAGCATCACCCTAGAATGGTCAGCAAGACCCATGGCAGAGAGCGTGGTGACGTCGTAGGTGGCGGCAGACGACAACGTGCAGCCACGCGACTCGACCTCCCGTGCGATGGCCTCGGGCGTCAGGCGTTCTGTGCCACGCGTGAGCATCTTCGCCGTAAAGGTCGTCTCTCCTGCGATCGCATCATGCACGGCACCGGTATCGATGCCGAGGGTTATCGACAGGATATCCTCGTTCGCCGCAGGGATTAGCCGAACGCGCGTGCCGTTTGACAGCGTGTGCGAGAGGACGGTGGGCATGACAAAGCGCAACGGCTGTGTCGAAAGCGGAGGCATTCCGTGGTCGGTCGGGGAAGTCGTGGGCTGATCCATGCGTAAATTTAGGTCTATCAAGGACATCCACATGACATCATCTACAGTCTTCATCACCGGAGCCTCCTCCGGCATTGGCATGGCATGCGCCGCGGCCTTTGCCGAAACCGGCGCCCGACTGCTCCTCTGGGCACGTCGCGCCGACCGTCTCGAAGAGCTGGCAGCAGCGCTCCGCGAGAGCCACGGCGCGGACGTGTACACGCAGGTCGTTGACGTTCGCGATCGCGAAGCGGTAGAACAGGCCATCGGCGACCTCCCTGCCCCCTGGCAGACCATCGACGTCTTGGTCAACAATGCCGGTCTGTCCCGCGGCCTGGAGCCCATCCACGAAGGGCGCTACGACAACTGGGACGAGATGCTGGATACGAACGTCAAGGGCCTGCTGAACGTCACCCGAACCATCCTTCCCGCCATGGTGGGTCGTGCTCAGGGCACGATCATCAACATTGCATCGATCGCCGGTCTGCAGCCATACCGAGGCGGAAACGTGTATAGCGCCTCGAAAGCTGCCGTACGCATGCTTTCCCAGTCGATGCAGATCGATCTCAACGGCACCGGCATACGCGTGTGCAATATTGACCCGGGTCTGGTAGAGACAGAGTTTTCCGAGGTACGCTTCCGCGGCGACAAAGACCGTGCGGCTACCGTCTACAAGGGATACACCCCGCTGCACGCCAACGACATCGCCGATGCCGTCCTGTGGGCAGCTACACGCCCTCAACATGTGAGCATTCAGGATATGCTGATCACCCCCACAGACCAGGCCACCACAACCGTGGTGCACAAAGTATGACAACCGTACACTTTACGATCAACGGCCGCGTTCAGGGCGTCGGCTTCCGACGCTATGTCATGCATCACGCCCAACGTCTGGGCCTACGTGGCTACGTCTGTAACACCGACGACTATGTGGAGTGCGTGGCACAGGGCAATGTGGACGCACTGACGGAGCTGGAGACATGTATCCGTACGGGGCCAACGCTGGCATCCGTCGCAGACATTACATGCAACGATATCAACGATGACCGTGTTTATCACGGCTTTCGCATTCTGTAAGGAACTGTTATGACCATCACGTCCTCCACGGTCGCCCTGATCACAGGCGCCTCCTCCGGTATCGGTGCAGCCCTGGCCATTCGCATGGCCGCCAAGGGGGCAAAGGTTGCCATTGCTGCCCGTCGCAGGGATCGCCTGGAGATCGTAGCGGAGAATATCCGTGCCGCCGGCGGCACGCCTCTCATCCTTGAGGCAGACCTAACGATCGAATCCGATGCCCGCCGCATCGTCGATGAAACGGTACAGGCCTTCGGCACGATCGACATTCTGGTAAACAATGCCGGCCGCGGCAACATGGCTTCCGTCGAAGACACCTCGACGGACCAGCTTGAGAGTATGATGCGATTAAACGTTTACGCTCCGTTCTGGTCTACGGCGCAGGCTCTACCAGTCATGCGTGCCAAGAACAGTGGACATATCGTGATGATCGCCAGCGTCGCCGGAAAGAAGGGCTATCCGTTCAACGCAGCCTATGTCGCTGCGAAGCACGCCGTGGTTGGCTTTACGGCATCGCTGCGCGCCGAGCTCTACGGCACCGACGTCCACGCCACCGTCGTCAACCCCGCAGGGGTTATCACGGAGTGGGCAGACGCAACAGAGGGCGGACCGATCGGTCAGCTCTATGCAAAGGCCATCCCGGCCTCGCGCTTGCTCGCACGCGAGCGCGGCCTTGTGCTTGCGCCACTGTCGCGCATGATGCCTGCCGACGAGGCAGCACGCATCATCGAGGAAGCCATCGAACAGGGTCGGGTGAGCGACGTCTTTACGCATGATGGGACCTACGAGCAGGCCCTTGATGCCGTTCGCGACCGCAATGCCCAGGAAGACACCTTCGGCGCACTGTATCTGGGAATGCAGGCAGCCTACGCTGATCTGAAAAAGACGTCCTGACCGTGAGACGATGTTGCACCATCGTATTCCTCATGCTTGCCCTGTTGTGCGTCCCGCCGGCACAGGCACGACCGCGTATTGCGTTGGTGTTCAGCGGCGGTGGCGCTCGTGGCATGGCGCAGATCGGTGTTCTGAAACAGCTTGAACGACACGGGATCGTTCCCGATATCATCGTAGGCACAAGTATCGGCGCGATCGTTGGCGGCATGTATGCGTCAGGATACACGGCAACGCAGCTCGACTCCATGTTTACGCGTGTACCGTGGGACGAGGTCGTCGCGATCGGCGAGTCTACCAGACGTGAACAATTGTCGTATCAGCAGAAGCTGGTCAGCGACCGCAGCCTGCTT
>JAULYI010000131.1:0-178 GCA_032117915.1 Kapaibacterium sp. (SeqCode) | reverse complement strand
ACGTTCGTGGCTCCAACGGCCGTATCGGGCAGTACCCGCTTTGCAGCACTGCTGCAAGACGTTCTTTGGCAAAGTCCGTTCAACACGGAAACGCAGTTCGATAGCCTACGCATACCCTTCCGTGCCATTGCAACGGATCTTGCCACCGGCACATGGTCGATGATCGACGCCGGCAACC
>JAULYI010000130.1:0-6567 GCA_032117915.1 Kapaibacterium sp. (SeqCode) | reverse complement strand
ACATGCAGGTGAACGTTGGCACGATCGGAGCTCCCGAACTTGCCGATCTGCACGGCGCAGCGATCGGTCCCATTGGCACGGCCACAACGGTTCCCGTGGTGAGCATCGATACGGACGGCCGCGTGACAGCGCTCACGAGCACGACCATCACAGGCGTGACGCCGGGCGGTAGCGCCGGTGGCGACCTGGCCGGCACGTATCCCAATCCTACGATCAATGCTACCGCAGGAGACAACGTGGTGACGGCCGTGAACAACGGTGCAACGACGTTGAAGATCAATGCACCGCACATCATCGACCCTGTAGCGGATGGCTCGTCAGACATCACAACATCGGGCAACCTTGGAGCGATGAACATGCAGGTGAACGTTGGCACGATCGGAGCTCCCGAACTTGCCGATCTGCACGGCGCAGCGATCGGTCCCATTGGCACGGCCACAACGGTTCCCGTGGTGAGCATCGATACGGACGGCCGCGTGACGGCGCTCACGAGCACGACCATCACAGGCGTGACGCCGGGCGGTAGCGCCGGTGGCGACCTGGCCGGCACGTATCCCAATCCTACGCTTGCAACGAGTGCGATTGCAGGTTCGCGGATGGTCGATGCTATTCATGCCGACTACCTTGCCGGTGATGCTGACATCAATACTCCGCAGAACGTCGTGGTACTAGACCCTTCCGGTAATCTGCCAACTGTGTATCAGCAGGCATTTTACGACGCCGACGTGACCACACCGTTTGTGAGCTTCCTGCTCCCCCCGACGACGACGACGTCAACGCAACTTTGGACTCTGCCGGACGTGTCCGGAACTGTCGTTGTTGCACCGGCTGCCGGTACTTCCGGCCGCATGACCCGCTTTAATGCAAATAGTACGATCATTGATGGATCGCTCGATGATAATGGTGCAGGCACGCTGTCGCGTGCGGGCAACATCGCCATGAACGTTGGTAGCGGTAACACCCTGTCTACGAACGGCTCGTTCGTCGCGGCTCAGGGCCTTACGGTCACAAGCGGTGGTGCTGGCATCACCGGTACGACAACCGTGAATACGACGGGTGTGTCGGAGACACGGATCGGTAATGTGACGGGTGGAGACCTGCATCTTGACGCTCCGGTGATCATGGCTGCCAATCTGCCGGCCGGTTCGGCCGGTGACAACGTCGTAACCGTAAACGGTACCGGTACGCTACGATCTACTCCAGCGGCGACCATCATCGGAACAACAGGGTGGTTGCTGACAGGCAATACACTGACCGGGGCATCAACAACACGTGTGCTGGGTATCAGCGCACAGACCGGGAGCGAGGACAACCTTGCATTGCAAACGGATGGTCTCACGCGTATGCTGTTCCGCGGTACGATCGATACGGCCGACGTGTCGGTTTCGCTCGTGCCTACGACGACGGCAACGTATGCGCTTGGTACGGACGCGAAGCGCTGGTCCAACCTCTTTGTCGATGGCGCCAGCCTACACATCGGTCCGGCCGGTGGTGCCGCAGCAAACACCGAGCTCCGCGTGGGGTATGCCGGCGGAACAGCGTCATTCAACGTCAACGGTGGTGTAACCCCCGAGATGTCGCTGGCGACAAGCACGGTGTCGATCGACGCAACAACCAACATCAACAACAATGACCCCTTCAACACCTTCATCAATGCCGGATCAAGTAGCGGATCGGTGTTTGTGGGCAATGTTGCCAGCGGTCCCGTTTTGGTGACGACAGGAAATGTCCTGACGACACAATCGGCGGGTGCCACATCGATGACGGCGTCATCAACGGCACTGTTGCGCGGCGCGCTTGGAACGTCGATTTACGGTGGCGGAACTGTCAATATTGGTGGCGTGGACCCCAATCCTACCTACACCGCCACGGCCGTCAGCATTGGCAACACGGGCTCGTCGATAGCAATGACGGGAACCAGCTACACGCTTAACGGTTCAACCCTCTCCGGAACGTACACCGGAGACGTGCAGCTCACACGTAATGACGGAACGAATGTGACCGACATCCAGCTGCGCGCGGACTCCGTGCATATCCAGCACCATGACGGTACGAACTCGTCTCGTATGCGTCTTGATGGTGCACAGGCGTTGCTGCATGCCGATGACGGCGGAACAACGGGTGCGTATGCAGACGTGGACGCCTCGGCGGGCGTGCTGGCGCTCCGTCAGGGTGACGGAACGAATACGGCAGACCTTGTGCTGCAGGGAGATGTTGCCCAGGTGATCGCAACGAACAACAACCTTGCGACAACGGGTGACATTACGATCCAAGGCAACGGCGAACTCTCGCTCAATGGCTCACAGAACATGCGCGTGCTCGTCGGTGCGGCACCGTTCCTGCCCGGCCCGCAGGATCACATCATCGTGATCACGGCGAACGCTGCCGTGGACGTTACGCTGCCTACAGCACCAACGCAGGGTCGCGTCTACACCGTCCGTAATGCAGCACCGGCCATTGCCGTTGTAGCCGCAGGGGGAGCAGACACGATCGAGGGCCTTGCCCAGGTTAATGTGGCCGTGGGTGCCACGGTACGACTTGTGTACGACGGAGCCGGCGTATGGTACAACGTCGGCAACTAACACCGACACACCATACGGGATTGGTTCCTCATCACACGGGGCTCGAGCGATCGAGCCCCGTTTTGTTATTGGCATGTGTCGTGTAACAATCGCATGTTGTCGGGGTTCTTGACCTTGCATGCACACCACAAAGACGATACTGTTCATCGCACTATGCTTCCTTCACGTGGCAAGGGGCATGGCTGTGCCAGCTGGCGACCCAATGCCGCAGGAGCGATACGAGGAACGTGTGTCCTTTCGACCGGTACTGCTTGGTGACCGTGGACGAGCGCGCGCAGAGATAGACCTGCGTCCCGGCGCGGACAACCGTGAACCCTTCGTGATCGTCCAACATCCCGATCCGCCGTTTACCGTGGATACGCTCCCCGGACAGCGCGGTGATACGGTTGATATTGCGGGACGTCGCGTAGTGATCGGTGCAGCATTTGCACCTACGCGTCCGGGTGAATGGCGCGACAGCATTGTTCTTGTGCGTTACACGCCATTCGACCGTATTGTGGTGCGTCTGTACGGCGTGGGTGTGAGTGCCACGCGCGAGACATCGATCAACTTTGGCGACGTCCTCACGGGCGACACCGTGCGGCGTGTCGTCATCGTACGCCGGGAATTTGCTCAGGATCCACGAGTGCAGTGGCGCGTTGAATCTCCCTCGGCACCGTTTTTTGCCGTGTCCGTCGATAGCCCCGTGCCTATTCCCGGCAGTCCCGACACGTTGGGCTTTGTCTTTGGCTTTGCTCCAACGATGGACGTTCAACATGACGAGAAGATCCGCATCATCAGACTACTCGACGGCGGCATTCTGCTCGACACACTAATGTGTGAACTCAAGGGTAACGGCCGACGAATGCCTCAGGACATCGTGTACACGGCTTCCGAGGTTGATGCCGGAGCTACAACGTCTGTATTGAGTCAGATCGATCTTCCTGTTGCTCCCCGACAGGCCTACGCGTATGACCTGTTGCCCCGTTCGACTGGACCTATCACCGGTGTTGTTGAGAACCCTATTGGATTCTCTATCGCATCACGCATCAGCCTTCAGTTCAGCTGTGGCCCGATCAGTATTGGCCCGTATCAGCGATCCTTCATCCTGCGTAGGACACGCGCCGACGGCGTTGTCGACTCAACGCTCATCACCGTCAAGGGTCGAGCGATGCAGCCGCCACCACCGACGGTGAACGTGCGTGCGGGCTTTGCCGACGCTACAAGAACAGCGAAGATCGGCGATACCGTGAACCTTGCGATGGTCCTTGATGTGTCCGGCTCGGAGCCGATTCCAACGCTACGTCTGACGTCAATGCAGTGTACGCTTACCTACAATCCAAGTGTGCTGGTGCCTCTGGCAACGCAGGGAACAACGATCGTCGAGCGCTTTGTGAACGACGATCGGCAGTTTGCTGTCTTGCGTCTGGATCGTCCGGATACGGCTGATCTCGTCACCGGTGAAACAGCAATGGTCGTAAGCGTTGTGGCCGTCCTTGGTGATGACGACCGTTCCGTGGTAGAGGTGTCGAAGATGACCTTCGTCGATGCTGCGGGTGATACGATCGAGCTCATCAATGACGACCTTACGCAAGCCATGTCGACGGTTGTCCTGAGCAATGCCTGGCAGCATGCCGCTGGGCAGCGTCGGGTGAATACCCTGCAGGGCTCGCTGGATATCCGTGTCGAGCCCAATCCTGTGGAAGACGCAGCTACGCTGCGCGTTGTCAATGTTCCAACGGATGTAGGACGTCTTGCCGTCGTTGATGCCATGGGTCAGCTCGTGGCTGATCTTACAGATGCTCTTCACGCCGGCACGACCAGCTTCAGCATTGGCACGTCGGCAAGTGCCGACGTGAAGCTCACGCCCGGGAGCTACTATGCACGACTTACGGTGCGTGGAGTTGACGGATTAACCGTCAACAGTGTTGTGCGCCTTATCATCATGCAGTGAGCAAGGGGTATTTTAGCGTTTATGATGACGCTTCCGCGCATTGTCGCCGGCATTCTCGTCCTATGCACACTCTACGCTCCCCCGGCTGCGCGGTCGCAGCGGCCGTGGTTCGTCGAGGCCGGCGGAGGCGTTTCACTCCGCGGTGCCATCGGCACGATGCTTCCCATTCCCGGCATTCCATCGCCATCGCCACTGTCGTTCGTATCGGACGAGCGGTTCGCTCCCGCCTTTGGATACGTTGGTGCTGACATACGGCTGCGCGAAGACATCAGTGTTGGTCTGCGCCTTGCCGTTGCCGGCATCCGTGGAGGGTGGACGGCGTTGGAGCGCATTCCAATAGCGCAGGCAGACTCAGTCTATCAGGCAACGATCGAGCACCGACTCAAAGCCGATGTTACGTCGTTCAGCGCTGAGCCGTTCATGCGCTGGCATGCAACGAACCGTTTAGGCGTTGACGTTGGCATTCCGTTGATAACGATGTTGTCGAGTACGCACCGACAAACGCAGCGCTTTGCCGACCCCGTGGGTCTTCCGTATTCGGACGGCAGTACGCAACAGACCACGTCGAAGGGACCAGTACCGGATATCCGGACGCTTGTTCCTTCTGTCAGAGTACGGTTGAACTACGATCTGCCACTCGTTGGTGGCTCGTGGACGCTTGTGCCCCATGCCGCAGTGGCCATCACGCCATTCTCCGTGCATAGTGGAACGACGTGGCGCGACCTTGCCGTTGACCTTGGTCTAGCCGTCAGATTCGGCTCAGCACCAGCGCTCGTTGATACAGCGCGTCAACGCGTTCTCCGAATCGATACGCTGTACGTTCGCGACACGATCACTGTGCTACAACCGGGTATGCCAAACCCCGACGCCGAGTTGATCGCCCGTACTTTTGGCACGCTCGTGACCATCAACGACACACTTGGCACGGTGACCGTCACCGAGCGGTATCGCAAGATCATGCCAAAGCCCCCTGGCATTTTGGAGGCTACGATACGAACGGTGTTTGTGGATGAAGGGGGCCGTGAGCGTACCGATGCAACGATCGTGACCAAGCGTCGGCGCAACGTAGTGAGCGTCGCGCAGCTGCCCATCATCGTGTTTGATAGCGTTAGCACGACGTTGCCTGATCGATATATCCGCTTGTCTTTGGAGCAGGCCAATGTCTTTCGCGAGCGCGACCTCATTGATACATCGGCTTCTTCCGCCGTGCCGCACTGGTCTCGTCACATCCTTAACATCGTTGGTCAACGCATGCGTGCATTACCACGCAGCACGGTTATCCTTCGCACTGCCGGCAACGATGCCGTTGCCGAAGCAAGGGCGAACGCGGCGCGGATGTACCTACGCGATGTCTTTGGTATTGAGCCGCGCCGTCTGCAGCATGACCATGGTAGCGGCGGTGTAGCAAGAATGATGGTGGTGGGGGATTCATCGGTGATGGTCATTGCCGATCCGACGTGCGACATTGTGGGTCCATTGGTACGTATCGATACCACGCTTGAGGCAGATCTGCCACTGGTCAAGATCTATCTGGACGTCGTGTCAGACGCAGCCATCTCGGCATGGTCTGTCGATGTGGTACAGGCCGGCAAGGTCGTACATACGGATTACGGCACGGGCGCAGTGCCACCATCAATTGCCTGGCGAATGCAGCACAGCGTATCGGCCGAACGGGCCCTAGACGAGCCGTTCGAGGTTCGACTGACCGTTGCGGACGTTGAGGGTGGACGTGTCGTCACCGACCCCGCACGGATCGTCCTGCGCGAGGCGGCCGTCATGGATGCCTCGGCAGCTGTTCAAACAAGTGGCGTCTGGATATCGCAGGTCTTCACGCTGTATCGACAATGCCCACAGCAGATACCAACAAGCGGAGTAACGCGTGTGGATGTCGAAGCTGACAACACTGGTTCAGCGTGGTGGCTACGGGGTGTGGATCAACAGGACCAACGGTTCTGGAATGGCAAATGGACTGTGTATCGCAAGGCACGGTAACAACGAACAACGGCGGCCGCCGTTTAGGGCAAACCGCCGTCATCCTCTACACACCATGTA
>JAULYI010000129.1:0-3987 GCA_032117915.1 Kapaibacterium sp. (SeqCode) | reverse complement strand
GGTTCCTTCACCGGTCTGCGCATCGGAGCATCATTCGCAAAGGGGCTCTGTTTTTCCGGAGCTCCGAAACTCTTGGCCGTGCCAACCATGCAGTCGCTTGCAGCTGCCAGCACCGAAGTAGCAGCGCTTGCCGGACGCATGTCCATTGTGACCGTTATTCCGTCGCACCGCGACCTCGTCTATGTCCAGCACTTCGACGCACAGGCCTTGCCCCTTACCGATGTAACCGTGATGACCATATCCCAGGCAACGGAACAGTGTCTGCCCGAGGCGCTGGTTGTTGGACCCGGGGCGTCGTTGGTCTCACCTGCTCCGGTATCCGGCCTAAGCCGCTGCTCGCCACGCTTCATATCGCTGGCTGCATCAATGCTGCTGCGTGATCCCGATGTGCGCTATGCTGATGCCATGACATTTGAGCCGGGATATCGACAGGACTTTGTTCCGAAGACCTGATGCGCTGGCACCGCAACGTTTGGGTGGTCACGGCAACGTCGCTGTTGACCGATATCTCCAGCGAGATGGTCGTCCACCTGCTACCACTATTTCAGCGCTCGGTATTGGGCGCATCTGTTGCCCTGATCGGTCTGCTGGATGGCATTGCCGAAACGGTGTCGGCCGTGGTCAAGATCGTTGCTGGTCGTGCCTCTGACCGTTTCCGATCCCGTAAGTGATTTGCCGTTGCCGGCTATGCTGTGTCGGCAGCTGCAAAACCCTTTCTGCTGCTCACCCAGACATGGTTCGGTGTGCTCGGGGTCCGTTTTGCCGACAGAGTTGGTAAGGGGCTCCGCAATCCCCCGCGCGACGCGCTGCTTGCTGCGAGCGTTGATGCCGACAGACGAGGTGCCGCATTTGGGTTGCACCGTGCCGGCGATACAGCCGGTGCCTTCGTGGGCATCGGTGTGGCATTTTGGATCGTGTCAGAGCTGGCCGGCGGTGGCACCATTACGACCGACGTCCTTCATACCGTGGTGCTCGCAAGTATCATCCCCGCTGTACTTGCCGTGGGCATCATGGCAGCTGTGGATCGCCTGCGTGCTGTATGGCGTCTATTACGGCGCAACCGAGGGCGTTGCCCGTGCCTACGTTGCCGATGTTGTGGACGACAAATACCGCGCTACGGCCTACGGATTCTATCAGGCGGCCGTTGCCGTGGCCATCCTGCCGGCCTCTGCCGGTAAAGGTCTGCTCTGGGACGCTATGGGCCCTGCGCTACCCTTTGCTGTTGGTGCCGTGCTGGCACTCTGTGCTGCGATGCTGCTGGCCGTGAGCGGAAGACAGCGCTCATAGTACGACGAGAGCCTTGGCGATACGATGGACTGACGCTGGTTTCTAACACGCATGGTGCCGCTACCTCCATGGTGGAAACTTCACCCCTGTACCACCCGGCAAGTCGTCGTAGTTTTGCGCCACGAGGTACCCACATGATCGAACGCTATACACGCCCGGATATGGGCGCCATCTGGTCAGACGAGAACAAGTATCGCATCTGGCTGGAGATTGAGATCCTTGCATGCGAAGCCCAGGCCAAGCTTGGTGTGATCCCGCAGGAGGCCGTTGACGAGATCCGCGCGAAGGCGCAGTTCGACGTTGCGCGCATCCTGGAGATCGAGGAAACAACGAAGCATGACGTGATCGCCTTCACCACAAACGTGGCCGAATACGTCGGTCCGGCATCACGCTACATCCACCTTGGTATGACGTCCAGCGACGTCCTGGATACCTGCCTGGCCGTCCAGCTGAAGCAGGCCGGTGAGCTGTTGCGGGCCGACCTGCTGACGCTGCGTGATGTGCTTGCACGGCGCGCCAACGAGTTCAAGTACACGCCCTGTATCGGCCGCTCCCATGGTATCCATGCCGAACCCACGACGTTCGGCCTGAAGCTCGCCCTGTGGCACCAGGAATGCGTCCGCTCCATCGAACGCATGGACCGTGCCCTCGAGGTGATCTCCGTAGGGATGGTCTCGGGTGCCGTAGGCACCTTTGAGCACCTGTCCCCCGAGGTCGAAGTCTACGTCTGCCAGAAGCTGGGCCTGCGCCCCGCACCGGTGTCCACGCAGGTGATCCAGCGCGACCGCCATGCGGAATACCTGACGACATTGTCGCTTGTAGGCGCCTTCCTCGAGAAGATCGGCGTGGAGATCCGTCACCTGCAACGCACGGAAGTGCGTGAGGCGGAGGAGTATTTCTCGGCCGGACAAAAAGGTTCGTCAGCCATGCCGCACAAGCGCAATCCCATCATCAGCGAGCGCCTGACAGGTCTTGCCCGGCTCCTGCGCGGCAACGCCATGGCCGCCATCGAGAACAACGCGCTGTGGCACGAGCGGGATATCTCGCACTCATCGGTGGAACGCGTGATCTGTCCGGACTCGACCATTACGCTCGACTACATGCTGCACCTGGCAACAGGGTTGATCGACCGCTTGCTGGTCTATCCCGAGAACATGCAGCGCAACCTTGAGCTCACCCACGGTCTGCCCTTCTCGCAGACCATCCTGCTTGCCCTTGTCCGCAAAGGCATCACCCGCGAGGACGCCTACCGACTGGTCCAGCGGAATGCTATGCGCACGTGGGAGACGAAGGTGCCGCTGAAGACGACCCTTTCGGAGGATGCCGAGATCATGTCCATTCTGTCGGCCGACGAGCTTGATACGCTCTTTACCGACAAGGCGATGCGCACCAACGTCGATACGATCTTTGGTCGATGCGGACTCTGATCTCAGGTGTCATCCTGGCCATTGCGGCCGTCGCAGGGCTCTCTGCTGTGATGATCGACGATCGGTCGTCGGCGCTGCGGTATGACAACGACCAGCGCATCGCCGTGGTGGACGACGGCAAGCAGCTTGCCGCCTCGTATTGCGGGACGTGTCACGTCCAGCCCACACCCGACGTACTTGACCGGTCCACGTGGGTCAGCAAGATCTTTCCCCGGATGCGGAAGTATCTCGGCCTTGACCCCGTGACCGAGAACGACGTGAATCAGCACGATCTGCTGGCTCTGTTCCCTACCCATCCGATGATGTCGGAAGATGAGTGGTTCGCCATTGCATCGTACTATATCGAAAGCGCGCCGAAGGCGCTGCCCATTGCCCCAAGACCACCCATCGTACCGGAAACGTCACGATGGAAGGCCGATTCGGCGACGATCCGCGTTGATATGCCCATTACGTCACTGTGCTCCTTCGATCCGGGACGGTCGCTGATGCTGATCGGTGACGGGATGAGTGCCCGCGTGATGATCACCGGCGTCGATGCCAAACCACTCGCCACCGTCCAACTGCAAGGCCCTGCCTCGTCAGCCGTGCCAACACCGAACGGCTGGCTGATCACGGATATGGGCAAGTTACTGCCGCATGACTCTGCCGTGGGTTCGTTGTGGGAGGTGACGTGGCAGCCGGCAACGCGCACGACGATGTCGCGCAAGATCCTTGACACGCTCCGACGCCCGGTTCACCTGTCTGTGGCCGACGTCGATGCCGACGGCCGGAATGACTACGTGATCTGCGAATACGGCAACATGATCGGTAGGGTCGGCTACTACTCCATCCTTGCCAACGGTCGCGTACGCTATACAAGTTTGGTCGCCCTGCCCGGCGCCATTAAGTCGATGGTGCGTGACATCAACAACGATGGCAAACTGGACATCATCGTGCTGATAGCACAGGCCCGCGAAGGTATCTATGCCTTCATCAACAAGGGCAAGGGCCGCTTCGACATGCAGGCATTGCTCACGTTCCACCCTGCCTTCGGATCGTCGAACTTCGACATGGTTGACGTGGACGGCGATAAGGATCTGGATATCGTGGCCACATGCGGTGATAACGGAGATTATGAAGTACCGCCGTATAAGCCCTATCACGGCACGTACATCTACCGCAATGACGGAAAGCTCCGATTCGTGCAGCAGCTGTTCCTTCCGCAGAACGGTGCGTACGGTGCGGCCGTGCGTGACTTCGACGGCGACGGAGACCTGGACATCGCCGCCATCTC
>JAULYI010000128.1:0-8071 GCA_032117915.1 Kapaibacterium sp. (SeqCode) | reverse complement strand
ATGGATCGAATCAGGGGGCATGGTAAGGGCACGCAAGACGTTGACGCGGCCCGGAATGAGGTCGGCCACGGCAGCATTCTTCGCACCGATGTCATCAACTGCCGTACGCACCATAGCACATGCCTGTGCAGGAGTGATCGTGGGGTGTTTGGACCGGACCAAGCCGACGATGCCGGAGACGATGGGCGCTGAGCCACTGGTGCAACAGAAACCGCCGTAGCCACCGTCATTGCTAGTGGTAAGCGTACGCTGTCCCGGTGCCATCACATCGACAAACGCTCCGCGTCCGGACATGCCGATGACGTTGTCTTCAGGATCGGTCACGCCCACGCTCAGCACGCCTTCGTAGGCCGCAGGGTAGAACGGAGCGGTTGTACCATGGTTGCCTGCCGCAGCCACTACGGCCGTGCCTCGCTCGACGGCATAGGCAATGACGTCTTCGTCGATGCACGACTTCGAAAAGCCGCCCCACGAGCAGTTCACAACGTGAATGCCGTTCAGAGCGCAGTACATGATGGACTCGTAGCCGTAGAGGATGCCGTTGATGTTGTCGGGCATGGTCTTGAGCGGAACCATGCGGCATGCACCGGCTACGCCGGCGATACCGATACCGTTGTTAGCGGCAGCACCGCAGATACCGGCAACACCGGTGCCGTGGCCTTCGCGCTTGTTGAACGTGTTGCCATAAGCCGTACTGTCGAGGGCTGTCCCAAAGTTGTATCCGCGGTAATCGTCGATGTAGCCGTTGTTATCGTCATCCACACCGTTGTTCGGCACTTCGCGCCAGTTCGTATGGAGGCTCGGCGCAAGATCTTCATGTTCCTGCAGCACGCCCGAATCGCTGATGCCGATCAGCACCAGCGTGTCACCGCCTTCAACATCCCATGCGTCGAAGGCACGGATGGTCGTCAGCATGGGCTGCTGTGACACCAGCGAGTCATTCGGCTCACCGGTCAGCCGCCCCACCGTCACAGGTTCGGCCACTTCGATGTCCGTGCATCCAAGCACCAGCATTCGCGCCATCCTCTCCGGTTCGCCACGGGACGTGTCGTACCGTACGACGTAGCTGCGGCGCAGCCGCTCGTCGAGCATCAGGGCGCGAGCAGAGGGTGTGGACCGCTGCACGACGGTGGCGGCATCCAGCTGTGCCTGCAGTGACTGTGCGTAGGGCAGGTAGGCACGCTCGACCATAAGACCGTAGCGGGCGACGACGGCGCAGACATCATTGTCGAGGACGGCCTCCGGCCGCAGTCGGATCTTCAACTGTCCGGCTACGACGTCGTCAAGGCGCTCCGGCGGGCGCGCCGGGAGCAGCCGTAGCGATTGTGCCGTTGCAGCGTGCGTGACCGTGGTCAGCACCAGAAGGGCGAGCAGAACGTACTTCATCGGATGATGGCCAACGGCAGGGTGATACGGCGGTTGCTGCTCGTGATGACGGCGTGATACATGCCGCCGGCAACCATGTGCAAGTCAAGGAGCGTGAGCGTCGCATCCACGTCGACCGCTCTGCGCAGCAGGAACACGCCTCGCTGATCGTAGATACTGATCTCGGTTGTGCCCTGCGCATGCTGCACCCGCACAGCGTCGGACGCAGGGTTCGGCACCAGTCGTACGGTTGCAGTACCACCGGACGGAACACTCGTCGGATCAACGATGACATCGCGCATGATGGTGGCTGCCGAGTCGATCGTTGAAGCGACGGCAAAGACCACGGCCATCTGTCGCTGTTCGTTCGGTGCAAGCGCTCCCGGAAAGCGCATACCGATCATGCCGGCAAGGTCACCCTCGAAGTCGGTCTGGACAGACGCGTCGTTGCGCAGCAGCTCGACCATTTCTAGTGACGACAGTCCGTCGCCCAGGAAGTCACTCCACGGGAATGCGGCCGTCTGCGGCCGTGCACCTTCGTGGGACGTCATCACGCCGCACATCACAGCGGCCTTGACCGGCGCCACCTCACGGTAGAACACCTGTGCGGCAATGGGTGCTTCCCGGAACATCGTGGGTATTGCCTCTGGCGCAAACCTCGAGCGGTTGAAGTTGCCGCCCGAGCCCAGGTCCCAATCCAGGATGTAGCCCATGCCAACATCGTTGAGGATTCGTCCGGAGGTATTCGTAAGCGTAAGCTGCAGTACCGTCGCCTGCGGATGCACGCGGTGGAAGGTTGCCCGGGTGCGCACCTCGACGCCAATGCGACGGTCGTCGGGCGCTACAGCGTCGGACATCACGCCGACGTTCGTGTCGGGTTCCACAAAGCGCTTTACCGGGGCAAAGTCCGAAGCAAGACCGATGTCATTCATGCCGGTTACGCCAAGGGTCTCCCCTTCCGTCACCACCAGTCCCGACGGTGACATCATCCAGTACCCACCGCTCCATACAAAGCTGTTGCCAAGTCGAGCATCCTGCGCACCGACAACACCGAGCGACCCTGCATCGCCGATCGAGTACGTGAGCACGCCGTTCGACAGCGTCGTCATGTTCGACTCGGGCTCGATCATCACCACGTACTCATCCTCGTACGAACCTTCGGCCGCCACGCGTACGGCAAGCATCAGCGGACGCTCACCCTGCGTGCGGATGGTGATGGATGCGGTGGTAACAGCCGTCGTTGCACCGGAGGGTATGTCAATAGGTTCGACGTTGGGTGTGAGCAGCGCAACGTCCCACCCGTTGCGCGCAACGATGCGGGCCTCGGTCACCACGCCGCGCGCCGGCCCCAGGTGATTCACCAGGTCAAGCTGCAGCGTAAGCGGTACGTCGAACGGCGTGCGCCGCACCTGCTTGCCTGCGGCAAGCAGGCGATAGCCCGTGATCTCGATGCCGGGTGCACCCATAGGTTGCTGCGACAGTGCGGCCACCATGTCCAGACGTCCGGCTAGTCCGGGCTGAATACTCGGGTTCGCTGCGGCGATGCTCGACGCCGAACGACGCAGCATTGCTGCCGTCTGTGCAGGCGTCAGCGTGGGATACTTGCCGCGAACCAATGCTGCCGCAGCGGCCACCATCGGCGATGCAAACGACGTGCCTTGCACGCCAAAGCTCGTGTAGCCATTGAACGTCGTCGTGGTATACGCCTGAAATCCCGGCGCAAAGATGTCGGCATTCACGCCCAGACCCGAGGTCGACGTCACCCGATCCAGCAGCGTGGTCTCGCCCACACCCAGCACACCGCGATAGGACGAAGGGTAGTTGCGGTCATACTGTGTGCCGCCTGACGCCGTACCGTGGTTTCCGGCGGAAGCCACGACGAGGGTGCCGCGGGCATTTGCATAGTCAATCACGGACTGGTCGATGACGGAGAACGGCTTGACGACGCCCCACGAACAGTTCACCACCTTGAAGCCCTGCATGGCGGCATACATGATGCCCTGATAGCCGAAGACCACAGCACTCGAGCCGCGGATGGAGGCTTTGAGGGGGAAGATCGTGCAGCGGCCACCGATGCCGGCGATCCCCAGCGTGTTATTCCATGTTGCGCCGGCAAGGCCGGCGACTTCCGTGCCGTGGGATTCGCCGTGGGACGTGGAGCCGGGCGTTCCGTCCACCTCTGACGCCAGATTATAGCCCCGGTAGTCATCGATAAAGCCATTCTTATCGTCATCCACGCCGTTGTCCGGCACCTCGGTGATACGCGTGAACAGGTTGCCCGCCAGGTCCTCGTGCTGTTGGTCGACGCCGTTATCACAGATGGCGATCACCACCGAGGGGTCACCATTGTAGATGGCCCAGGCATCCAGGGCACGGATCACCGGCAGGTAGGCCTGATCGTTCACATAGGGGTCATCCGGCGCCGACTGCGGCTGGTCAACGATCCATGGTTCGGCGGTTTCGATGATCGTCGAGTACGAGGCCAGTTTTGCCGCCATCCGACGCAGGTCGATGGGTCCGTCCACCGTCACCACAAACGTCCGCAGCAACGCCTCTTCGGCGCGTAGCAGTGGGTCTGTCAGTGCCCCCTTCCCCATGCGGAACAGACCCTGTCCCATCAGGCGGGATTGGGCGGGACGCAGCATCTGTTCGGAGACGCGGACGCCGGGGGGCATCAGGCGGGCGGCATCGTCGATGGTATAGGCCTGTCCGGTCTGCAGACGAATGCGGAGGATATTGGCGACGACCTTGACCGGATAACCCTGCCATACGTCGTCAACAATGCGCAGTTCGCCGGCCAGCATGCCGGCAAGGGACGTCACAAATGCGATGATGAGGACCACGGATCGAGCCATAACGGAAGATATGACCCAAAACGGCATCATCTGTGACAGCTTGGTTCGTAGTTTGGAGATCATGGCAGAGCAGCAACAGTTTTTGGTGACGGCGCGTAAGTGGCGGCCGCTCAAGTTTGCCGACGTTGTCGGCCAGGAGCACATCACCACCACGCTCAAGAATGCGATCCGCAACGACAGGATCCACCACGCCTATCTCTTTACGGGGCCAAGGGGCGTTGGGAAGACCACCTGTGCACGGATCCTTGCACGAGCCATTAACTGTCAGCACACGGTCGACAACGAGCCGTGCAACACCTGTCCGACCTGTTTGGACGTGCTTGAGGGCCGTTCCGTGGATGTCATCGAGATCGACGGAGCGTCGAACAACTCGGTTGACGACGTCCGCAAGCTGCGCGATAACGTCCGCTATGCGCCCATGCAGGGTCGCTTCAAGATGTACATCATCGACGAAGTGCACATGCTGTCGACGTCGGCCTTCAACGCCCTGCTCAAGACGCTTGAGGAGCCGCCGCCGCATTTGATCTTCGTCTTTGCCACCACGGAGATCCACAAGGTTCCGGCTACCATCCTTAGCCGCTGTCAGCGCTTTGACTTCCGTCGCATGGAGATCGACTCCATCGTTGGACAGCTTGGCCACATCGCGTCGAACGAGGGCATCAGCATCGACGAGGCATCGCTTGTAGCCATTGCCAAGAAAGCTGACGGCTCGATGCGCGACTCGCAGTCGATCTTCGACCAGGTGGTGTCCTTCTGCGGCACGTCGATCACCTACCGTGACGTCAGTTCGGCACTGCATCTGATCGACATCGACTTCTACTTCGAGTTGAGCAGGGCCATCCGCGACCACGACGTGGCCTTCATGTTCAAGGCCGCCCAGGAAGTCGTCAACCGTGGCTACGACCTGCAGGAATGCCTTGTTGGTCTGCTCGAGCACATCCGCAACATCCTCACCGTCGTCACCACCGGCTCGGGCTCCCTCATCGAAGCATCGGCCGAGCATCTGCGTCGGTACGAAGACGAAGCCAAGCGCTTCACCAAGGCCGACCTGGTACGCATCATGACCATGATCTCGCAGGGCGAGGCCGTTCTGCGGCAGAATCCGCCGCAGCCCCGGATCCGGTTCGAGTTCACGCTGGTACAGGTAGCGTCAATGGACTCTACGGTCGAGCTGGGCACGTTGCTGGCCAAGCTGGGACAGCCTGCCGGAGCCGCGCCCAAGGTACGACCCCAGGAATCCGCCACCCGTGCCGTCCCCGTCGCCATCCGTCGCAGTCCCGTCCCGGTGCGTCCCATGTCCACACCCGTGAGCGCGCTCACGCCGGGCAACCTTGCGGCCAGGTGGAACGACTTCCTTGACGCTCTGCCGGAGTCGCTATCGTTCTTCAACGGCGGCATCCGACAGTCCGGCATGCTTGTGGTGGACCTGACCGACGTCGGCCTGACGTTGCGTCCGCACGCGGCCATCATCCACCAGCGCATCACGGACGAGCTTCAGACCATCAAGGATGCCCTCAAGGCCTTCTACGGCGTACCCGTCGGCGTCCACGTCATGCCCGTCGCCCCGCCGGCGCCGGAACCCAAGCCCGCCTCTACCGACGCCCCAACGGCCGCGGCCGCAGGCCGCGGCGCGGCACCTTCCGACGCCGAGCCCCTCCCGATCGAACAGACGATCATCGAGTTGTTCAAAGCACGACGCGCGTAGCGCGTAGCGCTGCGCTACCTACTCCTTGATGAACGATGTTGTATACGTGGTGCCATCAGCGCCGGTGGCTTGCAGGGCATACAGGCCGGGCGGCAGTACCGAGACGTCCATGGTGGTTGTCGGGGATGGTGACAGCGATGGTGACGCGCCATCGCCATGCTGGACGTGCACGCGGCCCAGCTGGTCGCGGATGAACACGCTGTGCACGGCAGTGTTCAGGCGCAAGACAGACCGCACAGGGTGCGGCGCTACCTGCAAGTGGGCCCAACGTTGTACCGGATGCCACGCCGGTGCCGGCATCGTACTGTACAACCGTCACCGGCGTGGTAAGCGATACCGGAGAGCGGAAGCACATTGCGTACGAACGTTTATCCGTGTTCACACCAAAGCCTGCACCCCAGATCGTATCTGTCAGGCAGGCACCGCGGACGTATGCACCACCATTCACTCTCTCAGACTGTACACCACAGACAACGAAGTCATGATACGTACTCAGATAGTACGAGTTATCACCACCAACTCCCGTACCATACAGCTGCGATGTAAACACAGGTGTGATCGCTGTGTGGCCCCTGACTGATGAAATCGTTACCTGTCTCATGTTCTTCGCTCCGGCTCCACGGCTGGTAATCCACTTTGGCAGATCCGTGAAGGCATCGGCGGTGGACGGACCGATCGACTCCGAGATCAGGACCTCCGGAGCGGCCATGTAGGAGTGTTCCATAAGATACATGTTCGGAGCCCAGATGAACGTCGGCTCGCCGTTCAACGTCGTATCCTCGTCGCCATAGAACCGGCCAGCACCCATGAAGACCACGTTCTAGTAGTTCATGTCGTAGTTCGGCGCATCCGGCGGACGCTTCAGACCGATCGAGAGGGTGTCGCCATCTTTATCTACCTCCGGATCCACATTCGCCAGACAGAACGTATCGCGTATGTCCCACTCCTTGAGCGTGGCATTCCAGGCAGACAGAGCGAACCGGCTATCCTTTAGATCTTTGACGTCGTTATTCGCATATCGTTCGCATGCCCAGGGTTCCGGCCCGCGTAAACGCTGGGCCCGGGCTTGTTCTACCGTAGCAGCTATTGTCATCTGCGCTACCATGACGCTAATCCCCATACCATACTCTCCCTAAAAACCAATACAAAACTAGATAGGTCCACAATGGTGGACTATTCCAAATACTGTCACATACGCCACAGTCGGCAACACAATACAGCCGATGCATGCTAAAGCATGACATCACACCGGCGACACTGACTGTCAGCGCTATCAACACGATGTTCCCAGATCCATACCAGCGCGTCGCCCCTGACTTCGACGCTATCGTTGGTTACGAAGCGACTCAAACGTAACCGTTTTGCAGAAGTTGTTGCAAGCTATTGAGCAAGTCGTCATGAAATGCACACTTTGGGCTGCGCGCAAAGCGCGTAGCTTTTCATGCAATTTCTCGCGAAGGTTTTCGCGAAGCGCGTAGCGCGAAGCTTTTCGCGCAGCGCAAAGCGAAGCTTCGCGGTAGTTTTGCAGCGATCACTCACCAACGCAATGACCACCTATGGCACTCACAGAAGGAACAAAGGCGCCGGCGTTTACAGCCGCAACCGATGGCAATGGAACATTCGCGCTGTCGCAGGCCAAGGGCTCGTGGCTGGTTCTGTACTTCTATCCGAAGGATGACACCAGCGGATGTACGGCCGAGGCGTGCGGATTCCGTGACAACATGAAGGTGCTTACGTCGCTTGACGTGAAGGTCGTTGGCGTCTCGCCCGACAGTCCCAAGAAACACGATGCGTTTGTCAAGAAGTACGATCTGAACTTTGCGCTGGTGTCCGACGAAGACCACGCAGTATGCGAGGCGTATGACACCTGGAAGGAAAAGTCGATGTACGGACGGAAGTACATGGGCGTGGAACGCACCACGTACATCATCGATCCCAAGGGCAAGATCGCGGCTACCTTTGCCAAGGTGAGCGTTCCCGGCCACGTCGACGCCGTGATCGCTCGCCTGAAGGAACTCGGCGCCGCATGATCGACACCCATGCCCATATCGATGCTTCGGCCTTCAATGCCGACCGGGATGACGTGATCGCACGCGCCTGGGAACAAGGACTGACGGCCATCATCGTGCCGGCGATCTCGCCGGAC
>JAULYI010000127.1:0-11277 GCA_032117915.1 Kapaibacterium sp. (SeqCode) | reverse complement strand
AAACCATGCTGGAACAGGTCATGCGTTCGACGGAAACATTCAGTCAGGGCCCCATGCCTGCCAAGGTCGTGCAACATCGATGTTGGAATGTAACATCGCCCCCTCGGCACATCGACGGATAGGTCTTGCCAGAAGTTTACGAGTTGAAGAGCCGTGCAAACAGAGTCTGAGGCGGCCAGTGCGGAACTCGAATGAATTCCGGCGATCTGCAGAACCAGTCTGCCGACAGGATTGGCACTGTACCCACAGTAGTCGATCACATCTTCCCACGATTGTGGTGGACGAAACTGCACATCACGTCGAAATGCCTCTAACAGGTCATGAAAGGGGGCAGGGGAAAGACGACGGTATGCCATCGTATGAGAAAGGGCGACAAGGATGGGGTTGCCGGTAGCGTGTGGTCGTGATGCGGCCAGGTCGATCAGGCTGGCAAGTCCTGAGAGGATGCGCAAGCGGTCTTCACCAGAGGTTGTCCATGGCTCATCGGCTGCATCATCGGCATATCTGGCAAAGGCATACACTGCCGCTATATGGGGGCGCATATTCGCGGGCAGCAGGACCGAAGCAACGGGGAAGTTCTCGTAGTGACTAGCTGTAAGGGCTGCACACCAAGAGTACGCAGCATCTGCGGACGTGACGGCTAGACGACCACCATCGGTAGCGATGATGTCTTCAAGGGTTTCCCTTAGCATCACGATGAGAGGCTTGAAACAAAACGAGCCTCCACATGGGAGGCTCGTTGAACGGTGTCATACTGACGGACCACGGAGCTGTTACTCCTGGTTGTATCGAAGGTCTTCAATCGCTGCATTGTCGCGAAGCTTCTGAAGCCATACAGAATAGGCGCTACTCTTTGCCGAGCTCGCAAGCATCTGCGTTGTGATCGTGCGCTCCGAAGCAAAGCGGCTCAGGTCAGCATCCTGACGGCTGAGCGGCTGGATGATGAACCATCCACGATTGCCACGGATTGCCTTGGAAACATTACCGACGGGCACGGTGAAGGCAGCACGCGTGACCTCGAACTCATTGCTGTATCCTTGCAGTTGGCCGTTGTCTCGAAGCTGCGTCATCGTGCGGACCTCAAGTGTAGGATCGAGCATGGTCGCCGCGTCGAGTCCCTGCGATGCAAGTGCTGCAGCGATCTCGTTGGCACGGGCCTTGACCAGCTCAACCTTCTTGTCCATCGTCAACTTTGCCTTGAGATTTTCCGAGATGTCCTCGAGGGGTTGGATCCCGTCCTCGCGGGCATCAGTGATCTGGGCGACCACAAGGTTCTGACCACGAAGATCGAATGATTTCACATCTCCCTTTGCACCGGAAAACGCAAATCGCGTGACCTGACGTGAACCAAACATCGGTGTTTCTTCTTGGAAGAACGGTGTCTGACTTGACTGTCGCTTCATTTCCTTGGCCACAGCATCAAGGTTCTTTCCGGCCTCGATCTGCTTGACAGCCGTGGATGCATCCGCGAGGGCTCGTTGGCGTGTTCCAGTAGAAAGGAACGGCTTGATGACGATCTCGGAGTACTTGATCTCGGTCGATTGCTTGTCCGTGACCTTGATAATGTGGTATCCAAACTGCGACTCGACCGGTCCAACGACTTGGCCTACCGATGCCGCAAACGCGGCATCTTCGAAGGGCTTCACCATCCGGCCCTTGCCAAAGAAGCCCAGGTCACCGCCGTTGACAGCTGAACCGGGATCTTTGGAATTCTCACGTGCAAGTGTTGCAAAGTCATCACCCTTCTTTGCTCGAGCATAAAGCTTGTCGGCTTCGACCTTCGCCGCATCCTTGTCCGTCCCAAAGTCGATCAGGATGTGGCTGGCCTTTACTTGAACGTTCTCGCCTTCGCGACGACCATCAAGACGGATGTACTTGATGCCCTCAGGCGTTGTGAGCGGACCGAAAACCTCACGCTCAGCCATTGACGAGAGCACTGTCGCAACGCCTGGGTCGATCTCGCTGATCTGCCGGAATTCGTTCGTCGAGCCGCTCTTGGCAGACATCTCAATATTGAAGATCGAGTCTTTTGATGCAGGCGTAAGAGCCTCGGCAAGAGCAATCTGCAGCTTCATTGAGCGCTCCGCAGCCTGTTGCGTATCACGGAGGGACGGAACGAGCGGAATCATCATGTAGTTCAACTTGCGAGACTTCTTCTGCTCGAAGTACTGCTTATTGGCCTCGTAATAGGCCTTGATGTCTGCATCTGATACGGTGACGTCCTTGTCAGCGATCCGCGTCGCATCAATGGCGACATACTTGACATCAGCGATAGCGTTATTCGTGATGTATTCTCGCTCGGCATACGCAGGAGATATGACGGATGCAGTGGCGTTGACAGCCGCGCGAAGCGCTTCGTCGAGCTTTTGGATGCGGAGGAAATCTTCGATCTTGATGAGGTCGTTCTTGAATTGCGAGACGAGACGTGCTTTGTCTTCCTCGCCACCCTGAATGAAATCAGCAAGCTTATCGGGATTGCCAACGACATCGCGGTATAGCTGCATGTTCACACGGCCTGTACTATCCTTGAAGCCAGACGTTAGGTAATCCGGCGGATTCACGTAGAATGCGTCCAACAGTTCCTGCCTCGTTACCACCAGCCCAAGCTTCTCTGCCTGCTGCTTCCGCAGCAGCTGGTTCACCATCTCATCCCAAACCTGCTGGCGAACGGCCTCGTCATCAAACTCAGCTTGCGGATTCTGTTGCTTTTGTTGTTCGAGATACTCCTTCACGCGAGACTCATACTCGGCTAGGTAGATCTCATCGCCGTTGACCGTGCCAACGACGACCGTTGCGGGATTCCTCGGGCCTTGGTTCAATGATGTGAACGTCTGGTCCTGAATCACCATGAAGGCGATAAAGAGAACGGCAACTGTACCAAGGAAGTACGGTGACAGTTGGCGGATTTTACTGATGGCACCCATGGGCGTCGTTACTCCGGCGTTAATGCTTCTCGTTGTTATGCTGCATCTGCTTTCAAGCTGGCAAAGATACGAGCGCTGGAGATATTCCGCCACATGAATCGTTGGATGGACACCATTGGCCATTCCACCGTCATGCAGCCTGGTAACTCATTGCTAGACAACGGAATCACGTTGTGAGCTTACAGGTCGTTCTCCTTGCGAGCCGGCCACAAGAGTAGCACCTCATTGGGAATCGCCCGCCTCGACGATCCGATACCGTGGCATTGCAGCAGATCTTCCTAGACAGTCATTGCGCTGCAAGGCCTAACTTCGCGGGTCGACGCATGTACAACGACATTCAGGAAGACAGCGCAATGATAACAATCGGTCCGTATCGCATCGACGTTCTCGAAACTGGATCGTTCGGCCTAGATGGAGGGGCCATGTTCGGCGTCGTTCCTAGGCCACTCTGGGAGCGGGCATATAGTGCGCCAGATGAGCGAAACAGGATCCCGATGGTCGCACGTTGTTTACTCATCCGGTCCGATGAACAGACCATCCTAGTCGACACGGGCAACAGTCGTACGCTACCGGCGAAACATCAGGAGATCTATGATGTTGACTTTTCAAAGCACGACCTTGATCGGTCGCTGGCTGTCCATGGACTTGCTCGTGCAGATGTTACTGATGTCGTTCTAACGCACCTGCATTTTGACCATGTTGGTGGTGCGGTCATTCATGACGGGCGGGAACGTGTACCTGCTTTCCCGAACGCCTGGTACTACGTCCAGCGGGAGCATTGGGACTGGGCGCTAGCTCCCACGGATAAAGACCGTGCGTCGTTTATGCCGGATCTGTTCCTTCCGCTTATGCAACATGGTCGTCTGGAACTCCTCGATGGCCCCGGTGAGCTATTCCCGATGATCACATTGGATTGCACATTTGGACATACGGCTGCCCTCCAGACTGTCCGAGTATCGGATGGCATCAACACGGTGTTCTATCCTGCGGATCTTATTCCTACGGGGGCCCATGTACCATACCCGTTCGTCATGGGATACGACAATGAGCCGCTGCGCTCAATGCAGGAAAAACAGCACGTACTCCCGATCGCAGCAGATGAATCGTGGACCATCATCTTCGAACATGATGCACTTCGACAGGCAGCGACGATTGTCTTTGGCGACAAGGGACCGATGATCGGCACTTCTGTGGTTGTCAGCAAATGAGTCAGGCGGTCGTCCGTGAAATGTACGGCAAGCGATTCGTGCGTGCATGTTCCGTAGGGGATATGCCCGGTGATAGGGGCGTTGGCATTGAGCTCGATGATCTACACGACATCGCCGTGTTTTACATCGACGGAACATGGTATGCAGTTTCCAATGTGTGTCCGCACAAACGACTGCATGTCCTATGCAACGGCCTACTGAGCAACAGGACCGTGCAATGTCCAATGCATGGATGGCGTTTCGACCTCCGCACGGGTAAGAATCTGCAGCCTGGAGCCTCACTGCGAACGTATGACGTGATAGAGGTTGAAGGCTGGGCCTGGGTTGAATGGCCCGAAGAGGAAGACCCTGCCTGGATAAAGGGGCTTTGAAGTCGGCATTAGCTGACTAGATACGGAGGCATCATCCAGAGCAGATCTGCCAGCACGCGTTGTCGAGAGATCCAACGAAGTCCGACGGCCGTTCCCGGTGGTACGTCGAGCGTAACGGCTGGCATCTGTAACAGCTGCGCCGTGACGACGGCGATGGTCGGCATGTGACCAACGATGATCAGCGTTGTTGCATAATGCTCTCGGATCACGTCGGTCATATCATCGATCGACCTGTCGGCGCCGAGCCGATCATCAATCAACACGGGACTGTTGATGTGCGCTGTAAAATGCGCAGATGTCTGTCGTGTTCGCAGGAATGGACTGCTGATCAACACCGAGTCGGGCACCATACATGGAGACAGAGCAGTAGCAAGTCTCCGTACATCGTCAATACCGGTTGCCGTGAGCGACCTGTCGATATCAGATCCTGTTGTAGATGTGCGCTCCGCCTTGCCATGTCTGATCAGAATGAGGTCTGCCTGATGATGCATCATCGAACTACCGTGAGCGTGATCGTGGTGCCGGATACTGCCGTTGAATCGGGACCCGGCATCTGGTCTATGACCGTGTTAGACACGAAGGCCGATGACGACCGATACACGATCGGAGCGACCGTAAAGCCTGAAGTGTGCAGAGCTTCCGTTGCCTGCTGCAGTGTCAGTGACCGTACATCAGGTATGGGGATCGTTGCAGGACCTCGACTAAGAACAACGTGGCACACAGAACCATAGCCGAGTTCGGATCCCGGTGGCGAACTCTGCGTCAGGACGCGGTTTGCCTCAACCGAGTCATGTTGCTCATACGTAACGCCACCAATGGTAAGCCCTGCTCTCATCATGGCCAGGCGGGCGTCGCGTAAGGTCATACCTCGGACGTTCGGGACCGATGCTAACTCGACACCCTTCGAGACCGTGACGTAGATGCGACGTCCCTCTTTCACGAGTGCATTTGCATACGGCAGCTGAGTCATGATGTGCCCCTTGGGAACCTTGTCACTGAATTGTTCCTTGGGTTGCACCAGAGCCAGATCGTGCTCGACCATAAGCTGCAAAGCCTGATCTACGGTCTTTCCAACAAGATTTGGCACTCTGACCGTCTTCGACGCATGCACCAAGCTAGGCAGGAGTAGCTGATCGATGACGACAAGAAGCCCAATGCATCCGGCCAGAACAAGTCCGGCGCGGATGAGTAACGTTCGGTGGTGTTCTGGCGTACCTGTTACCATAGCTGCAAATATGCTGACAAGGGGCGAAGGCCACGTCATGAATATCTTCGCATCATGATATCAGAACAACAGCGCCAGTTCGCTGCCGCAACCGAGACACTTCGCAATGCCCAACGCGTTGTGATCACAACACATAGGAACCCCGACGGAGACGCCGTCGGATCCGTCTGTGCGCTTCGTAACGCTCTACTGGAGCGCGGAATCGCCGCCCGGGTTATTCTTCCCACGCCGGCACCCTCGAATCTCCTCTGGATCGCCGGCGCGGCCGATATGGAGGTGTTTGATGCGGAGCGCCATGCGTCCGTTTTTGCGTCGGCCGATACGCTCTTCGTACTCGATGTGAATGCATTGGAACGATTTGAGCCCGTAGCGTCGGCAATGCGAGACGCCCCGGGGCGCATCATCTGCATCGACCATCATGTCCATCCCGAAGCGTTTGCTCATGTACAGTACACTGACACGGATGCCCCGGCTACATGCAGCATGCTGTTTGACATTCTAAAAGAGCTGAACGGCGGACCAATGTTTTCCCGAGCGGTCGCGGAACCGCTATACGTTGGAATTATGACTGATACCGGCAACTTCCGTTTCCCAAGAACGACACAAACAACCCACCGAATGATTGCAGCATTGATCGAGGCAGGTGCAGATCCTGTCCGATCCTACGATGAGATCTTCAATCGTTCAACGGTCCAACGATTGAACATGCTTGGGGAGGCGCTGTGTAGCCTTCGGACATTCTACGATGGGCAGGTTTGCGTTATGGTCGTGACGTATGCTGATCTGCTCCGTCATGGGTGCACATCAGAAGACGTTGATGGCTTCGTACAGCATACGTTGGCCATCGCCGGCGTCGGTATGGGGATCATGATCGTCGAGCTGGACAACCAGGTCAAGCTGTCGTTCAGATCCAAGGGCGAGACCTACGTTCGAGACCTTGCGGCCACATTCGGCGGAGGAGGACACGTCTATGCTGCCGGTGCGCGAGTCGTCGATGTGCCATTGGACGACGTCGTTGCCCAGGTCATCACCAGAGCAGGGTCGTACGTGCCAACGGGAAGCACATCACATTGAGTGTAGCGTATCACCGATGATTCCGAGCCCCATATCTACTTCGGCCTTAGAAATGGTAAGGGGTGGGCGGAACCGGACGGAACGGGTTCCGCAGCCAACCATCAACAGTCCATGTTCGTAGGCGGTGCGTAGGAAGGCATTACGCATCTCTGTGGATGGAAGGTCAAAAGCACAGAACAGGCCAAGGCCACGTACACCGGTAACACGCGAATCAGCATGGCTTAGCGCCAACAGCTGTTTGTGGAGATACGCACCGACCGTGGCAGCATTATCGACAAGATGCTCTTCGTCGATGATCTCGAGGTACTTCGTTACCCGAACCATATCAACGAGCGAGCCGCCCCACGTTGAATTAATGCGACTACTCGTGTGGAAGGCATTCTCGGCTACGACATCAACACGCGGCCCTGCAAGAACGCCACAAACCTGCATTTTCTTGCCGAAGGACATGAGATCCGGTTGTATGCCGATAGCTTCGTGGGCCCACATTCGTCCTGTTATACCTACACCCGTTTGGACCTCGTCGAAGATGAGTAGGGCGTCATTCTCATCGGCAAGATCGCGCAACGTTTGTAGGAACGACCGGCGGAAGTGATTGTCTCCACCCTCACCCTGGATCGGCTCGATGATGATCGCTGCAATATCATCGCGGTCATTGATGAAGGCCTGCTTGATCTGAGCGATTGAACGAGCCTCTACTTCGTCCAAGCGGGCGAGTTCAGCATCGTCAAGCGGGAATTGAATGTACGGCGATTCAACACGGGGCCAGTCAAACCGAGGAAAGAGAGCCGTCTTTGTGGGGTCCGTGTTTGTCAGGGAAAGACAGTAGCCTGACCGACCATGAAACGCCCGATCGAAATGTAGGATCTTGTGGCCGCGTTCCGTGCGGTACCCCTTGGCGAAGTTGCGCCGGACCTTCCAGTCCATAGCAACCTTCAGAGCATTCTCGACAGCGAGCGTCCCCCCATCAATGAAGAAACCGTAGGTAAAATGATCGGGCACGGCAAGAGAGAAAAACGTCTTCACAAACGTCGCCATCTCGGTCGTGTATATGTCCGAGTTCGACGGCTTGTTGAGTGCCGCTTTGCCGAGGAACTCGACGAACGCAGGATCGGTCATTTTGGGATGATTCATACCGATCGGCATCGAGGCGATACACGTGAAGAAGTCCAAATATTCCTTACCACTACGGCCTTCAACGAAGAAGGTGCCGTGACTGCGCTGGAGATCGACGACGTGATCAAATCCGTCTACCAAGATGTGCTGGCGCAATGCCGGTATCACATTGTGCGGTTCGACGGCAAAACGAGGGGTGTATGCTTGTGTGTTGGACGTGGACATATCGCGAGCGGGTATGATTTTCGAAGGGGATTCCGTTACAAAACTACCAAAGACCCATCAGACCAAGTTCGTGTGGACATCTGGCTTCACCGAATCGCAAGCACACGGAAACTCTTTTGCGTATATTCCGTTGTTCGTGGTGTCGCGAGGTCGACACGCACGACGTGCAGCTATAGGAACCAACATTTTCACTCGGAGCAGGAGAAGGTATGAGCACCGAAGAATCACACAAGACCCTTAAGCAGGGAGCCCAGCATTACCTAGTTTTCCTGGCGCTCGTTGGCGTCTTGAGCTTTGGATTTTATGAATTCGTCATTCCTGTGGCCACGAAGGCAGCGCTTGTCTCCTTCTTCCAGCCACACGAGAAGAAGCTGCACGACCGGTTCTTTGAGATCAAGCCGGGCTTGATGGTTGTAACGACCGATGCGTACAAGCCGGGAATGGCGCTGCCCGAAACCGGCATCAAGCCATACATCAAGACGGATTTCATTTTTGATTTCACACGTGATGAGCGTGATGAAAAGGCCGATGGTTATCAGAAGGCATCGGGTGAGTGGATCGTCCGCGCCAATACAGCCCACGGCGGCCTCGGCGAAGCGGCCATTATCCTTGAGCAGAGCATCGGATTCTCGGTGCTATCGATAGCGCTTGGATTTACCTTCGCCATCTTTATCACGTTCTTCCTCCCGGCAAATATTGGCTTCATGGCGTTCAAGGTGATGCGTGAGATCCATCACACCAAGTCCAAGGTGCGTTTGCAGACGGGTTTTTCGGATGAGATCGTGGATCTTCTCACGATGCCAGATTCCGACTTGGCTGCCCTTGAGCCTCATCAGGTTCGCGCTGCGTTTCGCATTGTTTGGGACCGTACGGCGGTCGAGGATGAGAATCACTCCACGGGGCACGGAAAGCGTTTGCTGCGCTTCGAGGATGTCTTCACACCAGATGTCAACTTGGTCGAGTTCCGCGCAGAGGCATTGTACCTGCGCATCAAGGAGTTTTTCTCGGATTTCGTGCTCAAGGAGATCACCGACACGACGGCCGGTATCGAATGGAGCCGCAACCGTAGCAAGCTCGGTGGCGGGTTGCGCCTGTACATGGCCCACCACTTCACGGAGAAGTATGCCAACAACACGACGGGTCTGGCATACTTTGGAGCTGCCATCCTTATCGTTATCATCGGTGTGCGCGGCTTGAAGTTCATCCCTGCTACAAAACCATCGCTCATCCTTGCTGCTATCTCTCTCGAAGGTGCACTGCTCGCCCTTTTGGCCTTTGGTCTGGTGTACACCGAGCACGAAGAGCGTACAGATAAGATGATGAAGAAGCTCGAAGACGCCAACAAGAGCCAGCTCGAGACGATGAAGGATGTTTCTCTGGATATGCACAAGCTTGCTGACGCACTCGTAGGCGAGACATCGGAGATCATCAAGAAGAAGGTCGAAGAAGCGATCGCCGAGGCTCTGGCCAGCGATGACAATGTCAAGCGCGTGGTGTCTGACAAGGTTGCGGAGAAGATCATAATCGCCATGCGCGAGAGCTTCCCCGGCAGCGGCGCCCGTTCGTAACTTTTCGCCAAATAAATCTGTTATAGCGCCGTGGTACGACCCTGTACCACGGCGCTTTCTGTAAGAGTCAGATCAACACCATGCTCCTACGCCTTGCCATAGCATCGCTCCTCCTAGCGGTTTCCGCCTCGGCACAGCACCTCGCTGTCGAGTCGACCGAGTATGGCGTGACGATCACGTTGTCGAGGCTAGAGTCGATCGTACGCTATGACCCTGCCGACCCTTCCCGTTTGGCTTTGGCAGACGAGCACGCAGATAAGCCTCTTGACACAATGTCAATCGGCGATGTGCTTCGCTGGTCTGTGATCGTACCAGATGTGGTACGAAGACCGGCGATATCTGTTGAGGGACAACAGTGGCACGAGCTCCCTGGACATACGTCGGACCGGATCGGTTCACCGTTCGTGACAATGACTAAGGCCGGTCTTGTCAATGGGGTACCGGTCTCAATTCTAACGATCCATCCTTGGCAACGGTACGTCGGTGGCATTCGCGTCCTAAGCCAAGGTGTCGTTCGCATCCGCTTTGACAATGGTCTGCTACGTCGTTCAGAGACTCCGTTGTCCGTACCAACGTACCTGCCGGCTGTAATCAATGGAACATTCAGATCATTGATGCGTTCGAAAACAAGTGAAGCAATCCAGGAAACCGTTCGGCCTGAGACATGGTTACGAAAAGGCGCTCCGTACGTGAAGGTGCACACGCGTACCGACGGTCTTGCCGTTCTGAGCGGGAAGGACGTCATAGCGGCAGAATCCGGGTTTGTCAACGTGGCGACCAATCGATTGCAGATGTGGCATAAGGGTCGTGAAGTGCCGCTGCACATTCGGAACGACGTTGCCGGTACTCTCCTCACCGATACAGCACAGATCGTGTTCTTCGGTAGACGACCCTATGGAGACTCCACGTGGTTTTCACTATGGGATACGACGGCCGTCTTCTATCTGACCCTTGCTGACACAGTTTCATCTACCAGGATTACGGTTGCGCCGACCATAGATGCGCGCGATACATTGCGCTACATCCGTATGCACCGCCACGTCGAGTACGATACCGGACATTATCACCTTGGCGATGCCGACAATGCCGACTTCGGCGTATTTAACAGTGACGTCGTAGAGGGTGAAGGCTTCTATTGGAACGCCCTCAATGCCAGCGCCTATCAACGGATGAAGCATGCTGAGTTCGTGTATCCCGTCGATACCATGCAGGTTGACGTGTCATTGTACACCGTGAATAATTCTCCGTTTGACGTTGATCACCGCATTGATGTGTCGATTGATGGTAGTGCCCCAGTCGCCAGCTATAGCAACGGAATGGGACGGAGAACGGCTAGCATCACGTTACCGGCAGATCGCGTCGCTACCGGCCCGTCCGTGGTAAAGATCTTCGCCACGGGCATTGATTCCCTTCGTAACGAACGAACGTACCAGTCTGAAGCGGTGATCGATTACATGGTCTATCGCGGTAAGGTCCTGCCGCAGCTCGATCGCGGATTGCTGCATGGCTACGTTCCTGCACGTCCGACTCCTACGGCTCTCGAACTCTTTGGTTCGCGATCGAGCG
>JAULYI010000126.1:0-11619 GCA_032117915.1 Kapaibacterium sp. (SeqCode) | reverse complement strand
CGGACGAGCAGGCGGCAAGGGTGATGACGAGGGTGGCGCAGAGCGCCAGACGACACCACTGCGCATACGATGCCATGGGTAACCGAAGGTCAGGCATTGCCCCCTTCCGAGGCTTTCTGCGGGAACACGACCGAGGCAAGGATGGAGATGGCCAGTACGGCGACGATGACGCCCAGGGCGACTTCGATGGGGAGCTTGTACCAGTGCTGGATGAACATCTTGACGCCGATGAAGGTCAGGATGATGCTGAGGCCGTACTTGAGGTAGTGGAACAGACCCATGACGCCGGCAACGGCAAAGAAGAGCGACCGTAATCCCATTATGGCGAAGACGTTCGAGGTGAAGACGATGAAGGAGTCACGGGTGACGGCGAAAATGGCCGGGATGCTATCCACGGCAAAGATGAGGTCTGTGAACTCGACCACGACCAAGACCAGGAACAACGGCGTGAAGTAGCGCATGCCGTTCTGGGTGATGCTGAACCGGTCCTGATGATACTCGTTGGTAACCCTCAGCCACTTTCGACTGTAGCGCACAACGACGTTCTGCTCGAGGTCCTGTTCGTCTTCGCTACTGAAAGCCATCTTGATGCCGGTGAAGATCAGGAAGGCACCAAAGACGTAGAAGATCCACGAGAACTGATGGATCAGGAAGGCACCCACGCCGATCATGATGCCGCGCATGAGCAAGGCACCAATGATGCCCCAGAAGAGCACCTTGTGGTGGTATTGCGGGGCCACCTTGAAATATTTCAGGATCAGGATGATGACGAAGATGTTGTCAACCGATAACGACTGCTCAAGAAGGTATCCAGCGAAGAATTCGGCAGCTGCAACCGGACCCCGTGTGTAATACACAAAGCCGTTGAATAGCATGGCCATGGTAAACCACACCGCCGTCCACCCCAGCGCCTCGCTCAGCTTGACAACATGCGGCGTGCGGTTGAACAATCCCAGGTCGAGCGCCAGGAAGAACAGAATCAGCAGCACAAAGCCACCGTACATCCAGAGATCGGTCATCATCATAGGCGCAAAATTGCGTCAAAAGCACAACGTAGCAGACATTGCCGCAGGAATGGCGTAGGTTCGCCGTGTTGATGTGTTTCCGCTCACGACCGCTCTGCCGATATGCCCGGACCAATCATTCTGATCGATGCCATGGCACTGGTGTTCCGTGCCTATCACGCCCTGCAGCGCACGAGTATGCAGTCGAACACAGGCGAGCCGACGTTTGCCGTGTTTGCCTTTGCGAACATGCTGACGTCGCTGCTGGATAAGCACGACCCCGATGCCATTGCTGTGGTGTTCGATACGAAGGAACCGACGTTTCGACACGAGATGTACGATCAGTACAAGGCCCATCGCGATGCCTTTCCCGATGATCTGGTGCCACAGCTTGGACGTATCAAGGAGCTGATCACGATGATGGGGCTGGAGCGCATCGAAATGCCCGGCTTCGAAGCCGATGATATCATTGGTACGATCGCGAAGCGAGAATCGGTGGACGGACATGAGATACTGTGCGTTACGTCGGACAAAGACTATTTCCAGCTGGTGAATGACAAGGTGAAGGTGCTGCGTCCCGGTAAGGACGTTGGCGAGTACGAGATCTACGATGCCATTAAGGTGAAGGAGAAGTTTGGCGTAAAGCCCGACCACGTGATCGACGTGCTGGCGCTGATCGGTGATTCGTCCGACAACGTGCCCGGTGTGAAGGGTGTGGGCGAGAAAACGGCCGTGCCACTGGTAGAGCAGTACGACACGGTCGAGAATATCTATGCCAATCTGGATGCCATCGAGCGGGCATCGCTGCGCACCAAACTCGAAGCGTCGCGCGATATGGCGTTTCTGTCGAAGCAGTTGGTAACGATCCACACCGACGTACCCGTCGATGCTAAGCGCGTGGCCCTGCACCGCAAGCCGATGGACTTCGATGCCATCGATGCATTCTGTCATGAGCTTGGCTTTGGCACGCTCCGCCGCAAGTTCCAGAAGTATGCCGACAAGGCCGGTGTAGAGATCACGCACGTGCCGCCACCGTCCGACGCTGACGCTCCGCACGAACCGCTTGCCCGCAACGAAGAAGAACATGCAGGTATGCTGAAGCACCTTGCCGACGTCCCGCATGACTACTCGCTCATCGATACGTGGGAAGCTTTCGACGCCATGCTGGACGACCTTGGTAAGCCGGAACTGCTCAGCGTTGACCTCGAGACCACATCGCTCAATGCCATGCAGTGCGGCATTGTAGGCGTTGCCCTGTGTGCACGCCCCGGCCGCGCGTACTACATAGCCGTTATCGACAGTGCCGATGCAGCCCCCGATTCGCTCTTTGGCAGCACAGTCGGACACGGTCTGCCCGTCGAGAAGGTGCTGCACAGGCTGCGTCCACTCCTGCACGACAAGCATGTCGGTAAGGTCGGACAGAACCTGAAGTATGACTCGCTGATCCTGCGACGTCATGACATCGTGGTACATCCCGTTGCCTTCGACTCCATGCTGGCCAGCTACATCCTTGACGCCGATAAACCCCACAACCTTGACGCACTCTCGCAACGGTGGCTGGGCTACGAACCCATTTCCATCACGTCGCTGATCGGTGAGAAAAAAGGGGCACAGCGATCCATGCGTGACGTCGATCCTGCCGTAGTGGCCGAGTACGCTGCAGAAGACGCCGATCTGGCGATGAAGCTCATGGAACGACTCAAGCCCGAACTCGACCGCGCAGACCTGACGGACCTTGCGGTGAAGGTCGAATTCCCGGTGGAAGAGGTGCTCACAACGATGGAGTTCAACGGAATCGCCATCGACACGTCGGCACTGCACGACCTTGGAAGCTTCATGCGGACCGAGGCACAACGTCTGGAGCAGGAGATCTGGAAGGAAGCGGGAGAGGAGTTCGCGATCAACTCGCCAAAACAGCTTGGCGAGGTACTGTTTGAACGCATGATGCTGCCCGCTCAGCGCAAGACAAAGACGGGCTATAGTACCGATGCGGCCGTACTCACGGAACTGGCCGAGATCTATCCCATCGCACGAATGGTCATGGAGTACCGACAAGTCGAAAAACTCCGTTCGACCTACGTCGAGTCGCTGCCGCGGCTGATCAATCCGCACACCGGTAGGGTGCATACCACGTATAACCAGACCGTTGCAGCGACCGGACGTCTGTCGTCTACCGAGCCCAACCTGCAGAACATTCCCGTGCGTACCGAACTCGGCCTGCGCATCCGCAAGGCTTTCGTGCCGCAGCACAAGGATGCCGTCATCCTGTCGGCCGATTACTCCCAGATCGAACTGCGCATCATGGCAGCCATCTCGCAGGACCATGGGCTGATGCAGGCATTTGCCGGCGGAGCCGACGTACACGCTGCTACGGCGGCTCTGCTGTTTGACACGACGATCGACCAGGTTACGGGTGACCAGCGACGTGTTGCCAAGACGGTGAACTTCGGCATCATGTACGGTCAGGGCGCTCACGGCCTGTCGCAGCAGCTCGGCATCAGCCGCACGGAGGCGCAGCAGATCATTGCCAACTACTTCGAGAAGTACAGCGGCATTAAGCAGTACATAGACAGTACCGTCGAATCCACGCGTAGCCGCGGCTTTGCCACGACGTTGCTCGGACGCCGGCGATACTTCCCGCTGATCGACAGTAATAACCGCGGTCTGCGTACCTCCGCCGAACGCGCAGCGGTCAACATGCCCATCCAGGGTACGGCCGCAGACATGATGAAGCTTGCGATGATCGATGTGCACAGCCGCATGAAAACAGCCAAGATGCGCTCGCTGATGATGCTGCAGGTGCATGACGAACTGGTGTTCGAAGCCTTCACAGACGAAGTGGATGACCTTCGGGCACTCGTTGTGGAATGCATGGAACAGGCCCAGCCACTCGATGGCGTACCGGTGCTGGTTGACTCCGGCGTTGGCGAATCGTGGTATGACGCAAAGTGATGTTGGCAGCTCAGGTCTTCTCTGCATCGCTCAGTGAGCCTGATGCTGTATCGGATGCTGTATCGGATGTTGTGTCCGACGATGTGTCCGAGGTTGTGTCCGAGGTTGATCCGGGCTTCGCACCTTCGGCCGTCATGTCGTTCTCATCCTCCTCTGCATCGTCGAACCACTCCATCAGGCCGTTCACCGTGCAGCTACGCGGCTCAAACTCGGGATTCACGCCCATATTCACGATGTCATCGGCAACGTTGTCGACGACGTCTGCCATTGCACGGAGTTTCCAGACTCTGCGACGTTCCACCCACGGACGCCACTGACCGCGATACTCGGGATCACGTTCAAGGATGGCATTGGCAAACTCTATCGTGCTGATCGACAGACCGCGGAACGACCGCGTGAGCATCGTCCCCTCGTGTTCGTCGAGCAGGGCGCGGTTTATCGACCGGTAGATGCCGTGCTTGGCCTCCTGGATGCACTCGTCGGCCAGCACCAGCCGGTGCAGCTTCTCGTCGGTGATCCGTGCCTCGTACGACTTCTTGATCTGTGCGGCAATATCCTCTGCCGATTCGACGATGGTGCGTCCCAGGCCATCCCTGTGGATCGGCGCCCACAGTTCGATGATAACGCTCAGTCGGTCTGCCAAGGCCTCGGCCCGGGCATGGATGCGAAGGCTGTGTACACTCATGGTATCCCTCGATGCAATGATGGTGGATGATAGTTGATCGGTTCAGCACTTCGTGACGCAAGGGGGTGGAAGTGTGACGACGGGGTATGTCATGCAGACGCTTTGCGATAACTTTGCGCCATGACCATGATCGAAGCCATGCTGCTGGGGCTAATCCAGGGCTTGAGTGAATTCATTCCGATCTCGAGTACGGCACACCTTACTATTGCCGCCTCGCTGCTTGGCGTAATAGACCCTAATCATCCGGAGCGGTGGACGGCCTTTATGGCGGTGGTGCAGCTGGGCACACTGGCTGCGGTGCTAGCGTACTTTCGACGTGAGATCCGCTCTATGACCGTGGCCTTTCTGAGCGAGAATGTTCTGCGTCGGACGTCGTTCTCCGCGCAGTCTGCCGATGCACGGATGGGTTGGTTCGTTCTGCTGGGGTCGATCCCCATCATCGTCATTGGTCTGACCTTCAAGGATGCCATTGAAGGCACCTTCACCAAGGACCTGCGTGTGATCGCGGCGTCACTCATTGGTCTGGCGGCAGTGCTCTGGCTCGTTGACCGTCGCGCCTCGTTCCACCGTACCACGGCCACGATGAACGTCAAGGACGCCTTGCTTATCGGTCTGGCTCAGGCCGTGGCTCTCATCCCAGGATCGTCACGTTCCGGCACCACCATGACGGCTGCTCTGGCCCTGGGGCTTACTCGTGAGAGTGCAGCGCGGTTCTCATTCCTGCTCAGTATTCCCGCCATCTTGGGCGCTGGCATCCTGCAGTTTCTAGACGAACTCGACCATATCTACTGGTCGGAAGGGGGCATGGAGCTTGCCATGGCTACGCTCGCGGCGGGCGTCAGCGGCTACTGGTCGATCGCCTTCCTGCTCGGCTTCCTGCGGCAGCGTACCATGACGTCCTTCGTGGTCTATCGCATTGCCGTCGGCCTGCTGCTGGCCGTTCTGCTTGCCCTGGGAACCGTCACACCACTGCCCTAAGGATGCACGTACTACCTTCGGAACTACTATGACGCGGAACAGAACATCGTCCATGCATGTCATCGTCCACCTTCTTGCCGTTGCCTTCGTGTTGGCCTCGTGCGCCGACGCTACGAACGACCTGCCAACGGAACGCGATCGCGTTCTGGGCGAGATGGCCGCGCCGGACTCAGCCGCACGTGATACCGCGCAGGCGGTCGCGCCGGGTGACACCGCCGTCGTTACCCATATGCTGCGCGTTGTGACATCGAAGGGTGACTTCACCATGGGGTTGTACGGCCTTGACGCGCCGAAGACCGTTGCTAATGCTGTGGGACTCGTACGCCGCAAGTTCTACGACGGCATCCTGTTCCACCGCGTTGCGCAGGACTTTGTGATCCAGGCGGGCGACCCCAAAACACGCGACGCTTCGGCCCGCGCCACGTGGGGCATGAACGGTCAGACGGCAGACGGAACGCCCCTGCCCGAAGAGCTCGACGCCGCCACACCGTCGTCCCGTGCCGGCTACCAGCCGGGAGTGGTGGCCATGGCGCGCAAGCAGGCCTCGGGTACAGGCACCAGCCAGTTCTTCGTCTGTCTGGACCGAGCGAGTATTCTTCCACACCAATACACGATCTTTGGACGCGTCATTGAAGGCCTTGACGTTGTCCGGGCCATCGGAAGCGTCCCCGTTGAACCCGGACCACTCAGTGATACCGACGGAATACCAAAGACGCCAGTCGTGATCAAGAGCATCCGACTGCTGACAGCCGAACGTTAACCAACCATCATCAACCAACATCTATCGAGACCACCATGCGAGCAATGTTCGTATTCATCTCTGCGCTCATCGGCGTTGTTACCATCGCCTGTTCGCAGCCAACAACCAATCAGGAGGTACAAGTCAACGTGGAAGAATACATCATCACCGTCACCCAGGGCGGCAAGGAATTGGGTAAGATGACCATTCGTACATGGCCGGACGTCGCTCCGCTCCACTGCAAGTTCCTCGACGATCGCGTAAAGGAAGGCTACTACAACGGTACGGCATTCCACCGCGTGATCCCGGGCTTCGTGATCCAAGGCGGCGACCCGAACAGCAAGGAAGGTCCGCGCGAAACATGGGGTACCGGTGGCTATCCGAACAAGGTCAAGGCCGAGTTCAACAGCCGTAAGCACGTCCGCGGAACCCTGTCGGCCGCTCGTACCAATGACCCCAACTCGTTCGGCGGCCAGTTCTTCATCTGCGTCGCTCCGACGCCTTCGCTCGACGGCAGCTACACCGGCTTTGGCGAAGTGATCAGCGGCATGGAAGTGGCGGACATGATCGTGAATTCGCCGCGCGACCCGCGTGACAATCCGCTCACCAAGATCACCATGACGATCGAGCCCAAGAAGTAAGATCACGTGATCAATGCACGATATCTCGCAATGACAGTGGCCACGGTCATCCTGACCGTGGCCACTGTTGTCGCTGCCCACTCCCATCCATTTCTGCGGCAAGGCACGATGCTGCAAGACACCGTGCGTGCCGAGAACCTTGGTCCCGCCGTAAACAGCAAGTACGACGACGTTCTGCCCGTCATCGCTCCGGACGGACGTACGCTCTACTTCTGCAGGTCGAACTCGCCCGAGAACGTCGGCGGTATGCGTCAGGATATCTGGATGAGCACCGTGCAGGACGACGGTACATGGGGGAAGGCCGTGAACGTGGGTGCCCCGCTGAACAACCGCGAGAACAACCACATGTTCGCGATCACGCCCGACGGAAATCTGGCGCTGATCAACGATGCCTACTCCGATGCGCTGAATCCGAACCGCGTGCTGGCCATCGTGCGCCGCACGGAGAGCGGATGGGGTGTGCCCAAGCCGGTGATCATCCGCAATTGGTACACGCGTAGCTTCCACCGGGAGTTTTCGCTGGGGAATGACGGTAAGACGCTGATCATGACCGTGGAACGTACGGACGGATCCGGTGGTAAGGACCTGTATGTATCGTTCCGCGAGAACGACTCCGTATGGAGTGAGCCGAAAAATCTCGGGAAGACCGTGAACAGCGCGGGCGACGAGGCCACACCATTTCTGGCATCCGACGGAACGTCGCTGTACTTCGCCACAGACGGACGTGGTGGCTACGGTGCGTTCGACATCTTCGTCTCGAAGCGACTGGACTCTACGTGGACGACGTGGAGCGAACCCGAGAATCTTGGTCCTACCATCAACTCGCGTCGATGGGATCTGTACTACACGATCCCTGCCCGCGGTGACTATGCATACTTCGTGTCGTACGTCAACACGACCGGAGCAGGCGACATCTTTCGTGTGCCCCTGCCTGAGCAGGTGCGCCCGAACCCTGTCGTACTGGTCTATGGCAAGGTCATCAACAAGAAGACGGGTCAGCCGATCGAGGCGGCCGTTGCCTACGAAGACCTTACCACCGGCCGCGAGATCGGCATCGCACGGTCTGCGCCCGGCAGCGGCGATTACAAGATCGTGCTGCCGGCCGGCACCAAGTACGGCTTTCGTGCCTCGGCCGAAGGCGTTGCGTCCGTCAGCGACAACCTGGATCTGACGTCGACGACAGCCTATGCAGAGCTCCGCCGCGACCTCTATCTGGTGCCCATTGAGGAGGGGCAGGCGCTGCCGTTAAACAACATCTTCTTCGACTATGCAAAGGCGACGCTGCGTCCCGAGTCGTTCTCCGAACTTGACCGCGTTGTGCAGATGCTCGGTGCGAGCACCACAATGCAGATCGAGGTTGGCGGCCACACGGACAACCGCGGCAGAGACGCCACCAATCAGCGTCTGTCGGCCGAGCGGGCTCAAGCCGTGGCAGCCTACTTCGCTGCGCACGGTGCCGACGCCTCGCGTATCCGCGCCGTGGGCTACGGTAAGGCTCGTCCGGTGGCAGCGAACGACACTGACGAGGGCCGACAACTGAATCGCAGAGTCGAGATCATCATCATCAAGCCATGAAGCATCAGCACCTCATCGAGCGTGAGCAAGCCTCGCTCATGCAGACCTACAAACGGTTGCCCATCGCCATCGACCGCGCCGAAGGGTGTCGCATCATCGACGTCGATGGGAACGTCTATCTGGACTTCCTTGGCGGTATCGCCGTAAACGCCCTCGGTCACTCGCATCCGCGTGTTGTCGAGGCCGTTACGTACCAGGCACGCCGTTACATGCACGTGTCGAACTTCTTCTACCAGGATGTGCAGGTAGAGCTGGCCGAGAAGCTCAAGAGCATCTCCGGCTTCGACCGTGTGTTCTTTTCGAACTCCGGTGCGGAAGCCATCGAAGCGGCCATGAAGCTGGCCCGACGTCGTGGTTCGCGTAACGGTTCCTACGACATCGTGGGCTTCACCGGTGGCTTCCACGGCCGTACCTATGCCCCCTTATCGATCATGGACAAGCCGTTGTACAAAGAGGGCATGGGGCCGTTTCTGCCAAACACTCTGGTGCTCCCGTACAATGATGTCGATGCTCTCGAATCCCGCGTCGATGAGCACACCTGTGCCGTCGTGCTGGAATTCGTGCAAGGGGAGGGGGGCATTGCCGAAGCGTCGAGGGAATTCGTCGATGCGATCATGGCTGCCCGTGAACGCTATGGCTTCCTGCTGATCGCCGATGAAGTGCAGACAGGCGTGGGGCGTACGGGTGACTTCTTCGCCTTTGAACATTACGGTATCCGACCCGACATCGTTGCCGTGGCAAAGTCGATGGGTGGCGGTCTGCCGCTTGGCGGCATCCTGACCACCAATGACGTGGCATCGCTGCTCGAGCGCGGCATGCATGGCACCACCTATGGCGGCAATGCCGTTGCCTGCGCGGCCGGCAGCGTTGTCGTGCAAGAGGTAATGGATGGACTGCTGGAGCATGTGCGTAGCATCGGCTCATACCTGCATTCGGCTCTCGCGCATCTGGCTGCGACGTATCCACAGCGTATCCGCGAGATCCGCGGGCGTGGCTGCATGCAGGGCGTGGTGCTGAACGAAGAGGCAGCACCAGTTGTGGCGGCCCTGCTGGACCGGCGCGTGATCGCCAATGCTACGGCAGGCAACGTTATCCGTATCGTGCCACCGTACGTGATCACGCGTGATGATGTTGACACCTTTGTTGCGGCATTGGATGACGTGCTCCGTGGGTAGTCGAATCGCCATACCGGTTGTGCTTGCAGCCATTGTCGTTGCCTCGTGCTCGACCGGCCAGATGATCCAGCCGCAGATGGAGCATCCCGTAGTCATGGTGCTCTATCCGGACGTGTTCCGTGTTGATGACAATGCCGCGTCTGACGTTGACGCTGTGGCCGACAGTCTGCGCACGTACAACCGCGCACGGACATTCGAAGTGAGCGAGGCGTTTTCTGTCGACCCCGACCGTGCCGCCGTTCTGCGCTACGCGCGATATGCCGACGAAGACACCCTGGCCAATGACCTGGAGCATAGGCTTGGCAGCCGGATCTGGAACAGCACCTACACCGTGCTGTCATTTACGTTGGGTGATGCCATGGTGCATCTCGACACGACCATGAAGGTTCGCACACGCGCCTCATACGAGGCCGCGCAGGTCGTGCAGGCGCAATACGTAGTCGCCATCCCGAGCGTGGAGCTTGTGCGTCCTGGCGCGCAGCGCCAGTGCCGCGTTCGCATGCAGATGCTGCATGTGCCCACACAGCGTGTGCTCGTGGATACCGTTATCACGACCAGCGACTCCGGGCTGGCAACGCGCACGTCCTTCATTCGCGGCGGCACGTGGGTGTCGGCCATTGACGCTGCTGCAGCGACGATCTCGGAGATACCCACGAGCATCATCAAGCGCACGCTGCCGCGCTACGTCCGCCGTGACAGCATCATGGACGAACGCCGTGCGTGGTTCCATCGCAATCTCTGGTCGCAGCGTGTCGATGCAGACCTTCTTACAGCACTCTCGGCAGACACCTTGCAGCCATCCGATGCGAAGCACCGATGGATGCTGCGTTCGCCCGACGGATCAAAGGCCCTTGTGTCGACCGCTACCACCTTTGGTGGTACGGTCGGTCTGCGCTTTATGCGCGGTGCCCAGGGTGTGATCATCTATCCGCGCAATCAACGCGATACCGCACGCTGCGCCTTCACCCTGTATGCACTCGAGAAGGTCGACGGCGTGTGGTACTGGGACAGAGTGCGCACCACCTTCAAGAACGAGCGTGCGTACGACGATGAAGAGCACCTGCAGTTCACGTTCGATGCACTGAAGACGCCCTGGTACCTCGATGCCGAGGGGGTACCTCGCGGCGAGTTCTGGGAGCGCGATTTCTTTCGCCGTGTTGACGGCGTACCCATGCTTAAATACATTCGCCAACAGTTTGAATAGCGCAACCGAATGATCATTCACATCACGTGCCCCAAGGGCATTTCCGATGTCCTGGCTCGCGAAGTGGCTGCGCTCGGACTTCCTGTTCACTCCATCCTGCCCGCCGGTGTCGTCACCGAAGGTGATCTTGCCGACTGTATACGCTGCAACCTCTGGTTGCGTACTGCGCACCGCGTACTGCTGCGTCTACACTCGTTCACGGCCGAAACGCCCCAAGAGATGTACGAAGGCGTCACCACCATTCCGTGGGAAGCATGGATCCCTCGCGACGGCTATCTGAGTGTGATCTCGAGCATCGACACGCCGAGCATCGACAACACACAGTTTGCCAACGTGCGGTGTAAAGACGCCATTGTTGACCGCATGCGAGCCATCCACGGTGTGCGTCCCAACAGTGGATCGCGCACCGACAGCTCCGTTGTCTTCCTGTACTGGCACGGTTCCAACGTCTCTGTTGCCATCGACACATCGGGCACGTCCCTATCGGACAGAGGCTATCGTCTGCAGGGGGGCAAGGCTCCACTCCGCGAGTCTCTTGCCGCCGCCATCATGCTCTCGACAACCTGGGAGCAGGGCCAGGCCATGGTAAACCCCATGGGCGGCAGCGGCACGCTGGCCATCGAGGCGGCACTCATGGAACGCAACATTGCTCCGGGGCTGCTGCGA
>JAULYI010000125.1:0-4463 GCA_032117915.1 Kapaibacterium sp. (SeqCode) | reverse complement strand
ATCGGCTTCGTACTCGGCTACTACCGTACTCTCGTTCGACAAGGCAATGGGGTCGAAATGATAGGGGGCGATGGATGTACTCATTGGTGACGATGTATGATGGTATCTGCTCCGATTTTACTCAACGCACTGAGTTATTTTACTCAATGCGTTGAGTACGTAACGCAATGCCCTGAGTAATCCCAACTCCACGCTCCCTAAACGTCAGCAGCCGGTCGCGGTAATGCTCGTACTGCTTGCGCCGTGCCGCGATCTCTGCCGGCAACCCACTCGAAAGGTCGTTCACCAACGCATCAAACTTGTCCAGGATCTCCACGATCCGCTCTTGCTCGGCAAGAGGCGGGATGGGGATGGGGTACTTCTCAAACATCGGTTTGCGAAGTGAAGTCACAGAAGCGTGGACAGATGTCATCTCGAGATAGCGACCGAAGTCATTCCGAATGAAATGAAATGCATACTTCGGAAGTAACGAGCCGGCGGCGATAACGATACGATATGCCCTCTGATGAAGAGCATACTTGCCAGTTACAAAGTGGAACACCTTGCCGACACCAACACCGTCACCAGCAGTTATGATTGCGTCCTCGTCGAATTCGAACTCATTTATTGCGAGGGGTTCCTGCGACCTAACAAAGAACGGATAAGCACCATTCAGAACCGCCTCGTTCGTATTTCTGCTGCCAGTGCCAACAATAGCCACTTCCCCCAATGTTGCCCACCGCACATCATCACGTCCGTCGAAGTTGAGCAGCGTATCGCGGTAATACGCATACTGCGTCTTCCGTGCTTCCAGCTCTGCTTCCAGCTCTGCTTCCAGCTCTGTAAAGGCGTCGAGGATCTTCACGATCTCCCGCTGGATTTCGAGTGGGGGGATGGGGATGGGTGCTTGCTCAAGCTCTCTAGAAGACAAGTGCTTAACCGTCGATCCCTGAGTACCTGATTGAATGCGGTCTAACTCATCCTGAACCTTATAAAACATAAAACGCTTGAGCATAACATCAGAGAACTCTTGAAGTCGACACACACGTTGGTTTAACAATGCCTTTCCATGCTTCCAAGTAACAGCATTGAATTCGCCGTCCATGCCAATCAACAGATCACCATTTTGGACGAGGTAACGATCGTCATACAATCCTGAAAAGTAAGTGCCCGAAAAACCTGAATTGAGATCTCGTATTCTAACTATCGGCAATCCGTCAGCTTGAGTATTAAACAACGCAGCCTCGAAGGCAAAACCATTGAGTACCTTACACACGTCCCCCAACTTCCGATACTCCACTCCCTCCGGACACAGCTCTGCTAAGAGTTGATCGATGCGGTTCATGCCTTGCCCCCTTCAAATTCAGCGACGATGGCATCGATGGATGTGCGGAGCTCGTGTTGGCGAGCAACGATGCGGGCGATCTCGGCGTTGAGGGCGGCGATGTCCACGGCAACGCGCGTGTCTTCCTGGGCTACGTAGGACGAGACGGCGATGTTGTAGGAGTTTTCGGCGATGACGCTGTTATCGACGAGTGAAGCAAAGTGGTCTACATTCTGCCGTGCCGTGAATGCTTCAAGAATGCGTTGCTGGTGTTCCGGCAACATCTTGTTCTTGTTGCCAACGCGTTGGAACTCATTGCTTGCGTCGATGAAGAGTGTGGCGTTATCGAGCTTGGACTTCTTCAGCACGATGATGCACGTGGCAATCGTGGTGCCAAAGAACAGGTCAGGGGGCAGTTGGATAACGGCATCGACGAAGTTGTTGTCGACCAAGTACTGACGGATCTTCTGTTCAGCGCCACCGCGGTACAGCACACCCGGGAATTCGACGATGGCGGCGGAGCCGTTCACGGCCAGCCACGAAAGGATGTGCATGGTAAAGGCTAGGTCGGCCTTGCTCTTCGGAGCCAGCACGCCCGCAGGTGCAAAGCGCGGATCGTTGATCAGCAGCGGATTGGCATCGCCATCCCACCTGATCGAGTACGGCGGGTTCGACACGATGGCCTCGAAGGGCTCTTCGTCCCAATGCGCCGGATCCGTGAGCGTATCGCCATGGGCGATGTTGAACTTCTCGAAGTTCACATCGTGCAGAAACATGTTGATGCGGCAGAGGTTGAAGGTGGTAAGGTTTACTTCCTGACCATAGAACCCCTGGCGCACCTTGTCGCGTCCGAGCACCTTGGCAAACTTCAGCAGCAGCGAACCCGAGCCGCAGGCCGGGTCGTACACCTTGTTCACTTCCGTCTTGCCTACCACCGTGATGTGTGCCAGTAGCTCCGACACTTCCTGGGGCGTGAAGAACTCGCCACCGGATTTGCCGGCCGTTGACGCATACATCTGCATCAGGTATTCGTAGGCATCGCCGAAGAGGTCGTTCGCATTCTCGGTAAAGTTTCCGTCGGCCCCCGTCAATGGCAGGTCGCCGATGGCATCGAGCAGCTTCACCAGCTTTTCATTGCGCTTGGCAACCGTTGGACCGAGCTTGCTGCTGTTCACATCAAGGTCGTCGAACAGCCCCTTGAAATCATCCTCACTATCCTGTCCATTTGCCGAGCCTTCGATGGCCGCGAACACGCGACTCAGCGTCTCGTTCAGATTATCGTCGTTGCGCGCGTGTTTCCGCACATTGGCAAACAGCTGCGACGGTAGGATATAGAAGCCCTTTTCATTCACCGTGGCTTCGCGTCCGAGCTCGGCGTCGGCATCATGGAACGCCACGTAGTCGAAGTGGGCATCGCCCGCAGCGCGCTGCTGCTCGTTGATGTATCGCGTCAGGTTCTCCGAGATGAACCGGTAGAACAGCATCCCCAGTACATACGTCTTAAAGTCCCACCCATCGACGCTACCGCGCAGGTCGTTGGCGATCCGCCAGATGGTCTTATGAAGTTCGGCACGTTCGGTTTCGGCAGATGCATGCATAGACAACACATTCGTATTCGTGATAGTACGTGGGCAAAAATGCATGATTTCCGTCTGCCGTACCACGTCAGCCACGGCTGAGTAACGCGTCGTCATCCCCGCGAACGCGGGGACCCATTGGATTTCCGCTTGCGCGGGAATGTCGACGTGTAATCCGCTTCGTTTTCCTATCTTTGCCTCCCTTGTTTCAACGACTATCCGGCAGGTAATTCATGAGCACCTACATCGTCAACCCCGTTGAAGTTCGCATGGAAGAGTCCGCCAAGGGCTCCATCTATCGCAGCATCGTGGCTATGGGTATGCGCTCGCGGCAGATCAATGACCAGATCAAGACGCAGCTGACGGAGCGTATGGCCGATGTGATCATCGACACGGACGAGGCAGAAGGCCCGAACTACGACCAGATTGCCATCAGCCGTGAGTTCGATCTGATTCCCAAGCCGACGTTTCTGGCAATGAAGGAAATGGTTGACGGCCAGATCACGGTCAAGGATGGCGAAGTACCGGCACCGCCGGCCGCCTGATAAGCGCGTTCGATCGTTTCATGCTGTATTCTCTCAACGCCATCCGGCATGCCGCGATGGCGTTTTCCGTTGTGAAGGCCTCGTTGTATCGACACCATCCAGGCTCCCGCCATGAACGTCATCCTCGGCATTACCGGTAGCATCTCGGCGTATAAGACGCCCTGGCTGGTGCGCGACCTGCGTCGTGCAGGACACGACGTGCACGTCGTGATGACGCCCTCGGCCCGCGAATTCGTGGCGCCGCTGGCACTCGAGGCGACGTCGCTGCATCCGGTCATCATCGATCCGTACGACGCGTCGATCCAGGACCGTGGCTCATGGCACGTCCACCTGGCACGGTGGGCCGATGTGATGCTGATCGCTCCCTGTTCGGCCACGACGCTTGCACGCCTTGCCAATGCGATGTGCGACACAGCCCTGATGACCGTAGCCTGCTCCCTTCCCGTGGGTACGCCGCTGATCGTGGCTCCGGCCATGGATACCGACATGTGGGACCATCCGGCGACGCGGCGCAATGTGGACCGTATCGCTCACGACGGCGCCATCATCATCCCCCCGGTCTCGGGTCCTCTGGCCTCGGGTCTGTCAGGGGCAGGGCGCCTGCCCGAGATCGACACGCTGATCGATGCTGTGCAGGCTCACGGTCCGTTCGATGACGCAGCACCACAACGCCATGCTGAAGCAACACCTACCGACCGAACACCCTCGGCTGGCGCCGAAGGCGTCGACCCTGCGGCGCATACACTGGCCGGCCGACGCGTGGTGATCACCGCAGGACCGACGCACGAGGCGATCGACGATGTACGTTACATCGGCAACCACTCGTCCGGACGTATGGGCATTGCCCTGGCAGAAGCGGCGCGTGACCGCGGAGCGCTGGTGACGCTGGTGCTCGGACCATCGCCCCTTTCCGCTCCCATGGGCGTTGAGACCGTCCGCGTGACAAGCGCTCAGGAGATGTTCGAGGCGACCGTTGCCGTGGACTACGACGTGGCCATCCTTGCTGCAGCCGTGGCCGACTTCCGACCGGCACAGCGC
>JAULYI010000124.1:0-12238 GCA_032117915.1 Kapaibacterium sp. (SeqCode) | reverse complement strand
GTCCTACCGCGTGGAGATCGCCCGTGATGAGGCGATGGCGGACATCGTGCGTGTGGTCGACAATGTTGCAGCCGACTCCGTGGGCAACATTGGTGTTGATGCGGACTTCACGACCTATCACTGGCGTGTGACGGCATTTGGCGTATCCGGAAAGAGCGCTCCGTCAGACGTCTGGACGTTCACTACCGTCGTAGGAAAACCTACACTTCGATTGCCGATGGCCGGAGCTAGAAATGTGCCTACAGGTAACATCGTTCTGCAATGGGAGGCACTGAAGGGTGCGGATTCATACGAGTATCAGGTTGGCACCACCATTACCATCAGTACGGTGTTCAGCGAGGGTCGGACGTCGGACACGGCAACGAGTGTGACCATTACGGAGCCCGGCACGAGGTACTTCTGGCGTGTTCGCGGTATTCGCGATGGTGTGGCAGGCGAGTGGACCACGGCGAGGAACTTCACGACAGACGGCGTAGCCAGTGTCGAGAATACTGCACCACCGTTCAGCATCGCCCCTAATCCGGCGAAGGACGTTATCGAGGTAACTGGCGACGGTGTGCTCGGTATCGACATCCTTGATGTTGAGGGTAACGTCGTTATGCATCATTCGGCTGACCTGCGCAATCGCATGAGTGTGCGCCACCTTGCGGCGGGATCGTACAGCGTACGCATCTCTGCCGCAGACCGAGTACACACCTTGCCCCTTGTTATCGTGCGCTGATGCGCGTGCTTGACAACGACAACAAATACAGAGTTGTCTGACAATTGCCGTGTCCGGAAGGGCTATTTTGCAGCATGTCAATCGCCGCATCCATCCAAGAAGTCCGTCAGCGAATCCGGCGTGCCTGCGAGGCCTGTGGCCGTGACCCGGAGACGGTTACGCTGATCCTTGCCACCAAGACGGTCGACCCCGAGCGTCTGCGTGAGGCCTACGAGGCCGGTGCCACCTGCTTTGGCGAAAACCGCGTTCAAGAGGCGCTGCCCAAGTATGACGAGCTGCTCGATCTTGACATCGAGTGGCATTTCATTGGACACCTTCAGACAAACAAGGTACGCGACGTACTAAAGGTTGCCACATGTATCCAGTCTGTCGATAGGCGATCGCTTGTTGACGAACTCGATGCCGAGTGTGAACGCCGTGGCGAAGGTGTCGACATCCTTGTCGAAGTCAATGCCTCCGGCGAAACCAGCAAGCACGGCTGTGCCGTCGAATCCGTGGAAGAACTTCTGGAGTACATCCAGGAAAAGGAATGGCTCAATGTGCGTGGCTTCATGACGATCGGTGCCATGAGTGACGACGCGGACGACGTCCGCGCCAGCTTTGCGCGCTTGCGCATGATCCGCGACCGTGCCTTAAAGCAGGGACTGATCCCTTCCGATGCCCTCCACTTATCGATGGGCATGTCGGGCGACCTAGAGCTGGCCATCCTCGAAGGCTCTACGATGGTTCGCGTAGGCTCATCCGTCTTTGGCGAACGTACGGCAGAGTAGGCACCAATGCATCACTTCGATTTTCTCGACGAGCTTGTGATCATCTCGGCGATGGCCATTCTGGTTATCGTCGTCTGTCAGCGTCTTCGTCTGCCCGCGGTTATCGGTCTGATCGCAACCGGCTTGATCTTGGGGCCGAGTGGTGCAGACATTGTCGTGCAGGATGATGTGATCTCGACGCTTGCAGAGCTGGGCGTGATCCTCTTGTTGTTCACGATCGGTCTGGAGTTCTCTATCGCCGAGCTGCGAAGCATGCGTCGGGTGGTACTTGCAGGCGGCACCATGCAGATCATCTTGACTGCGCTGTTGAGCGGAGCCCTTTCCGCAGCCGGTCTGGCGATGTTGAACATTAACACGTCGCTCTCGACGTACATCTTCGTTGGCCTTACAGTCAGCGTCAGCAGCACGGCCATCTGTTCCAAACTCCTGAAAGAGCGAAGAGAGCTCACCATGCCGCACGGTCGGGCGTCGATGGGCATTCTGCTGTTTCAGGATATGGCCATCGTTCCACTGATGATCGTCATTTCGCTGCTTGACAGAAGTACGCACGTCACGATGGCTGATATGGCAATGCGTGTGGGTTCATTCCTAGGTTTTGGTGTCGTGATCGCCGTTGGCATGCGACTGCTGCTGCCACGCCTTGTGCGTATGGTTGCGCAGACATCCGTGCAGGAAGTCCTGATCCTTGGTGCACTCGTTATTTGTTTCGGTGCGGCCTATATCACGTCCCTCGTGGGCATGTCCATGGCCCTTGGTGCATTCATGGCCGGTGTTATCATCGCCGGCACAGAATATGGACATCGCATCGGTAGAGCCGTCGAAAGCATGCGTGATGCATTCACCAGCATCTTCTTCATTTCGATCGGACTTCTCCTCGAGCTTGAGCCATCGCTCATCCTGCCCACCGTTGCCGGTGCCATCGCCGTAGTAGTCCTGAAGGCCCTTGTTGTTACCGTTGTTCTTCGGTTGCTTGGCCTATCTATCCGCGTTGCCATGCTTGCCGGCCTCGTGCTGGCACAGATAGGAGAGTTCTCCTTTGTGCTGGCCGAGACGGGATTGCGCTCGGGACTGATCGACCAAACCGGCTTCCAGGCCATGCTCCTCGTCATTGTCGTTACGATGACCGTTGCACCGCTCCTTATCAGTGCGGCTCCGGGTCTTGTCCAGCGCGCCGTGCCCAAGTCGAGCTTTGCCCCCTTATCAACGGATTCTGAAGGGGCGAAGACAGAACGCTCTGAAGATGAGGCGGCGTCTGTCGTGATCATTGGTTACGGAGTACATGGACGTAATGTCTCGCGTGTGCTTGACGCTACGGAAATACCGTACCGCGTGATGGAAATGAGCGGATCGGTTGTTGAGCAATGCAAGCGTGAAGGAGTGCCGATCGTGTACGGTGATTCGACCGATGTGCATGATCTGGAAAAGGCAGGCATAGCAACGGCCAATGCAGTCATCATTGCTATCTCTGATCAGTCCGCAGTGGCTATGACCACGATGACGATCAGACGGCTCAGGCCGGACATCTTCATCATTGCCCGTACGCGCTATGCTCGTGATGCTGAGTCCATCTCGAAGGCCGGTGCTCACGTGGTAGTGACGGAGGAGTACGAGTCATCCATCCAGGTCTTTATCGCTCTTCTGCAGCATCTGGGAGTCGAGCCTGAGGTGATAGCAGAGCAGGAATCATTGATGCACTCCCATCGTTATGGGGTCCTTGCCCGAGTAACCGACGCTGCACGCGAACAATCATGACGCCCACGATTCCTGTTGTCTCCATCATCGGCATTGCCGGTACGATGGGAAGCGCCCTTGCTACACGCCTTCGGCAAGCAGGGTATGTTGTGCATGGCTATGACCCTACGATGGTAGCCGATGGTGCCTTCGTACATGCAACGCCCGAGGGGGCCGTTGCCGCATCGAGCATCGTTATCCTAGCCGTGCCGTACGCTGCTGAACAGTCCATCGGAGAACAGCTCGCCGGGGCGCTGGGCGATCACATCGTGGTGAGTATGACGAATCCGTTGACACCAACGCTGGATGACGTTGTTACCGCCGACCACGACAGTGCAGCCGAACAGCTTGCGCGTGCTATTCCGCACGGCCGCATTGTGAAAGCACTCAACACGATCGGCGCAGCTGCGCTGCAGCACGACGTTGACATGATGGACACCTTTGTTGCCTCCGACGATCGTGCCGCCGCACAGACCGTCGAAGCAATGATCACGGCCATCGGCTTCCGTCCCTGGTACGTCGGAAAGCTCATCTACGCGCGCACCCTGGAGCGCATGACAGCGCTGATCATCGGCATTTCCATGCGCTACAAACTCTCCGGCGCCGTGGGCTGGGGCGTTGTGCAGGAGTGAGGTCGATCGCCCCTGGATAAAAGAACGCTATGGCACCCCTTCTCCCACGTTTCGTGGGAGAAGCGGCATGGGGATGAGGGAACGCCGTTTCGTTATTTCGCCCTGCAACTTCGTTTGCCCTGCGTCGTACATTGCCCCCCTATGAAATTCATTGTTGCTTTCTTGCTCTTGACCGTGTCGTTGTCGGCACAGGATGACCGGAGAATCCTGTTCACTGGAACAGTTGTGGATGCGAAGACCGGACAGGGCGTGTCCGGAGCATCGATTCGCGTCGTGGGGACTACGATGGGTACGTATGCAGGCGGCCGCGGCACGTTCCGATTGCCGCTGCCACCGGGATCATACACGCTGCAGGTGCGGAGTATCGGATATCGGGAGGTGACGCAGAAGATCGACGTGTCAACGTCCTTACCGTTGAGCATTTCCCTTCCACCGTCGGCCGTCAATGCCCGCGCTGTGACCGTGGTTGGCGACATCACCCCCGAAGAAGTGGTGAAGCGTGCGTCGGCACGGCGCGACTCCAATGCGCGGCGCATTAAAACACTGGAGCGGAACCTGTACAGTAAGCTGCGTCTCGATCTGAAGAACAAGGGCTTTGCTGCTGCAAAGGATGATGATCAGGGTATCATCACGGAGACCTTTTCGCGCATCTATGAACACCGTATGCCGGAGCCAGCGAAGAAGCAGACGCTGATCCTGCAGCGCAGACAGACAAAGAACTTTCCTGCAGCGGCAAACCTTGCAGTGTTCGACGAAGAGTTTGACTTTACGGCCGACAACTTCGAACTCCTGAATGTCAAGCTTACAACGCCGCTGAGTCCCGATGCAGTCAAGGACTACAACTTCACGATCGTAAACAAGCGATCGCTTGGAGACTACCTTGCCTACGAGATGGCATTCGCTCCGAAGTCACGACTCTTTCCCGGCTTCGAAGGAACGATGACCATCGTGGACGGTTCCTATCAGCTTGTTGAAGCGTCCTTTGCCCCCACACAGGAGACAGCATTCCCGTTCATCAAGGGCTTTCGCATTCAGGTGCGGTACGAACAGGTGCTTGACAGTATCTGGGTGCCGGCATTTCAAGAGCTTTCGGGCAACCTACGTATCAAGGTAATTGCCGGTCTGGCCGACATCGAAGTTGCAGCATCTGCCACATCGTGGCTGCAGGATGCCACAGCAAATCATGTGATCCCGGACACCGTGTTCAAGCGTGATACTGCCGGACGATCGAGGGTGACCGTTGATTCTGACGGCCAAAGCGCCTCTGCAACCATGACCCTGCCTCCAAGCATTTCCGTGATGCCGGACGCTGATACCGCCAAATCCGAGTACTGGGAACAACACGCCTTTGCAGAGTTGAGTCTCGAGGAGCGAGAAGTTTATCGGAAGCAGGACAGTATTGCTGCTGCAGATACGACAAAGGCCAAGCAACAGACCAACCGATCGGGTCGGCGCCCCACTATAGGAACGTATGGCTTTGCCGTGGGTCCCGTCGATATCGGCGTCACGCCTGTGGTAAACCGGACAAGTGTGACCGGATTTATGTATGGCGGACAGCTTGAGGTGGGATATGGCGGCGTGGTTGCTTCGGGTACCGCTACCTATGGTGATGCAGAGACCAAGGCTGGGACTGCAAGCATAAGGGCCTCGCTGCTGCGTGAACGCCGCCGAAGCATCGACGTTACGGCGAGCGTCTTCAGCAACATCTACACGGTACAGCAAAGCAGTGACATCTACGCCTTGCAACAGCGCTTTAGCAACTTCGATGTTGGCAATCTGCTCTTCGCCGATTACTCTGACTTCTATCGTCGCGATGGATTCGACGTTGGCGTACGCGTTGAGTATCATGGCATCGCATTGGCAGTACTCGGTGAGTCTTCAAGGCACTTCACCATGCCCCTTCTGGAGTCGATAGGTCGTGAGCAGGTGACTGCCGTCGACGGATCGTACCGAACGCTGTTTGGGACGATCGGCACGGCACAGCAGAGCGGCTTCGCAGCGTTTATGGGGGTGACCCAGCCCATAGCAGCAGCTGTGACGGTTGGTTACGGCGAAGACGCTGCCACCGGCATGCCCTTTCGATCCGTGTTTGCGATGGTCGGTGCACAACTCAATACGTTCGACGTCGGATACATTCCCATGCGATTTGAGATCTACGTCGACGCAGGCTTAGCCTCCGCAAACACACCCAGGCAGTATCAGTTCTGTGCACTCCGCCGATTTCCAGTGTTGGGAGGTCAGGCAGATCTCATGACGCCGCCAGTGAGTCGTCTTGGCGGCACGGAATTCATCGAGGTGTTCGTAGACCACAATTTCACCGACCTGTGGTGGAGAGCGATTGGTCTGCCAACCTATAACGGTCGTGGAATAGACCTGATCGCGACCGGTGCGGCGGCGTCCTATGTGCAGCGCGGAACTCCACTGGCGACGGCATTCCGATCAACAGGTGGCTGGTATACAGAAGCGGGCGTTGCGTTTTCGCGAATCCCAACCTTCATCAGCGACTTGGCGTTTCTGCGGGTCGATATGCGTTGGCCCGTCGGTGCTGTTGCAAAACCTATCGGCTCGTTTGGCTGGGTCATTGGTGTTAGCAGTCCTCTGCTCTGACCCCGTCATGGGCCATGTTGCGCTGTGGTATGGTCAACGCAGCAGCAGACCACCATCAAGCGACCCTGAACCCGTATCTTTGCACTCTATGTTCGACCCACAAAAAGCACAGACCCAGGAACTCCGCGAGCGTGTGGACCAATTGCGGAGGTTCCTTTGACATCGATCGTAAGCGCGACGAGATAGCCGAACGCGAGATGATGTCGCAGGCCCCGAACTTCTGGGACGACCAGACACGGGCGCAGGCCGTTATGCAGGAGATCGCCACCCGAAAGGACTGGGTGGGCACCTGGGAGGCGGCAACGCAGGCCGTGGACGACGTCCAGGCACTGATCGAACTTGCCGACGAAGCCGAAGACGAGTCGATGGAGGCCGAGATCGTAGCGGAGCTGAACCGCTGCGTGGCCGCCGTTGATGAACTCGAGCTTCGGAAGATTCTATCGGGCCCCGACGACGACCGCAATGCCATCCTGACGATCAACGCCGGTGCCGGCGGCACCGAAGCCCAGGACTGGGCGGAAATGCTGCTGCGTATGTACACGCGCTGGGCAGAGAAGAAAGGCTTTCAGGTCTTTCTGGCCGATGAGCAGGAAGGCGACACCGCCGGAATCAAGTCGGGCACGCTCGAGATCAAAGGCAAGTATGCATACGGCTATCTGAAGGCCGAGAACGGCGTGCACCGCCTTGTCCGCATCAGTCCATACGACTCCAATGCCCGCCGCCATACATCGTTCGCCTCGGTCTTCGTCTACCCCGAAGTCGAAGACGACGTCGAGATCGAGGTCAATCCTGCCGACGTCGAGATGGATACGTTCAGGTCAGGGGGCAAGGGTGGACAGAACGTGAACAAGGTCGAAACGGCCGTGCGTCTGCGTCACATTCCCTCCGGCATCGTCGTTGCCTGTCAGCAGGAACGCTCGCAGCTGATGAACCGCGAGCGCGCCATGAAGATGCTCAAGAGCCGCCTGTACCAGAAGCGCCGGGAAGAAGAAGAAGCTGCAAAGGCCGCTATCGAAGGTACAAAGAAGAGAATCGAGTGGGGCTCGCAGATCCGGTCCTACGTTTTCCAGCCGTACACCATGGTGAATGACCATCGGACGGAAACGAAGATCAACGACGTCCATCGCGTGATGGACGGCGACCTCGACGAACTCATCAAGGCCTACCTCCTGCTGGAGGATCAGCTGAACGCATGATCCCTGCGGCAGTCATCGAGCGATTGCGGACGGCCGGCAACGTGGTCGTTCTCACCGGAGCCGGCGTCAGCGCAGAAAGCGGTGTAGCAACGTTCCGCGATGCCGATGGTCTGTGGGCAAGGTTTAGCCCCGTGGAACTTGCCAGCATGAACGGCTTCCTGGCAAATCCCGAGCGGGTTCGCGAATGGTATGCGCATCGACTGCACGTGGTTGACAATGTTGAGCCGAATCCCGGTCACTATGCTCTAGCAACGCTCGAGACGCTCGTACCACGGTTCACGCTGATCACGCAGAATGTTGATCGACTCCATCAGAAGGCCGGTTCCATGAACGTCCTGGAAGTCCATGGTAATCTCGTTGAGAATCGCTGCAACGACTGCGGCTGGCTTGACGATGCCCATAACGCTGTCCTGCAGTGCGCGCAGTGCTTTGGTCCAATGCGCCCGAACGTTGTGTGGTTTGGCGAAGATCTTCCACACGATGTATGGGTCGAAGCCGAAACGGCATCGCGAAATGCCGATATCATGTTCAGCATCGGAACCAGCGCACAGGTCTATCCGGCGGCAGGACTGCCGTCTCTGGCCAAGGAGTACGGCGCTTACGTTGTGGAAGTGAATCCTGACACCACAGACTTCACGTCGCAAGCCCATGCTCATCTGCGTGGGCCAAGCGGTATCATCCTTCCCATGCTCATCGCGGAGCTGACGTTATGAGTGGCATCATCGGCATCGGAACAGACATCACCGACGTTGCCCGCGTGAAGCGGGCATACGAAGAGTACGGCGAGCGTTTCCTAAAGCGAGTGTTCACTCAGACGGAAGTGGAGTACTGCGAGCGATTTGGCGACACGAAGTTTCTGCATTACGCTGCTCGATTCGCAGCGAAAGAGGCCTTTTCCAAGGCCATCGGTACGGGCTTTCGTGATGGGTTTGCGCTGAACAGCGTTGGTATCCGAAATGAACCCTCCGGAAAGCCTGTAGTTGAACTCCACAGTCTCATGCTAGAGCGCTGGGGACAGTACATCATCCATGCCAGTCTGAGTCACACAGCAGACGTCGCCCTTGCCGTCATCGTCATCGAAGCACAATCGTAAGAACCGCCATGCTGCCGTCCATCTACCGTCCATCCGAACCGTTCACCCTAGGCCTGCTCGGCGGCGGACAGCTTGCCAAGATGTCTGCCCAGGAAGCCTATCGCATGGGCCTTCGCGTGGCCATCATTGAGCATGGCGAGGGTTCTCCTGCAGGTGTAATGACGAAGCTTGATTTTCCCAACGGATGGAACGACCCTGCCGATCTTGATGCCTTCATTACGGCTAGCGATGTGGTCACGTTAGAAAACGAGTTTATCGACCCGAGTATTCTTGACGCGATCGCCGAACGTCGTCTTGTCTTCCCGACGGCCGATACGATGCGATTGGTGCAGGACAAGTACACGCAGAAGCAGACCTTCTCTGCCGCCGGCATTCCCATGGCACGGTTCGCTGCGATCGAGTCGAAGGAGGATCTCCACGCCTTTGGTGCGGAGCACGGATATCCGTTCGTTGCCAAGACGCGGAAGTACGGCTATGACGGGTACGGCAACGCCACCATCAAACGGGATACCGAGATCGACATGGTGTGGCGGCGCTTCATGGAAGGCGAGGAGAAGCGTCCGCTCATGGCCGAGTCCTTCGTGACCTTCACGAAAGAACTTTCCGTCATGGTCGCTCGAAACCGCCGTGGCGAGGTAGCGGTGTACGAGTGCGTGCAGACCATTCAGCAGGGACACATCTGCGTGACCGTGCTTGCGCCTGCGCCTATCGAAGCCCCGTTACGAGCCCGTGCCCAGGAGATCGCTGTTGCCTGTGTCGAGGCCATCAATGGCGTGGGCGTGTTTGGAGTGGAGATGTTCCTGACCACAGATGATGAGATCCTGTTCAACGAGATCGCTCCGCGGCCGCACAATAGCGGCCACTACACCATTGAGGCATGCCACACATCACAGTTCGAGAATCACGTCCGCGCCGTCCTCAACCTTCCACTCGGATCGCCCGAGATGCGCGTTCCTGCAGCTTGCATGATCAATCTGCTGGGTGAGCGAGGGGGCAGTGGCATTCCTGACAGTGTAATCGAGATGCTGAAGGTTCCCGGCGTATCGCTGCATCTGTACGGGAAGAAAGACTCGCGTACGGGCCGTAAGATGGGTCACCTGACGGCGACGGGTCATCATGTTGACGAGGCCTTCGGCAAGGCCAATCTTGCCCTTGAGCGCTTCGTGTGGTGATCAGACCGTGGCGGGCTTGTCTGACCGCCGCAGCCACATGCGCAGGGCTTTCAGCGGCGTCATCTCGTAGTTCACCTTGACGGTAGCGATGATGCCGATCACGGCAAGGATGATGTTGCCCAGCCACATGGCCAGAACAGGCGGCATGAATCCACGATCCGCGAGTTTTTCGCCGCCGATCAGCGAGATCCAGTACAGCACGTAAAAGCCCAGTGACACGGCAGCACTTACGCCGAAATTGCCACCCTTGGTGATGATGCCCATGGGACATCCCACCATGACGAAGAGGATGCAGGCGGCCGGAATGGCATACTTCTTATGGATCTCCACAAGGTACTTGCGTTCGGTATCGAGTTCGGCACGACGTCGAAACGACTCGCTTTCATATCCTGTGTGAAACGAACTCAGACGTGACTGTGCTCGGGCAAGGGCGTCCACACGCGATATGCTGTGCGTGTCCGCAGCATCGGTGAGTCTTCGTGCGGTCTGCCGCGTGTCTCCACGACCAACGAGTCCAGCGAGGTACTGCTCCATCATCTCGTTACAGCTTTGTGCCGCCGTTGACGCATTGGCGCTTGCACGGTCTACTAGCACCTGCATGTCACTGATGCGCATTTCGCGTTCTCCGCGCGACGTGCCGGTAGGATCGGACGACTCATAAAAGAACCGGTCTGCTGGCATGGCGATCTGATGTCGCTCAAAGGCGATCGTGCGGTACTCGTTAGGCTGCTTGAGGTTGCGCTGGTGGATCTCGCCGTGGTAGAGCTGCATGACGAGTCGCGTGAGGGACGAGTCGAAGCCCATGCGGGCCGTATCGGCATTAACAATGTTCTGCCGTACAGTCCCACTGTTGTCGTAGATCGTCACTCCATACAACGTGCCCGACGCATCTGTGCTGCGTGCAAGAATCGTGAAGCCTTCAATGGCCGTCGTGAACTGACCGGGCTCAACGGCGAAGGTGGGTTTCGCCCGTTGAATATCTCGCATCATCGTGGCCAGCCGAAGGTTTGTATCCGGCAGCACATTGTCTGTGTACCAGTACGTGAATCCCCACAGCAAGCTGCCCACGACGATCACGGGCATCATCATCCGGAAGAGTCCCATGCCGCTTGCCTTGAAGATCGTCACCTCGTGGGCGGCCGACATCGAGCCAAAGGCCATTACGGTCGAGAACAGGATGCCGATGGGAATGGCAAGCACGAGGATCCATGAGAGGTTTAGCGCGACGAACTGCGTCACGACCCATGCTCCCAGACCCTTCGACACAAGATCATTGATGAAGCGGATCAGGTACTGCAGCAAAAAGAGCAGCATGATCGTGAATGTGCCCACAAGAAAGGGGGCAGTGTGCGCTCTGAGGATGTACCGCCAGAGGATCATGCGCCACGCTTCGCGATGATCGCATCCATGAGCGACTGGAAATGTTCCGAACGCTCGGGGTGCTGCTGCTGAAGCGCTCGATAGACTTCGAGTGCAAGGTCGAACGAGCCTTGTGCCTCGTAGATGCGGGCCATGGTCTCAGAGAATACCACAGGAGCCGCACTCCTGGACGGTTCTGCCGTCGGCCTTGGATCCGGGGCCGATCTGGTGACAGGCGTCGCTCCCGACTCGGGACGGGGCAAACGGGCGCGTTCCAGTCGCTGTGCAAGTTCTTCGAGTGAGAACGGACGTGTGCGCGTTGGCTGCTCGGTGCCCGTTGGTGGGGTAACGACCATGGTCCGACGTCGTACCGGAGCATGAAACTCGCGAAATGGCGGAGGGTCCTGCAATCGTTGGATCGGACGACGTCCGCGCTGCTTGACACCTTCGAAGCGAAGCGAGGTGAATTCAAGACCCGGGATAAGGCGAACGGCCGCACTTCGAATGATGCGTTTGTCATCGACCGGCGTCGCCGTCTGGATCAACCGCAGCGTGTGCAGCGTCTCGCCTTGGTCAGCCCTTGCAGGCGCAGCCGGAGATATGCCCACCTCGATCAATGTCGTCGGTTCGACCTGGGGCAACTCCCGTAGATCGTCTCTTGCGTGGAGCGCTATCGGCTGAACACCCTGTGACAGGTCGTGCTGATCTTCTGCATTCGCCAGCTCGCCTTGTGCTTCGATCGGCGACGGTAGCGTAGCCAAGGGAACGAAGACCGTATCGACCGGTTCGGATTCCGTTGTCGGCTCAGTCGGCACATGCACGGGCGTTGACTCAGGGGCATGTATTGGCGTTTCTTCCGTGACGGCGGAAGTGCTATCGGCGACCACCGTACCGTTGTCTGCCAACGGACCTACCCATGGCAACCACGGGAAGCGCCGGTGCGCTTCTGTGCGCATG
>JAULYI010000123.1:0-8128 GCA_032117915.1 Kapaibacterium sp. (SeqCode) | reverse complement strand
GGGGAGCGAAATGGCGAGCCCGGATCCGAAACGACAACGCCCCGTCGCATGACTGCAACGGGGCGTTTTGATAGAGGCTATGGAGTACGGCGTGCAATGCGCGCCGTGAGGATCACTTCGTGATGTCGAGGAGTTCCACGTCGAAGACCAACACCTCGTTCGGTCCGATGTCGCCGCCCCCGCCTTGCTCGCCGTAGGCCAGGTCCGACGGGATGAAGAACGTGTACTTCGAGCCGACGGACATCAGCTGGACGCCTTCGGTCCAGCCGGCGATCACACCGTTAAGGGGGAACTCGATGGGCTCGTTACGCTGGTAGGAGCTGTCGAAGACCTTGCCGTCGAGCAGCTTGCCTTCGTAATGAACCTTTACCGTGTTGCTTGCTGTGGGCTTGGCACCGGTGCCCTGGCGGACAACCTTGTACTGCAAGCCGCTGGCCGTTGACATGACGCCTTCCTTGCCCTTGTTCTCGGCCAAGAACTTCTCGCCCTTTTCGCGGTTTGTTTTACTGGCAGCACCGCGTTCGGCTGCGGCCTTTTCTTGCATTTCCTGCTGCAGGCTCATGAAGGCTGCTTGCATCTGTTCGGGTGTGATCAGCGACTTGTCGGCGATGGCATCGCGGATACCGGCGATCACCATGTCGAAGTTGAACATTGCTGCGTCCTTACGCAGGTTGTTGCCGATGTTCACGCCAACGGCGTAACTGGCGGTGTCTTTCTTGTTGGTTGGCTTCACGGCATTGACCTGTGATTCTGCAGTGCAGGAAAAAATGAAAAGCGCAGAAAGCGCTGCAAAGAGGATGCGCATGTGGTGTGTTCCGTTGCGGTGAACAATTGTTGGACGGCAAAAATACACCGTTCAGGGATGTTCCAGCATAGAATTATCCCGCCCAACCGCGGCTGGCAGCGATGGCCTTGGCGACGTTCTGTCCATCAAGCGCAGCGCTTACAATGCCGCCGGCGTAGCCGGCGCCTTCGCCGCAGGGATACAAGCCTGCAACCTGCATGTGCTCATAGGTGTCACGATGTCTGGGTATGCGCACCGGAGAGCTGGTACGGCTCTCCGTGGCTACCACGACGGCTTCGTCCGTAAGGTAGCCCCGCATGGTACGGCCGAACTCCCGGATAGCGGCGCGCAGACGTCGGTCCACCGGCGCAGGCAGTACCGCGCGAAGGTCAACACTGGCCAGCTTGGGAATGTAGGATGTGCCGGGCAGTGTGGCCGAGACCTTCCCGTAAAGGTAGTCCGTTAGACGCTGTGCCGGTGCCCGTTGTGACTCGTCACCAACGCTGCTGAACGCAGCGACCTCCACTGCCCCCTGATATTCCATGGCCGCAAGTGGACCATGGTCTTTATAGGCCGCCCAATCCTCTTCGTCGACGGCAACAACGGTGCCGCTATTGGCATAGGGGGAGTCGCGGCGTGACATGCTCATGCCGTTCACCACCAGCTCGCCGGGTGATGTCGAGGCCGGCACGATGATGCCTCCCGGACACATGCAGAAGGAGAACACGCCCTTTCCGTCGGCCTGACAGACCAGCTTGTAGGACGAGGCCGGCAGGTTGGGGTCACGCTCCGAGGTGTGGTATTGAATGCTGTCGATAAGGGGCTGCGGGTGTTCGATGCGCACACCGAGGGCAAAGGGCTTTGCCTCGATGGTAACGCCCTGGCGAACACACATGCGCATCACGTCACGTGCGCTGTGGCCGGTGGCAAGGATGACAGCGTCGGCGGTAACCTCGTCCGTGCCATGGATGATCACGCCGCGCACACGGTCGTTCTCAAGGATCAGGTCCGTAACCCATGCGTCAAACCGTACCTCACCGCCGTGGGCAAGGATCGTCTCGCGAATGCGCTGCACCACAAGCCAGAGCTTGTTGGAGCCGATATGCGGATGACTGTCAACAAGGATGTCTTCGGTAGCTCCGTGGTCCACGAGAAGCTGCAGGACCTGCTCGATCGAGCCGCGCTTGTGTGAGCGCGTGTAGAGCTTTCCGTCACTGTAGGTTCCTGCGCCGCCCTCGCCGAAGCAGTAGTTGGAGTGCTCACCGACAACGCCAAACTGCTGGATGGCTCGTAGGTCTCGGCGTCGTGCCCGCACGTCCTTCCCTCGGTCCAGCACGATCGGTGTCACGCCATGTCGCAAGAGTTCCAGGGCCGCGAAGTACCCCGCAGGACCGGCGCCAACGATGATGACACGCTTTGCGGGGTCGGCCTGGCGGAGCTGGGTGACGACAGACTGGCGCGGCGGCTCGGCTTCGCCGACGAAGACGTCGGCCACCACACGAACGCGTACCGCACGTCCGCGTGCATCGACCGAGCGGCGCACCATGCGAACACTGGTGACGTTGTCCAGGGTAATACCGGCTGCCTGTGCTGCGGCATGACGCACAGCTACGCTGTCTGCCGCCTGCGCAGGGGAGAGCACTATATCGACGCGAGTCTGCATCCGACTAAATTGCAACCGATGGCTCAATCGACAGACTTCTTTCAGCGGGTGTACGAGGTCGTTCGGCAGATCCCGGCAGGGAAGGTGACGACATACGGACACATCGCAGCATTCCTCGGTGCCCGATCGTCGGCCCGTATGGTCGGCTTCGCGATGAATGCCGTGACCCACGATGCCCGCGCTCTCGACGTGCCGGCACACCGCGTGGTGAACCGCATTGGCGCGCTTACCGGACGTATGCACTTCGAGACACCCTTCGTGATGCGCGAGCGGCTGGAAGCCGAAGGCGTGACCTTTGTGGGCGACTGCGTGGATATGCAACGCCATCTGTGGGAGCCGACTGCATAACTTTGTCGCCATGGCTATGACTCCCATGATGCGTGCCCTGCGGCGCGCCATACGTCAGGCAGGCTCAACGGCCCTGCCAGCAGACCCTTCACGACGCGCTGCGATGAAGACGCTTGCCGCGGGCAGCGCCGCAGCGATGGTGCCCTCGTGGCTGTCGGGATGCGCCCGGCCGCACGACCGACCGGTATCGACCGCTACGCGAGTTGCCATTGTAGGCGGCGGCATCGCTGGCATGCGCGCAGCACATCACCTTCGGGAGCTACCCGGAGCGTCGGCCCTGAAGATCGATGTCTTCGAAGCGGCGCCGCGCATCGGCGGACGTATGTACTCCGTCAACGATCTGCTGGTCAACGGCGTGGTGACCGAGATGGGGGGCGAGTTCATCGACTCTGACCACCATGAAATGCTATCGCTGGCGAAGACCTTCGGGCTTGACCTTATCGACCTTGAGCAGGAGCCGTATGCGTCGCTCGACGAAGTGTTCTTCTTTGACGGACGCCATTACACCGAGGCCGACATCGTACGCGAGATCGCTCCCATGCTGGAACGCATGCAGCAGGATATCGACCGTCTGCCTTCGAGTTTTTCTGCACTGGCCACGTCGCCCGCGGCCGCTCTCGACATGATGTCGCTTGAGTCCTACGTGACCTCTCTCGGCCTGACCGGCTGGCTGCGCTCTTTTATTGACGTTGCCTTTGTGACCGAGAACGGTCTGGAGCTCGGTGATCAATCCGCGCTAAATATGCTCACGATGATCTCGACCGATCTGTCGTCGGGATCGTTCGAGCGCTACGGTCCGAGTGACGAGCGATTTAAGGTCCGAGGGGGCAATCAGCAGATCGTGCATGCCCTAGCGCGGAACCTGCAGGATCATATCCATGTGGGTCATTTGTTAGAACGTATCGCCATGGTTGGCGATCGTTATGCGCTCACCTTCCGGCGAGATCTTACGAGCGTCGAGATCGATGCCGATATCGTTGTGCTGGCCATTCCGTTCACAACACTCCGCGATGTACGTATCGATGTTTCGATGCCGGACGTGAAACGTCGGGCGATCAACGAGCTGCGCTATGGCAATAACAGCAAGGTGGTGATGAGCTTTGACCGGCCCTTCTGGCGCGATGGCGGACATAACGGCGTAGCGTTCACCGATCTGTCGCTGCAGAACGTGTGGGAGAACACGGCCATGCTCGATACGCAGGCTGCCGGACTGACGATCTTCAATGGTGGTGCGATGAGCAGGACCATCGGTCTTACTGCGAAGGACGAGCTCTTGCCCCGCATCACCGCCGAACTGTCGCAGATGTGGCCTTCGATAGCAGGCCATCCGCCGGGTCGTGTCGAACGCTTTGCATGGGCCGACTACCGGTACTCCAAGGGCAGTTACTCGGGCTACGGCCCGGGACAGTGGACGCAGTTCTATGGCGTGGAGGCACAGCCGGTTGGGCGCATCTTCTTTGCCGGCGAACATTGCAGTGCCCGCTACAAGGGCTTTATGAATGGGGCTGCGGAGTCCGGCGTTGCGGCGGCTAAGGCTGTGGCACGACTCACATCGTAAGCGGCATTACTTCCGAAGGATCTTGAACACGGTACGCCGATTTCTGGCGCGACCTTCGGCCGTCTCGTTCGTAGCTACGGGCATGCTCATACCAAGGCCGCGCACGCGCAGCCGTATCTCTTCAATGCCACGCAGTACGAGTGCAGCACGCACGGATTCGGCGCGTGCCAGCGAAAGCGTTTGGTTATAGACCTCGCCGCCGACACTGTCGGTATGACCCTGCACCTCGAGGACAACGCGCTCGAAGCGCTGCAGATTGTCTGCCAGTTCGTCCAAGTGGAAGAACGTCGAAGAGTCGATCTCGGCGCTGTTGTAGGCAAACAGGATCGGCTTCGAGAACTCGTCGGTCACGTCCATCGGGTTAAGCGGCGTCTTGTCGTAGATGCCGCGTGCAAGCATGGTATCGCGGCCGGGTACGGAAACGGTAACGTCTGCCGTGTGCAGCCCCTCGTACTTGGGAGGCTTGTACGACACCAGGTAGTAATTCCGAAGGCTGCGGTGAATGTCGAGCATGATAGCAAGAAGATCGGCCTTTGAGTAGGCCCGGTAGTACTTGCCACCGGTATAGACCGACAGGTTCTGCAGATTCTCGTCGATCGCATAGCCGAAGCCTACGCAGTAGATCGAGATATTGTGCTTGACGGCATACTCGAAGATGTCACCGATCTTCGTCCGCGATGAGTTCTCGTCGCCATCGGCAAAAACGACACAGATCTTCGGCTTGTCGATCGAGACCGTATCGAGTTCCTTCAGGGCGGCCATGATGCCGTCATTTGCCACGGTGAATAGCCCCACGCCGCGCTTGTGATACGCCCGGTACTCGCGCTGCATCATCGGTACGTCATTCGTCAGCGGAAAGACGCGCGTGATGTCCTTGTGAAAGGTCGTCATCGCAACGTTATCGCACGGCCTTGCCAGGTCAAGGAATATCTCGGTGCCGTAGGCGACCATTTCAACGGCCCCCTTCATCGACCCTGAGTAGTCGATTGCAAGCGAGATGTAGGTGGGTATGGAGTCGCCCTCGCCAAACTCACGAACGGTAAACTCATTGACCGTCGCTGTTTTCTTGTAGCGCCTGCTCGTTCCAAGTGTCTCGTTCAACGCGGTAAAGTAGTCGGGTGCGTCAACACGCTTGTAGGGAGCGGCCATATTGGTGACAACGTAGCCGGTCGAATCGAGTACGCGAACGAAAAGCTTGATGCTGTCGGGATACAGGTAGTGCTCAACCTTCCAGACGTCGGCATCAAGGTTGGCGACGTTGACGGAGTCGATACTTCGTGTTTGCGTAAAGCGGACTTCCTTGGTGCGTTCACCATCGGAGCGGAGGTCGAAGATCTGGCCAACGGTATGAGACTGCCGGCACCCTGCAACAGTAGCGGCAAGAACAGCAACAGCGATGATGGTGTGTCGTATGCTCACCGTTTGATCCCGATCGTCATACCATCACCCAGCGGAACAAGCGTGCATTGTAGGTCGGGATGTGCAGCCATGAAGCTGTTGAATACTCTGATCCCTGCCACATTCTCCGGTTCGAAGGTCGAGGCTTCATTCGCCACTTCGCCCCATGCAAGGGCATTGTCGCCAATGATGATGCCTCCGGAGCGAAGGTGCGGGAGGACGGCGTTGACGTAGTTGATATAGTTGGGTTTGTCGGCATCGATGAAGACGGCATCAAACGTGATGTCGGCGGGCAGACGCTCGATCGTGGTGAGTGCCGGCCCCGACGCCACGGAAATGACGTCGCCCAGTCCGGCTTCGTGTGCCTTCCTGCGAATGAAGTCGGCCCAGTCCGGATTCAGTTCACAGCAAAGCATTGCTCCGTCAGGGGGCAATGCCCTTGCCATGGTGATGGCCGAGTAGCCGGCGAGCGATCCGATCTCGAGGACGGAGCGGGCTCCGATCATGCGCAGGATGACTTGCAGAAACGCTGTCTGCTCCGGTGCAATGGCGATGGCCGGAATTCCGGCTTCGATAGCTTCGGCGGACAGTGTGCGGAGAAATGCATCTTCGGCACTGAAGGTTGCCGTGATGTATGCATTCAGTGCAGGCGTAAGGAACGTACTGTTCGTGGCCATCAGGGCTCGTGTCCAAGACCGACGTTCACGTTGATGCCATACTTGTTGGCATTCTGCAGGAGAGTGTTGAGCTCCTGCACTGATGAGTCGAGCTTGTTGACAAAGTTGGCATCGTAGATAAGACGGTGGGCCGTTCCCTGGCGGTCGCGGATGGCAGTGAGCACGTCGTTTGCCGCCGTCAGCATTGTATCGGCCTTGATGACGGCACCATCAGTACGCTTTAACAGCGCCGTAGCATCGTCGGCCGTTTTGTCGAGTTTGTCAAGGAGCTGCGTCAGTTTCGGTTCGTTGTTGTTGATGGCCGTACGCAGCTCGGTGCTCAGCGCGCGAAGCGAAGCCACCGTCTCGCTGAGCGGCTTGCGGTTAGCCTGGAAGAATGACCGTAGGTCGGTCACTAACGCCGACCCGTCGCTTGCCATCGTGCGGATGTCGCGAACGACGGCCGAATCACCAAGCAGTGCTGTGAGCGAGGCAGAGATCGTATCAAGGCGGCGAACGAGTGACTGAGCGTTGCCGCTGACGTCGCCGATACTCGTGATCAGGTCGGAAATGTCCGGGCTCACCTGGCCGCGCAGGGTCATGTCGGGGTTGAAGCTGCCGGATGTGCCCGGATCGATCGAGACCTTTTTGCCACCGGTGATCTCGAGTATGGTCACCTTGGCCGAAGCGTCGGCGTGCAGATCATCGATCCGATCAAGCTCGGCCACCACAACCACACCCTCACCGTTGTTTCGGACGTCGACGATCATGCCGCGCTTGACGCCGTTAACCACGACAGGTGAGCCGTTCTCCAGGCCACCGGATGATGGTAGTGCGATATTGATGGTGGCTTTGTTGGGTGACAGGTTCACGCCTTTGCCGATCATGATGCCGCCGATGAGCAGCAGTAGTGCAAACAGGCTTACGATGCCAACCTTGATCTCGGTACTTCTTGAAACGTCCATGTTAGAAGGGTATGTCCTCTCCGCGTTGCATTGCTGGTTGTTCGGATTGCGCAGACGTCGATTCTGCGTCGGAATTGGTTTCTGGACGTCGGGCGTCAAGCACAAGAACGTTCTCGGCGATGATCTCGATCACGTATCGCTTGTTTCCTTCACGATCCTCGAAGGAGCGCGACTGGATCTTGCCCTCGACATAGAGCCTGCTCCCACGTCGCACCATCTTTTCGACCACGTCGGCCAGACCTCGCCACGCGATGATGGTGTGCCAGTCGGTATGCTCTTGAACAAAGCCATCCTTGTCCTTCCACGTCTCGGACGTGGCCAGGCGCATCTGTGCGACCTTGACGCCCGTAGGTGTGAAATTCACGTCGGGGTCCTTGCCGACATTGCCGATCAGCATCACTTTGTTCAATGTGCGCGACATGGCGTTCCTCCCGTTAGTTCAGTGCAGCACCGTAGCTGCATTACGCACTTGCTCGAAAATAGCATTATGTTGGATGCCATGTCATCGGTACACCTGAGCATGACCCTCGAACATCACGGCCTTTCATACGCCGTTGCTGCGACATCATGGGTCGATATCTCGCTTCCCATCACGGAACGTCCAACGGTACGAGCCTTCCATCTCCCGCCTGCGACATTCACGCCGTTTCGTGCAGGCGACTTTGTAGGCAGTGTCGAACAGGGTGGCCCAGTGCGCTGTGATATCGTATCGCTCGCGCCGCATGGTGACGGAACGCACACGGAATGTGTAGGCCA
>JAULYI010000122.1:0-4883 GCA_032117915.1 Kapaibacterium sp. (SeqCode) | reverse complement strand
CTGAGCCAGGCGCGTGCACGCACGGGCCAGCTCGTAGTTGCGACGGGTCTCGGCCGACATCTTGTCGACGGGCGTTGCATGCAGGACCGTCACCCGGTGACGGGCCGACAGCAGACGTGCCATCGCAAAGCCATCGCCGCCGTTGTTACCGGTACCGCAGCCGACCACAATGCGAAGGCCGTGGTGGTCACCAAGGATACCATGCAGACACGCTACGGCATTCGTCGATGCCGTCTCCATGAGGTCGTACGAAGCAATACCGAGCTTCGAGATACATTCCTCATCGATGGCACGACTTTGTTGCGATGTGATCACCGGACGCATACACAAACCTAACATCCCGTCTTGTAGATTGGGTGCGTAGGTTTGAGGTCTGCATGTCCGATTTCTTATCACGCATCAAGCGTGTTCACCGATCGAGCGTGCAGTTTCGATGCGTCGTCGCATCCCGTGTACCGTACACACCATCGAACGATTCAAAAGGGTCAGACCATGAACATCCGCATGCTCCTGCTGTTGCCGGTGACGCTGATCGCACTCAGCGTTGGCATTCGCGCACAAGACTACCGTAACGATATGTTCGGCGAGTGGCGTACGCGCGCCGCCGGCTACGAGCCCATCGGCTCGCCGCGCAGCGTCACGCAGCTCGATCCGCTCCTTGCCCCCTTCTATCATGGCGTGGCGAGTGGCGATCCGCTGCCGACGGCCGTGGTGCTGTGGACGCGGGTAACGACGGTGGCGACGGGACCGGTGACAGTGGAATGGCGCATTGCACGCGACACGGCCCTGCAGCAGATCGTACGTCAGGGACAAGTGACGACGGGCCCGGAGCGTGACTATACGGTCAAGGTCGATGTGCAGGACCTGGAACCGGGAACCGTCTATTACTACGGGTTTTCGGCCGCTGGACGTCATTCGCTGACGGGACGCACGCGGACAGCTCCGGCAGGTAGCGTCGATCAGGCACGCTTTGCCATCGTCTCCTGCAGTAACTATCCCGCCGGCTACTTCAACGCCTATGCGAAGATCGCCGACCGGAACGACCTTGATGCGGTGCTGCATCTGGGCGACTACATCTACGAATACGATGCCGATACGACGTCGTTCGGCGGACAGGTCGGCAAGCGCCTCGGACGTCTGCATGATCCCGACAAGGAACTTATTCAACTGGTTGACTACCGCACGCGGTACTCGCAGTACCGCCTTGACCCCGACCTGCGACGCCTGCATCAGCAGATCCCCATGCTCCACGTCTGGGACGATCATGAGTCGGCCAATGACGCCTACACCGATGGTGCCCAAAACCATCAGGCCAGCGAAGGCTCGTGGGAGACCCGTAAGACCGTGTCCAAGCAGGCCTGCTACGATTGGCTACCCACACGCGATGCTGCGGTGTTGTATCGCAGCGTCACGTACGGAGACCTGGCCGAAGTGTTCATGCTGGACACGCGACTGGACGGACGTGACCAACAGGTTGACGATGTCGGCCCCGATGCTTCGCCGGAAGCCAAGGCCACGATGAACGACCCAGCACGCCGCATCATCTCGGATAAGCAGGAAACATGGCTGAAGAATGGCATGGCCGCCTCGACGTCAACCTGGAAGATCCTTGGCAACCAGGTCATGTTCTCGCCCGTCAGCGTCAATCCCATCGATACGGCCTTTCTGTTCGACGCCGTCGGACCGCTCTTCGCAGCACTGCTGCGTTCGCAGGTCCCGTTGCTTCAGGGGCTGTTCGAATCAGCCTTCTACGGCGACGTATGGAACAACTATCCCACTGCGCGGCGGCGGCTGATGACGCACTGGACGCAGCAGAACCTGTCCAACATCGTCATTGCCACCGGCGACTTCCATACGGCCTTTGCCTTCGACGTCGTGGATTCCGTTGGAGCCGCCACGCCCGCCCGTGCCGTCGAATTCATGACACCGTCGATCTCGGCCAATAACTTCGACGAGAACCTCTCGGCCACGGCCACCATCCGGCCCATCGCTCCACAGCTTGTTGCCTCCGTCGACCATACACTCGCATCCCTTAACAAGCACCTCAAGTTTGTCCAGCTTACGGAACACGGCTACGTCATCCTCGACGTCAAGCGCGATCGCGTCCAGGGCGACTACTACTTCATGGACACGCTCTACGTGCGTCCGTCTGCCGAGCAGTACGCCGCCGGCTACGTCACCCTGGCCGGCACATCTGCCTTGCAGCGTGTCACGGCACCGGCCACAGGCAAGGCCATCCAGGACGTGCCGGCACCGCCCGATCCGCCGCTGCCGACGTCTGTGGGCCAGACCGAGCCTGCCCCGTGCACCATCATGGGCGTGGGGCCACAGCCTGCCCGCGACCTCGTCTACCTTAGCTATCATCTCGCCCACGACATGCACGTCAGCATCTCCATCATGGATATGCAGGGGGCCGTGATCGACCGCGTCTTCGACGCCGAGGAGACGGCCGGCCTGCATAGCGTGGTGATCAACGTGCAGGACCTGCCGAGCGGTCGCTATGAACTGATGCTGCAGACAGGGACAACGCCGACGCGCACGGCCATCGTGATCGTTCGATAAGTACAACTACGTACATTGCGTCCTATGAAGCCGTTGTACTCGTCAATCCTTGGCGCTGTCACCATCTGCGTCCTTGCTGCCTGCAGCGGTGGTCTGGAGCCGTATCCCATACCGCCGGACTTCACGGGCTTCCGTGGGACGGTCTATTTCGCGGGCGACTCCACGGCATGGCCCACAGATTCCATCTACAACCTTGTGGTGGTGGCCTTCGAAGAACAGCCAGACTCTGTCGGTGACATCCTTCCCGCCGTCCTCGGCGGTCGCGCTGTCTTCAGTAAATCCATGCCCCTGTACGTCGACTCTGCCGCCTATGAGATCGAGTTGCCGGCCGACCGGGAGCGCACCTTCCGGTATGTGGTTGTGGGTATGCAGGACGGACCCGTGATCACGCAGGACTGGACGATGCTGGCCGTGATGGGCATTGATAACGACCCTGCACGTCCGGACTCCGTGGTGATCAGTCCCGGTAAGACCAGCCTTGTGAACTTTAACGTCGATTTCAGCAACCTTCCACCGCAGCCCTTCGACTGATGCGCCGAATCCTGACCGTCGTTCTGCTGACGCTGTTCGCCCAGGCCGCCACGATGTCTGCCCAGCAGCGCGCTGCCCTCACCGGCACCGTCTCCGACCGCACCTCCGGCAGCGCCGTCCAGGGCGTGACCGTGCGCATCGAGGGTACGCGTCTTGGTGCCATCACCGATAAGCAGGGTCGCTTTCGGATCGCCAATCCTCCCGCCGGCTCCGTCACCATTGCCGCCTCATGCGTCGGCTATCAGCCCGCGCAGCTGCGCGTGACCATTGGTGCCGATCGTACGGCGAACGTCGACATCACCATCACGCCATCCGACGTCGTCAAGTCCGACGTCATCGTCAGCGCCAGTAAGCGCGTCCAGGCCGTCCAGGACGTGCCCATCAGCGTTGCCGTGATGCGCGCCGCCGACATCGACCAGCGCAACATCACGCAGCTTGACGAGGCGCTCACGTACGTGAGCGGTGTGACCGTAGCCCGAGATCAGGTGAACATCCGCGGTGCAAGTGGCTTTGCACTGGGTGCCGGCTCGCGGACGGCCGTGCTGCTGGACGGATTTCCGATGACGTCCGGCGATGCCGGCGACATCAAGTTTGACGTGCTTCCGGTGGCCGACGTCGAGCGCATCGAGATCATCAAGGGTGCAGGATCCGCCCTCTATGGAACGGGTGCGCTTGGGGGCGTTGTCTCACTCATGACGAAAGAACCTACGGAGCAGGCCGAGCTCAGTGCCCGCCTTTACGGCGGTGCATACACGCTGCCGCGCTACGAGCAGTGGCGATATCGGCAGACCATGCCGTCGCAGAGCGGCGCCGACCTGCGCTTCGCGCAGCGCTTTGGCGACGTGAGCGTGAGCATGAGCGGCGGCTTCCGTGCCGACGAGAGTTACCGTGACCTTGATGCCGGACATCGTGGCTTTGCCTTTGCCAAGGCATCATGGCAGGCCAGCGAGACCTCGCGCTTTACCCTTTTTGGTCTGTACGCCGCCAGCCTCAAGCAGAACCTGCTGTATTGGAAGTCGCTGGCCGAGGCCACGCGTGCCACGGCAGAGCAGAACCCTAACGAGCAACTGTTCTCCGGCAAGCTTGCCATTGCCGGTGAATGGTCGGCCATCCTCTCCGGCAACACCTCTATCCTCGTCCGCCCGGGCGTCTTCCGCACAAACTTCGAGAACCGCTACGGCGACACCGTCTCGCCGGGTCAGCCGTCAACGGCCTATGCCTACAACCTGGAAGTCCAGAGCACGTCGCGTATCGGCGGCAGCACCGTTCTCACCTCGGGCGTCAACACCCGCGTCAACTACGTTACGGCCGACCTGTACGGCAACCAGCTGCAGACGCTGCTGTCGGGCTACAGTCAGGCCGAATACACGCTGGACACGGGTCTGATCGTGACAGGCGGTCTGCGGGCCGACTACGAGCAGACGCGGTCGCTGGAGGGCCAGTTCGTGCTGAGTCCGAAGCTGGGTTTGACGTGGAAGCTGGCCGATCAGACGGCGCTGCGGGCTTCCGCAGGACGTGGATTCCGGGCCGCATCTGTTGCCGAGCGCTATGCCAACGTCCGCTACGGTCCCCTCCAGGTGGTCAAGAACGAATCCATCATCGCCGAGTATTCCTGGAGCATGGAAACGGGTATCAACCACGTGTGGTCTGACGCCATCATTCCCATGGAGATCGATGGGGCGGTGTTCAACAACGAGCTGTTCGACATGATCGAGCCGACGTTCTTGCCCGCAGGGACCATCCAGTTCCAGAACGTCACGCGGGCACGCGTGCTGGGCGCCGAGCTGACG
>JAULYI010000121.1:0-4149 GCA_032117915.1 Kapaibacterium sp. (SeqCode) | reverse complement strand
CTGTTGACGTTGATACGGGCAATGGGGCGCTGACAGGCCTTGCAGGCTGGCGCTCGACGCCGACGGTGGCATGGGTAAGGGAGCGCAATCTGAAGGCACATCTAACGGTGACATGTTTTGGCGGCGCTGCAACGGAAGCACTGCTGAAGTCTGACGCCAAGCGCACGCGCTGCATCAGTGACATCGCAACGGCCGTACGCGAACGCAAGGCCGATGGCGTGAACATCGACTTCGAATCCGTTCGGGGATCGCAGCGCTCGAACCTAACGCTGTTCATGAACGAACTGCGCGATTCACTGCCGACATCAGAGCTGACCATGGCGATTCCGGCCGTGGACTGGGGAAAGGCCTTCGACGTGGTTGCCCTTGCCAGAACATGCACGTTTCTGGTGATGATGGGATATGACTATTACTGGGATGGTTCACCGACGGCAGGACCGGTGGCGCCGCTCGACGGAGAATCGTATGATGTAACGTCAAGCGTGAACGCCTACCTAGCTGCCGGATTGCAGCCGTCGAAGCTTGTACTTGCGATGCCACTCTATGGTCGGCGCTGGCCCGTAACGTCAACGCAGCGCAAGGCAACGGCCAGCGCAACGGCGAAGGCATTGTCTTACTCGGCCATGCATAGTCAGCAGGGATTCGACGCTCGTTTGTTCGACGGCCCTACGTCGACGGCATGGTGGAACAACGCCGACACCACCGGCAACCGCCAGTTCTGGGTCGATGACTCCACATCTCTTGTTCGCAAGTACCAGTTCGCCAAGTCGAAGAACCTGCTCGGTATCGGCTACTGGGCGCTGGGCTACGATGCCGGACGTCGGTCCGTGTGGGACGGCCTTGCCTCGATGAACGAAGCCACCAGCGTTGTCGAGCAGTCGTCCGACGTCGACCCGTTAACACCCATCCACGTCTACTCTGTGCTGGGACGCCTTGTAGTCACGACGACGGCGGCACAGCTGGCCGACCTGTCACTCAGCCCGGGCTGCTACCTTGCCGTACCCAGCGGGCAACCCTTCGGGCGGGCCGTGCACATCCGACGGTAATATCCGATCGTCAGGGCAGGGTCGGCCGTTTCCATGCATGATGGTGCTTGCGACACGACATGAATCGGTCTATATTTAGACCGAATACAGTCCGGAGGAACCATGCCACGTCTTGACAACATCAAACCGATCAGCTATTTCAAATCGCATGCCGCCGAGATGCTCGATACGCTGCGCGAAACAGGTGAACCGTACGTGATCACGCAAAACGGCGAGGCCGCCGCGGTGCTTGTTGATGCCCGCGTCTACGAGCAGATGGAACAAGCGCTCCACCTACTGCAATTGGTGCAAATGGGTGAACGCGATGTTGCACAGGGTAAGACGCTCGTGGTCGAACAGCTGAGGGCTGATCTCAAGAAGCGTAGGCAAGGACGATCCAAGCGCGCAACACCATGAAACGCTACGCAGTGGTCGTTGCCGAAGGCGTACGGGACGACCTCGTCGGAATCGAACGTTGGCATACGGAGCAGTACGGTGATGCTCGAGCGTATGCAGTCGTTGACAGCATTATGGAGCGGATCGACAACCTGCAGACATTACCACTGCGAGGTGCTCGGTTACCCGAGCTCGCCCACCTGTCATTTCCCGACTATCGCGAAGTCGTGAAAGCCGAGTACCGCATCATCTATCGCGTCACTGCTGATACCGTACTTGTTCTAGCCGTGATCCATCAACGGCGCACGATCCTTATGGCCATCGCCGAACGCCTGATGTAGGGTCGCCCCTACATCGCGGCGGCCATGTTTGCGGCTACCTGCTTCCAGTTGACCACGTTCCACCAGGCGTTGACGTAGTCGGCGCGCTTATTCTGATACTTCAAGTAGTAGGCATGTTCCCAGACGTCGACGCCAAGGATGGGCGTTGAGCCCCATGCCGAGAGCTTGTGCTGATTCTCTGCCTGCAGAATGATCAGGCGCTTGTCGTCACGACGGTAGTGGAGCAGACCCCAGCCGCTACCTTCGACGGCAACGGCGGCAGCCGTGAACTGCTTTTTGAAGGCATCGAAGGAGCCGAAGCTTTCTGTGATGGCCGTCAGCAGGTCACCCGTGGGTTCACCGCCGCCACCGGCGCCCGGCGCTGCCATCACCTTCCAGAACATCGAGTGCAACCAGTGTCCACCGCCGTGAAATGCTGCCTGCTTGGACCAGTGTTGGACCAGCGCAAAGTCACCGCTCTGCCGTGCCTTGGCGAGTTCCTCTTCGGCTTTGTTCAATCCGTTCACGTAGGCCAGATGGTGCTTCCCGTGGTGCAGCGTCATGGTCTGTGCGTCAATGTGCGGCTCAAGTGCCTCGGGCGCATACGGCAGTGCCGGCAACGTATGCGTTCCGCCCGCCGGTACCGGCTCGAAGCCGATGGCATGTGCAGTAGCGGCAGTGGGGGCTGCGGCAACAACTAGGCTGCCCAGTGTGGCATGCATGATGAACGTGCGACGATCTTCCATGGTGAGTGTCTTACAGTGGTGAGTGGAAGGTTTACCCGGGCTCCTGTGGACGGAGGCGGGCGGACAGCTTATGTATGCTCGCCGCGCAGGAATCGTTCGGCCTCGAGGACGTCTTCCTCGCTGCCAAGGTAGCACGGAATGCGTTGGTGCAGTGACGTAGGAACAATGTCGAGAATGCGCCGCTGACCATCGCTGGCACGCCCCCCGGCCTGCTCGACAAGAAAGGCCATGGGTGCCACTTCGTAAACCAGACGCAGCTTACCGCTGGGTGATGAACTGTCGGCAGGATACATAAAGATCCCACCGTAATACATCGTGCGGTGCACGTCGGCGACCATCGTGCCGATGTAGCGCAGCGAGTATGGACGTACGCCGTCGTCGGACGGCCGAAGCAGCCACGAGACGTAATCCCGAAGATGCTGATCCCACTTGTGGGCATTGCCGGAATTGATCGAGTAGATGCGTCCGCGCTTGGGAATACGCAGCTTCTCGAAGGTCAGCAGAAACTCGCCGATCGTGGGATCGAATGTAAAGACGTCGACGCCGTTGCCACTGGAATAGACCAGCACCGTGCTGGAGCCATACATGGCATAGCCGGCAGCGACCTGCTTCCAGCCGGGCTGCAGCACATCTTCGAGCGTGCCGGGCGTCTCAAGCGAAGGGTCGACACGCTTGTAGATCGAAAAGATCGTGCCGATCGTGATGTTCACATCAATGTTCGACGATCCGTCCAGCGGGTCGAAGACCAGCACATACTTCCCCTTCTTGTACTCGTCGGGGATACGCATCAATCCGTCTGACTCTTCGCTGGCCATCACACACAGGTGGCCACCGTGGTCCATCGCCCGGTAGATCACGTCGTTGGCATGCAGGTCGAGCCGTTTGACCTTTTCGCCATGACTGTTGGTATTCTCAGTCATGCCCAGCACGTCGTTCAGGCCCGCCCTTCGCACATCACGGGCAAGGATGCGTAAGGCGAGCATCAGATCGCGGAGCAGTCTCGATAGTTCTCCGGTAGCCGACGGATGGGCTGCGCCCTCCTCGGAGATATGGCGTTCGATCGTTACGAGTTTGGACGTACTAAGAAACGGCATCGTCAGGCCTTCGGTGCGGCTTCCAGACGAACGGACAGGACCGGACATGGCGCTTTGCGAAGCACGCGCTCCGTGGTACTGCCGAACAGGAAATGCTCAAGGCCGCTTCGACCGTGCGTACCGATGCTGATGATGCTGATGCCGTGCTCTTTGGCATATCCGCAGATCTCGTCGGACGCGCGTCCGCGCAGCACCGACGTCAGCACCGTAAATCCCTCGGCTTTGAGCGCATCGGCCTTCTTTGAGAGCTCCGTCTCGGCATTCTTGAACAGCTCTTGTTCGATATCGGCGAAGCCAACTTGAGCGTAGCTCCAGTCGGCAGGATAGACCACCGGCTCGACGATATGCACGATATGCAACGTGGCATTCGTGCCGCGGGCGATTTCCTTGGCCATTCCAAGGGCCTGATCGGCGTTCTGACTGAAGTCAGTGGGTACCAGTAGAGATGACACTGTAAACATCGCGTTTTCAATAGATTGTGATGGATACCACATGCAACATAGTAAAACCAGCTTCATCACACAGTCCTATGTTTCTCGTACTTCGATACGTGTTCCTGACCTCCATA
>JAULYI010000120.1:0-14535 GCA_032117915.1 Kapaibacterium sp. (SeqCode) | reverse complement strand
CATACCGAGGCTTGCCGGCTTCCTCGGAACGCAGATGCCGCGGGAGCGTCTGGCTCTCGAGGAGGTAATCCCAGAGATCTACAAGACGTCACCCGATGCTGTACGATCGTTACTGTCCGACAGTCTGTCCAGCAGCAACAGCGTTACCGTATCAACCGCACTTACGCTTTGCGGCAAGATCAAGGATCCCCTGCTCGTCCATGCTGTTGCGCCACTGGTAGAGCATCCGCGCTGGCAGCATCGGCGTAATGCGGTGCATGCCCTACAGGAGATCGGTGACACGGCATACATGCCCGTGTTTCGTATCGCCCTTCGGGACACCCACGCCTACGTCAGGGCCCGCAGTGCCTACGCAGTGGGCTTGCTTGGGGGCGCAGAGGCTTTACGATTACTGGAGCCTGCCCTGCAGGAGGAGTCTCAGATGGTTCGGCATGCTGCCATTGAGGGTCTGAGCCGTGGACAGCGCCGACAGGCCGCCGCGCTAGTTGGATTCTGGCGCTCTTTACAGGACCGGCGTCACGTCACGAGCACACTTCGACTGCTATCATGCTCCGATACAACCAAGGCAGACGTCAAAGCGATCCAATCATGGTATCGTTCCGCTGCGACATGGCAACGCTCAGCGATGGAGCGGCTACTGCCCTCGATGCCTGTCTTCTGGCATGACAACGTTATAGTCAAGCCCAAGGAGGGACGTCGTGCGCGCAGTAGATCATCACGATCGAAGTCCGAAAGCCGCTCGTGATACGACATTATCTGACGTTGGAGCACATCGCCCGGGCACTGCATGCTAGACTGTCAGGGTCACAGGTGCTGGAGATATTCTCGCAGGAAAAGCACGTCCTGACGCTTTGCTTTCTTCTTGATGCCGAGGAGATTGTCATCACGGCAAGTGTCGACGCTACCTACGGTACCATCCTGGAACGAACGAATGTACATCGTGCCAGACGGAACACGCTCGATCACTTCCCGATGCTCATCGGTCAACAATGCCGCGCAATCACAAAGCACCCTGCAGATCGCATCATCAGCTTTGTGTTCGAGCGACACTCGATGCACGTGCAGCTTTTTGGCGCCGGCAAAGGAAACATCATCGTTACCGAGGGCACAGCGATATGCGATGCCCTGATGGATTCTAAACAACTCTGCGGATCATTGCTACGCCATCCGGAACAGTCCGAGGTACCGCTCGGACAACACTACACTGCGGAATCACACTTCCGCTCTGATGTGGTTGAGGCCTGCAGAGCGTCCAACGCCTACTACGCTCTTGAGCGCGATCAGGAAGCGCTATTCTCACTCATCCCCTTGCACGGATGGAACATCATCGAGACATATACCGATGTGTTCGCCGCTCTGCGCAGAGTCATCAGTCTACGACGTGCAGCATCACGGCTGGTGACGCTTCAACGTCAGGTCAGTACGATCCTTCGACGCGAGATCCAGCGTGTGAGCCGATCACTGGAAGGTATGCGAGGCGACGTTGCCGCCTATGATCGGGCAACGCAATACCGCCATCTGGCGGACCTTCTGATGAGTTTGCCTCCAACGACAACCAGCGGATCAGACACGATCGAGGTTTCGGACTGGGACGGTACGACCGTTTCCATCCGTATTGACGCGGAGCATTCGATGATCGACAATGCAACGCGTTACTATCAGAAGGCGAAGCAGGCAGAGACCGCACTGGAAGAGCGACTACTCCGGATTCCGATGTTTGAGAAGAGACTGTCAACACTGCAACACGACCTGCTGCAAGCGGAAACGACCGCCGATATGGCGACGCTCGAGCGACTTCACGACACCTATGCACGACGTATGACGGACCACAGCCAAACACCCCAATACAAGACATTCCAGTTGAGCGGAACCTACACGCTCTATGTCGGGCGTAATGCTGCGAACAACGATGAGCTCACCATGCGTTTTGCCAAGCAGAACGATTGGTGGCTTCACGCGCGCGGGGTCAGTGGCTCACATGCCGTACTGCGTGGCGGTGGCAATGAGCGTCCACCGAAGGAAGTCCTGGAGCAAGCCGCAGCAGTTGCAGCATACTACTCACAGGCGCGCAATGCCTCGTACACGCCGGTGATTTACACGCAGCGCAAAAACGTGCGAAAGCCAAAGGGGGCCAATGTCGGAGCCGTCGTCGTCGACCGAGAGCAGGTCATCATGGTCAAGCCCGGACTGCCTGACGAGAGCTGACCTTACTCTTCCAGGTAGGTATAGCCGTACAATCCGCTTCGATACATGGCAAGAAACTCCTTGCCCTCCTGCACCGAGATGCGACGTTCCTTCACGGCAGCGCTCACCCATGTCTCCATCGTGCGAACAAGCTTCTTGGCGTCAAACTGCACGTAGTCAAGCACGTCTGCCACGGACTCGCCATCAATGACTTGGGCGATCTCATAGCCCTTATCCGTCACATGGACGTGGACGGCATTGGTGTCGCCGAACAGGTTGTGCAGATCACCGAGGATCTCCTGATACGCACCTACGAGGAAGACGGCCAGATAGTACTGCTCATCGCGTCGCAACTCATGCAGCTGCAACGAATGCGAGGAATCTCGAAGACCAATGAAGTGATCGATCTTGCCATCCGAGTCGCACGTGATATCCTGAAGCGTGGCAAATCGCGTAGGCTTCTCGTTCAGCCGATGAATTGGCATGATCGGAAACAGCTGATCGATAGCCCAGGAGTCAGGCAGCGACTGAAACAGGGAGAAATTGCAGAAGTACTTGTCGGCCAGCATCTTCGGTAGCGTTTTCAACTCGTCCGGCACCTGTTTCAGACTATGTGCAAGCTCGTTGACACGGTCGGCTACCGCCCAATAGAGCTTCTCGGCCTGTGCACGCGTACGCAGGTCGAGCACACCCAGTGAGAATCGATCAAGTGCCTCTTCGCGCAACTGCTGGGCGTCATGCCACGACTCGAGCATGTTCCGGCTGTTCAGTGCCCCCATGATGGTATGCAGTTCCCTGACGAGTTCATGATCTTTTTTCCCAACGCGATCCTTGGACGACCATAGCGGCACGGCAGCACGCTCGAGAACGTTGAAGATCAACACGCTGTGGTGAGCCGTAAGCGCACGGCCCGACTCCGTGATCACATGCGGATGCGGAAGGACGTTCTTTGTTGCTGCATCGGCAAGCGTGGCAATGGCATCGTTAGCGTACTCCTGGATCGAGTAGTTGATACTCGATGCCACGGCAGACCGAGAGCCATCATAGTCAACACCCAAGCCTCCACCAATGTCTACGAATTCGATATTGCAGCCTAACCGCATCATCTCGACGTAGAATTGTGCCACCTCGTTCAGGCCTGCCTTGATCTTACGAATGTTCGTGATCTGCGAACCAAGATGGAAGTGGATAAGCTTTACGCAATCAAGCATACCTGCGTCTTTTGCGATCTCAACGGCTTCGAGAAGCTCCCACGTGTTAAGACCGAACTTCGACGCGTCGCCGCCGGATTCCTCCCATTTGCCGGATCCGGATGCGGCCAGCTTGATACGGATACCAATGTTAGGACGCACATTCAGCCGCGTTGCCACGGCACTGATAAGGCGCAGCTCGTTCAGCTTCTCTACGACGATGAACACCCGCTTGCCCATCTTCTGGGCTAGCAGAGCCAGTTCGATAAACTCTTCGTCCTTGTATCCATTGCAGATTATCAACGCATCGTTATTGTCCATCACGGCAAGCACGGCATGTAGCTCAGGTTTCGAGCCGGCCTCCAGTCCGATATTGAACTTCTTGCCGTGGCGCACAAGCTCCTCGACCACAGGTCGCTGCTGGTTCACCTTGATCGGATACACCGAATAATACTTGCCAGTGTAGTTGTACTCCGATGCTGCCTTCGTGAAGCAGCCGGATATCTTCTCGATACGATCGTCAAGGATGTCCGGGAACCGAAGCAGTACGGGAACACTCACATCACGCAGCGCTAGTTCGTCAACCAGCTCCTTAATGTCGATCTGCGGCCCCTTCGACTTCCGGGGTGCGATCACAACATTGCCCTTGGCATTGATCCCGACATAACCGACACCCCAACCCTGGACGCTATAAAGCTCGAGGGAGTCATCGATCCGCCACTTGCGCATGTGTGGTTCCGTTGAATGATGTGAAGAGAAGGACTGCAAAAGTACGAACAGGTATATTTGTTGCTATGTCTTCCGTTACTCCAGATCTCGACCAGCTCACCAAGCAGTTCACCGACTTCCTCCGGCGCAAAAAGTTCCGCATCACACAGGAACGGTATCGAGTGCTTGACTGCATTGCCGAATTGGACCGCCATTTCAATGCTGACGAGCTGTACCTGTACATGAACAGCAGGGGCGAGAGTGTGTCGCGAGCAACCATCTACTCAACGCTCGATCTGCTAACGAAGAGCAACATCCTGGTTCGCCATCGGTTTCAGGGTGAGAGTGCACACTTTGAACTTGCCAGCCGCATGCCCAATCATGACCACTTGATGTGCATGGAGTGTGGACGAATCGAGGAGTTTCGCGAACCGGCAACGGATGCCATTCGCGACAAAGTTTGTGCCGAGTTAGGCTTCAAACCCATCTCGCATTCGTTGCAGATCTTCGCGGTTTGCGCCGACCCTACCACATGCGAATTCAACCGTCGATGAACGGGGCTTTGAGCATCGCTTGCAGGTGAACCGAACATTTTTGTTCATTTTGGCGTTCGGTGACGCACGAGCTGTCACGGTTCTGACCTGCCATGCCACGACTCAGTGGTAGCCGTCAACGATTGGGAACGCATGAAAAATCTTGTCATCGTAGAATCGCCGTCAAAGGCAAAAACGATCCAGAAGTACCTTGGAGGCGACTTTGTTGTTACCTCCTGCATGGGTCACATCCGCGATCTTCCGGGCAACGAACGTGCCATCGATATTGCCAATGACTTCGAGCCTGTGTACGAGGTCACCGAGGATAAACGCAAGGTCGTAGCCGATCTCAAGAAGCAAGCCACGAGCGCCGATGTCGTCTGGCTGGCAAGTGACGAGGACCGTGAGGGCGAGGCAATTGCCTGGCACCTTGCCGAAGCATTGGAGCTGCCACCGGGCAAGATCCGCCGCATTGTCTTTCACGAGATCACGAAGCCGGCCATTCTGCGCGCTGTGAGCCAGCCGCGCGGCATCGATACGCATCTCGTAGATGCTCAGCAGGCACGCCGGGTTCTCGATCGCCTGCTTGGCTACGGTCTGTCGCCCATTCTCTGGCGTAAGATCCAGAAGAATCTTTCTGCAGGTCGTGTGCAAAGCGTGGCCGCCCGTCTTGTTGTCGAGCGCGAACGGGAGATCAGCGAGTTCACGTCCACCAGCCAATTCAAGATCTCGGCAGAGTTTGATGTTGACGGCAGAACGCTTGTGGCCGAACTCCCCCATCGATTTGCGACCGAGGAAGAGGCCAAAGCCTTCCTAGAGCGCTGCATCGGTGCCGGTTTCAGTGTCCGTGATCTTGAAACGAAACCGGCGAAGCGTACTCCCGCAGCCCCCTTCACTACATCGACCTTACAACAAGAGGCCAGCAGAAAGCTTGGCTATTCGCTGTCACGGACGATGAAGCTGGCACAGGACCTGTATGAAGCCGGTTTCATTACCTATATGCGTACGGATTCGGTCAACCTCTCGGAATTGGCCATCGATGCTGCGAAGGCCGAGATCACGGCCCAGTTCGGATCTGCGTACAGTCATCCTCGGAATTACACGACCAAGGTTGCCTCTGCGCAGGAGGCACACGAGGCAATCCGGCCAACGGAGTTTGCAACGCGCACAGCGGGCTCATCCGATGCGCATCAGCGACTGTATGACCTGATCTGGAAACGCACGATCGCCTCGCAGATGGCAGAAGCTCGCCTTGAGCGCACGGTGGCCACGATCGCCGTTTCAACGGTGCCAGAGGTACTGGTTGCTACGGGCGAAGTCCTGGTATTTGATGGTTTCCTGAAGGTGTATCTAGAGTCAACGGACGACGAGCAGGATGAAGACAACAGTAAGATGCTTCCTCCGCTGCACATCGGTCAGGCGCTACCGCTACGGCAGATGCAGGCAGCCGAGCGCTTTGCCCGTCCGCCGGCACGATACACCGAAGCCAGTCTCGTTAAGAAACTTGAAGAGCTCGGCATTGGACGTCCGTCAACGTATGCGCCGACGATCTCGACCATCCAAGCACGCGGTTATGCCGTGAAGGAGGATCGTGACGGCTGGCAGCGGGATGTCCGATCGCTTACGCTCGTTGACGGCGCGATCACGCGGAACGTTGACCGTGAGACAACCGGCGCCGAGCGGAACAAGCTATTCCCGACTGACCTTGGCGTACTGGTGACGGATTTCCTTCTGAAGCACTTCGACGAGATCATGGATTACAACTTCACGGCTAGCGTGGAGAAGCAGTTCGACGAGATCGCTGCCGGACAGCGCCGCTGGAACGACATGATCCGTGATTTCTATGGGCCGTTCCAGAGCGACGTCAAGAACGCACAGGAGAACGCCGAGCGTGCAAGCGGTGAGCGGCTTGTCGGCGTAGATCCCGTATCCGGTAAGAACGTCTACGCGCGACTCGGACGCTACGGACCGATCGTGCAGATCGGCGAGGCAGACGACGAGGAGAAGCGCCAGAAAGGTCTCACGGGATCCCTTAGCATCTCCAGCATCACGCTGGAGCAGGCCATGGAACTCTTCCGCTTTCCGCTCCGCATCGGAGAGTTCGAGACCTTGCCGATGGACGTCAAGCTTGGTCGATTCGGCCCCTACATTGAACATAGCGGTGCGTTTTACTCCGTGCCCAAGGGCGAGGACCCCGCATCGATCACAAGCCAACGCGGTGTCGAGATCATCCAGGCTCGTAGGCAGGCACTCCTCGAGCGAACGATCAAGGAGTATGCCGAAGATCCAACCGTGAAGATCCTAAAGGGTCGTTGGGGTCCGTACATCACCGTTGGCAAGCAAAACGTTCGAATTCCCAAGGGTACCGAGGCCTCGACGCTTACACTGGAAGATTGTCTTCAGCTGGCAGCGCAGCAGGCTCCACCTGCGGCAAGTAAGGCTGCCGCCAAGCGCTCGTCAAAAGCCGGCGGTTCTGCAGAGAAGCCATCGGCCACACGGACCGCAGCCAAGAAGACCGTTGCAAAGAAGTCAGCAGCGAAGAAGACCGTCGCCAAAAAGACCACTGCCAAGAAATCGACAGCGAGGAAGACCTCATCAGGCAAGTGACACGCGGAACGGCATAACACCAACGTCAAACAACAATGGCCCGACGATCGATCGTCGGGCCATTCGTGTATTGCATCGACGTTCCGTCGTTGGTCACTTAACGAAGAGCATCTCGCGATAGCCTGGCAGCGGCCAGTGATTGTGTGCCACAAGTCGTTCCAGCGTATCGGCTGCACGACGCACGGACGCCATGGCCGGAACCACGCGGTCGCGCATGTGATGCGCCTTCTCGTGTACCGTCTCGCCACCCAGCTCATCATTCTCGGCACGAAGAACGGTAAGAGCCGAAACCAGATCATCAGCAAGTGGAGCCAGCATTGCGATCGTTGATGCAACGGCGGCAGTAGGTGCAGCAGCAAGATCGCGCATGTAGGCAAAGACGCCTGGAAGCAGCTGCGTCTGACCGATCCATTCTGTGGTTTCACCTTCGATGTTCACCGTCTTGAAGTACTGCTCAAGCATTACTTCCTGACGAGCCTCGAGCTCACGGGCAGACAGCACACCGTAAGAACTGAACAGTGTTACATTCTTCTCACTGACAATGGTCTCCATGGCATCGACGGCAGTTCTTAGGTTGAGCAGACCGCGCTTCTCGGCCTCTTTGTGCCACTTTGTCGAATATCCGTCACCATTGAACACGATCCTGCGATGCTGCGTATAAACATCCTTCAGCACGTCGAGAAGCGCGGCCTCGACTGCTACCTTCTTCTTCATCCGCTGCTCTACCATCGACGTCATGGCGTCGATCGACGCTGCCACGATGGTATTCAGAACGGTCGAGGGAAACGAAATGGATTGGCTTGAACCCACAGCTCGGAACTCGAACTTGTTTCCGGTAAAGGCAAACGGCGATGTTCGATTTCTGTCGCCGGCATGCAGTGGAATGGGCGGTAGCACCGGCGTACCAAGTCCGAGCAGACCGGATGCTTTGCTACCGCCACGCTTACCGCTCAGAATACGCTCATAGACGTCGGTCAACTCCTCGCCAAGGAAGATGGACATGATAGCCGGAGGGGCCTCGTTCGCACCTAGGCGGTGGTCATTCGAGGCTGATGCGACGGATGCACGAAGCAGATCCTGATGCAGATCAACGGCACGGATCACCGCGGCACAGAAGAACAGAAACACCATGTTGTCATGGGGTGTATCGCCGGGGTCAAGCAGATTAACGCCCGAGTCCGTACTCATTGACCAGTTCACGTGCTTGCCTGATCCGTTCACCCCTGCAAAGGGCTTTTCGTGCATCAGACAGACCAGACCGTACCGACGGGCCGTGTTACGCAAGACCTGCATGACAAGCTGCTGATGGTCTGCCGCGATGTTCGAATGCTCAAAGATCGGGGCGAACTCATACTGTCCGGGTGCAACCTCGTTGTGACGGGTACGCACCGGAATGCCAAGCGAGAACAGCTGATGCTCAACGTCGGTCATATACGTCAGGATCCTGTCCGGAATAGAGCCGAAGTAATGATCTTCCAGTTCCTGACCACGAGGAGGCTTTGCACCAAAGAGCGTCCGCCCGCACATGACCAGATCCGGCCTGCGGTAAAAGAACGATTCGTCGATCAAGAAGTATTCCTGCTCCGCTCCGACTGTCGAGATTACCTTGGTCACCTCCGAGTCACCGAACAAGGCCATAGCTCGCTTCGCTTGGCTATTGAGTGCCTCTATGGATCGAAGTAGGGGTGTCTTGTGATCAAGCGCCTCGCCGGTAAACGACGCAAATGCTGTAGGAACAGTCAGAGTGGCTCCGTTGCCGTGTCGCAGAATGAACGCCGGCGACGTCGGATCCCACGCTGTGTATCCACGCGCTTCAAATGTCGCACGCAAGCCACCACTGGGGAACGACGAAGCGTCCGGTTCACCCTGAATAAGTTCCTTCCCTGTGAACTGTGAAATCGCCGTTCCGTCAGAGGTTGGGACAACGAAGCTCTCATGCTTCTCTGCCGTTGACCCCGTCAGCGGCTGAAACCAGTGTGTGTAGTGCGTTGCTCCCTTTTCCATTGCCCACGTCTTCATAGCCAGTGCAACCGTATCAGCGATGGCCGAGTCGATCGGGGCGCCACGCTCCATGGTAGCCTGCAGAGACCTCCATACGGGCTTGCTCAATCTTGTACGCAACTCGTCAGCCGTGAGTACATCCGTTGCAAAGATGTCGCTAACGACGGCCGCGGGCGATGGCAGCTGGATGCCGTCCATGCGCCAGTTTCGTGCAGCTGAGAGTACCTCGGCGTCTCTCGTATTCATGATGGATTTCCGTTATATGTTGGAGATGGTAATGTTCACAGGAAGGAGAGTGTCTCTTTATGGGTCGACAGTACGACATTCGTCATCGTTCGCGTCACACCTTTCCATTGCTGGATGGTTGACAGTAACTGCTCTAATGCCAGCGTGTTCTTGACCCGCGCTTTGACCATGTGTGATGCCGTACCCGTGATCGCATGGCATTCCATGACATCCTTGCGCTGTCGACAATTCCGCCTGAATTGGTCGTAGTTTGCCGACGAATCAATATCAACGAAGATGAATGCCGTTACATCAGCTCCGCAGGAAGCCGGGTCAAGCATGGCGCAGTATCCCTTGATCACGCCCGCCTCTTCAAGCTTGCGTACATGCTCGCTCACAGAGGGCACAGACAGGCCAACCCGCTCAGCGATCTCACTGAGACTGATACGTGCTTGCTCGGATAGCAAGGCACATATTTGTCTGTCCACATCTTTCAGCATGACTTCGTTCCTTTGGTTCTTTTCTTAAGAATCTTAGGTTTCTTGGGGCTAAACTTAACATTTTTTCCTCTGCCACGCCATGATCATCGAATTTTTGCGTTGGATGATTCGAACAGGAATCGCGTTTCTCATCGGAAGCGTCGTCGTCATCGCCATTTTTAGAGTTGTCCCCCCGGCGATCACCCCCCTGATGGTCAAGCGTCTGGTCGAGGCGCCGTTCACGGGCCATTCGGTCCTCATGCGACATCGATGGACATCCGCATCAAGCATATCGCCGGCGATCTTTCGTGCTGTGGTGGCCGGCGAGGATGCAGGCTTCATGCGGCATAACGGTGTAGACTGGAATGCTGTTAAGCGAGCCGAACGCGCCAACCCTGGTAGGGTCAAGCGTGGCAAGCAGCCGCTCGGTGCCAGTACGATCACGATGCAGACAGCCAAGAATGTCTTTCTGCTACCGATCCGCTCAATGGTCAGAAAGGCATTCGAAGTGTACTTCACATACCTCATCGAGGCGATCTGGGGCAAGGCCCGCATCTTAGAGATCTACGTCAACATGATTGAATGGGGCGATGGCATCTACGGTATTCAGGCGGCGTCTCGCCACTACCTTCGTGATGATGCCACGGCGTTGACCGCTGAGACAGCATCGCGTCTAGCGGCAGTCGTCCCGAATCCACGTCGCTTCCATGCCGACAATCCGAGTGCCTATACCAAACGTCGCCAGGCCTTCATAAGAGGCCGTATGGGGGGCGTTGGCATACCGAAGGAACTACGCGGCGCTTGACCCACGAGTTATTCCACCGTTGATGCATACAGAATATCTAGTGCAGCCTGCATGTCTGCAGGAATCGCACTCTCGAACGACATACGCTCTTTTGTAACGGGGTGTGTGAATGCAAGCGTCCGCGCATGCAGGGCCTGGCGGCCAACGCAGGCCAACACACGCTGAGCAAGGCGGCGATACACGTGGTGTACGCCCTGAAGCGCTTGGTCTCTTCCACCATAATCGGCATCACCGATCACCGAATGTCGCAGAGACGACATGTGCACACGGATCTGATGCGTCCGACCAGTATGGAGCTTGAGCCTCACATAGGAGGCGCATTCGAATCGCGCTAGAACAGTTGCCTCGGTCGCGGCAGGCTTGCCGCCACGCTCGACGACTGCCATGAGCTTTCTGTTGCGCGAACTAAACCCAATGTTTCCCTCGATACGTTGATGATCTTCTTTGACCACACCCCAGACAAGGGCGACATACTCGCGTGAGACGCTTCGGTCAAAGAACTGCTTGGCAAGATGGTGCGTAGCCTCGTACGTCTTTCCTACCACCATTACTCCTGACGTATCTCGATCAAGACGATGGACGATGCCCGGGCGCATGGCACTGGACGCCATGATTTCGCCTTCATCAAAGCCGGCAAGATCGTCGTCCTCCGTATCACCATCAAGATCAACATCTATGGCTTCACGCTTGCCAACATGCCAAAGCACGGCATTGACAAGCGTTCCCGATCGATTACCAACACCGGGATGCGTCAGCAATCCCTGCGGCTTGTCGATCACAATCAGATGATCATCCTCGTACAGGACGACGAGCGGAATATCTTCAGGTATCAATGCGATCGGTGGACTCCGCTTCACAACGACCTTGACCACGTCGTGAGGACGGATCTTGTAGTTGGATTTGGTCGGTTGATCGTTAACCGTTACGGAACCATCTTCAATGGCCTTCTGAACCCGGGAGCGAGTTGCATGCTGGATCATCCTGGTAACGAAGGCATCAATACGCTCAGGATTCTGCCGAGGCGTCACCACAAAGGAATACACATGTTCCACCCTATCGTCCGCACCCGAGGTCGAATCATACACCGCCACGTTGCTCTCCTGATCTTGTGCGGAGCTCGGTAGGACTCGGCAGCTGGGTACTGATGAACATCATTAACACGACGCCGACCGTTACACACGAGTCAGCGACATTGAACACTGGCCAGTGCGTATAGATCTCGCCGAACCACGTTACATCTGGAATATCAACCTGGATGAAGTCAACCACCTTGCCGTAGAAGAGTGGCGACTCTCCATACATGACACCATAGAACGTTCGATCGATGAGATTTCCGACGGCACCGGAGAACACGAGCATGATGGCAACACTCGCAAGCGTTGGAGCCGATCCAAGACGGGCCAGATACCATCCGAGAAACAATGCAATACCGATCGTGGCAAGGGTCAGCAGTATCTTACCCGCACCGAAGCTTATGCCGAACGCCATCCCCGGATTTTCGACAAAGGTGAGTCGAAGCACGTCGCCTACCACTGGAATACTGTCGCCAAGCTCCATCCCGGTATGGCTAATTCCAAAGGCATCGAATCCCTTGACCAACAGCTTCGTACACTGATCCAGAAGAACGAGGACTGCAGCCCAAAGGAAATACATTCGCCGATGCACGCGATTCGTCGTTAGCTGTTCCAATATTCTACTTTCCTGCACCCTTCGCCATGATACGGTCGATTCCGTCTGCGGGACAGCGCTTGTGGATCTTGTAGCTGGCAGAAAGTGTCGTGATCGGTACCGCAAGCAGACGCTCCTTGGCGATCAGAATTCCACACATCTTGCAGATTCCATAGGACTTGTCATCAATGCGCTGCATGGCCTCATCCAACTTGCGGAGATAATCCTGGATGCGAGTGATCTGGGCGTAGGTCTTCTCTTTCTCGATTGCTTCTGATCCCTGCTCGGCCATGTGCATTGAGTAGATCGCGCTCTCTTCGCTCGCCTCGCTGTTCGTAAGGTCGTCGAGGCGCTCACGCAACATGCGGAGCTCTTCGATGGCTACCTCACGCTCCTTGATGATCTGTTCCTTGAACTCCTTGAGATCCTTATCCTGATATCGCAGTCCGCGCTTCGGCGGAATGGGTAGCATGGGTTGCGATGCCTTAGTGGTTGGGTTGGAAACGACAACTGCCCCGGCAGTCGGATTGACCACCGGAGCAGTTGAAACTGTCCCCGTAGTAGCTTGCATAGACTTCGTCGTCACATTCCTATTTACTGCTGATGTTGTACGACCGAAGCTTTGCTTTGCCGAACTTTCTTTCGACGCCATGGAAACTGCCTTTGCAGGAGTCGCCTTGGATGAAGTCTTTGCTGAGCTTTTATGGGAAGCAGCCGAAACGGTGTTATCCGTTACTTGGCTGCTTTTTTTTTTGCCGGAGCAGCGGCCTTCTTAGCCGGAGCCTTCTTGGCTGCAGGCTTTGCTGCTGCCTTCTTTGCTGCGGGCTTTGCTGCTGCCTTCTTAGCCGGAGCTGCCTTCTTAGCCGGAGCTGCCTTCTTAGCCGGAGCTGCCTTCTTAGCCGGAGCTGCCTTCTTAGCCGGAGCTGCCTTCTTAGCTGGAGCTGCCTTCTTAGCCGGAGCTGCCTTCTTCGCTGCAGGCTTTGCTGCAGGCTTTGCTGCTGGCTTTGCTACAGCCTTTTTAGCCGGAGCGGCCTTCTTGGCTGCTGCCTTCTTTGCTGCTGCCATACCGAACACCTCTGAAAAATTGAACATGAATGAAGCACGCCACCTTGGCGCACCAACTTCAAACGCGCGTAACGCGCACACTGACGGTCGATCCGTTGACGTCGAGACGGTTGCCTTCAAGGCCTTCCCCCCGATCGAGCGTCTCCGCCAGAGTTTCGGAAACAATGTATGATCGCATGGTCATCAAGGATGCATATGTCACGTCATCGGTATCCATAACCAATGCTATTCGGTCTGTGACATCAAATCCTGAATCCTTGCGGATCTTTTGGATTTTACTTACGAACTCGCGTGCCAGTCCTTCGCGGATGAGCGTCTCATCCAACTCGGTATCAAGTGCAACCGTTACGCCACGTTCGATAGCTACCAACCAACCTTCGATGTCTTCGCTGACGATCTCGACATCCTCGTAATCAATCTGTACCGTTGCATCACCGATCGATACAGCAAGAACAGACGATTGCTCCAGACGACGTACTTGTTCGCTTGTGAGTGACTTGATCGCTGCCGCAACAGTTTTTGTATCTCCGCCGTACTTCTTTCCGATGATCTTGAAGTTTGGCTTTGCAGATCGCCGTACGATGTTCGTGTCGTCGGACACGTATTCGATCGCCTTGACGTTGATCTCTTCGATGATGATGTCTTCTACTGTCTGCAGCTGACGACGCATCGTCGGACTATCAACAGGAAGCAAGATTCGTCGCAGAGGCTGTCGCGTCTTGATCTTCGCCTTCTCTCTCAAAGAACGTGCAAGGCTGACTATAATCTGCGCTTGCAACATCCGAGCGTTCAAATCTTCATCAACCATCGCCGCATCGGACGTTTGCAATATACGACAATGAATGCTCAATTGTTCGTTGTCAACATGCAATCGTTGATACAACCATTCCGCGATAAATGGTGCAACCGGCGCCACCATGTGAGCAAGCGACAGTAGCACATGGTGCAGTGTCTGATAGGCAGCTTGTTTATCATTATCAAAGTCGCCTTTCCAGAACCGACGGCGGTTCCGACGCACGTACCAGTTGGACACATCATCGATCGCAAACTCCTGTACAAGCCGGCATGCG
>JAULYI010000119.1:0-20335 GCA_032117915.1 Kapaibacterium sp. (SeqCode) | reverse complement strand
GTTACTCGTACCGATGTACTCCGTGCCGCCGTACGTCGTAAACGCACCACCCAGAGGTGTGGGACCACTTGGACTTGCATCGGTGGTGTTCCCCGTCAGCGACCAGCTCGAATTCGTTGCCGCTGCAAAGGCACCAAAACTGATTTGACCGATTGCACCTGTACTCGTGGCGATAAGAATCCGGTCGTTACTACCTATGGCGGAACCAGCTGAGCCTGCCAGAGCACTAACTGTCAGCGCGTCAAGCGTCCAACCACCTGAGGTTTCAATGAAGCCACGATTGACACCGTTTGTACCGAACATCAAACGCGTCGCGTTATTCGTGCCTATCCACTCTGTTCCATTGTATCCAGAAAAGGCCGTACTGATCGGCGTCCATCCGGATGGACTCTGGTCCGTCGCGCTGCCCGCTAACCCCCACGCTGCACTGGCAGCATTTGTCCAGCTCAGGTTTCCACTAGCATCGCTGCTGAGGATTTGTCCAGCTGTTGGCGCAGCAAGAGGAAGCGTGTAGGTGAGATCTGCCGCCTGTGCTCCGGCACGAAAGGCTGTGTAGTTCGCTCCGCTCGCACTGGGCTCGCGGAAGCGCAGCTCGCCGGCGGTTCCGGCATTGTCCAGGAAGATGTTGCCGCCCGTAACGTGCAGACGTGCAGTGGGTGCGGTGGTGTTGATACCGATGTTGCCTGCGAAGTAAGCGTTACCAGTTTGATTCTGCAACACGATCGATGCGGCTGTGCCGGCTGGAATGCTGGTAAAGGATGCGTTCGACCATCCAACGCTATTACCGTTCATGAACATCCATGAATTCTGCACAGCAGATGCATCATCGGTGTTGTAGTGATAGACACCCCAAGCAGGGAATGCACTCTCACGATATATCCAGGTGTTTGCTCCAGACGTTGTCTGCTGCGCCAGCACCGACGGTGTTCCCGGTGCACCGGCCGTACCGGCAAGGTTGATCGAGCCTGTAAGGGCGATGTTGCCGGAGACCGTCAAGCGCTCAGTTGACGAAGAGGTTCCGATGGCCATGTTGGATGATGGTATCGCTACCAACGTGCTTGAGAGCGACATAATCTCGACGTTGTTCACGTACCAACGGTGCGTAGCACCCGTTGGGACAAAGTAGTTCAACTGAGAGCTCGAGACGCCCAGACCGTAGATATCAGAACCGCTCGAGTTTTCGAAGATCCTGAGCTTAGCCTGACTTGCAGTCACACTCGAGGCAAAGGTCGACCCGAGGCTTAACGTCACAGGCGTCGCCGTTGATGATCCTGTGCCAAGTGCCCCACCCAATGTCACGTTACCTCCGCCAAGAACACGCATCCGCTCGGTATTGAATGTTCTAACAACAAAGTCAACATTGTCAGTGGTGCCAATAAAATTGGTTGTGGCATTTGTGCTGGCATTGCCGGTAAGACCCCAGCCCGATGCCCCTGCACTTGTCCAGCTCAGGTTGCCACTAGCATCGCTGCTGAGAAGCTGTCCCGCCGTTGGCGCAGCAAGAGGAAGCGTGTAGGTGAGATCTGCCGCCTGTGCTCCGGCACGAAAGGCTGTGTAGTTCGCTCCGCTCGCACTGGGTTCGCGGAAGCGCAATTCGCCGGCGGTGCCTGAGTTGTCGAGATACACATTTCCGTTCGTAACAGTGAGCAACTGGGATGGCGCCGTTGTTCCGATACCAACGAGACCAGCGTTATTGATCACCATGCGGTCTGTCGGACCATTCCAGCCCGTTGAGAAGGCCAAACCTGTCGACGATGCGCCAAACGTATAGGCACGGATCGACGCCGCCGCGTTACCTGTCGAGATTTCGCGGAAGCTGATCATCGGTCCGCTGCCCACCGTACCGCCGACCATTTGTCCGGTCAATGCGAGTACTGCCTGACCGGCTGCCGCTGCTGTCGCTGCGTCGACCACATGCAATCGAGTAGTGGGTACGCCAATACCCACGCCGACATTTCCCCCGGCAAGAACTCGCATCCGCTCGGATCCGAATGTTCTGATCACGAAGTCCACATTGTCCGTGGTGCCGATGTAATTGTTCGTGGCATTCGTACCGGCATTACCGGTAAGACCCCAGCCGCTACCCGAGGCTGCCGACCACGTGAGCGTCCCACTACCGTTGTTCGTTAGCACCGTGCCTGCAGCACCGTTCGCGGTTGGCCATGTGTAGGATACACCTTTGATCGTGAGATCGGTGGTCGACGGCAGGGTGAGCCTGCTCGATGATAGGGACATGATCTCGGTGGGCGTAGCGCCGGATCCCGAGCGCCAGCTGAATTGCGAGGCGGAGTTCACAAAGAAGTTGAATGACGAGAGGCTGACGCCCATGCCGATCACATTGTTCGAGAGGTCGTTATACAGAATGAGCTTTGCCTTCAGCGGATTGAGATCCGAGGCATATGAACTTCCCAAGCCGATAGACACCGGTGTTGCCGTCGACGTACCTCCGCCAAGCGCTCCGCCAAGAGTAAGGCTGCCATCGGTTCCACCCAACACATTGGTGTTCTCGGTCCATGCACTCGTTGCGGTGTTGTAGCGCAGGGTAGCATTATTGGTCGTACCCGTAGGAAGTCCTCCGGATGCCGCAATCGTGATACTTCCCGCGGCATTCGTTACCGTGATTCCACTTCCTGCGGTGATGGTTGCAGCAACAGGTGCTAGTCCTGTCGAACCAATCAGGATCTGGCCATTGGTGAGAGCCGGTAGTTCGGTGATCGAGCCGGCGCTTGACACAAGGATTCTGTTTGAGTTCAAGGTCGAGACAGTCGTGGGTACGGTTGTCCAGGCCGTTGTGCCGGCCCCCGTTGATACCAGCGCCGTACCGGCAACGGGTGCTGTTGCCGGAAACGTCAGTGTGTACGACGTGATACCCGCAGGCGGAGCCAACGTGATACCCTGGGCGGGAGTCGCCGGATTGAAAAGTCGGATCGACTGAAACGACTGCACGCCTTGCGCCCTCATCGCCGGCCCTGCGAGCGCGGCAATGAGCACAATGCATGCTAGGTGCAAGAGGTATCGTAACAGAGGCATGGTGATTCGCGAGCTCATGATCAATTGTTCGAACGAGATACTTCCAGCCAGTCCGCACCATTCCAGAGCAGCTGCAGTACGGCACCATCAACAAGCTGAGCAAGACCCGAGAGGTTGGTGTTGGCCCCCGCCGGATCATCGACGATCTCGATGCCATTGGCCGCAACTGTTCCCGTAACAGCGATGAAGAGGAGCTGACCAGTTTGTAGGCCATTGCTTAGCGTGATCGTTCTATTCGCCGGAAGACCGTTGCTCTCGAGTACGATCGATGAGCGGTTGCCTACCGTCACAGCCTGGTTATCTGCAACCACGGCGATCGTCGCCGGAGGACGTACGGTAATGGCTCCATCGACATCCAGTAATGTTCCGGCCGTAGTATTTCCAATACTGACGTTGCCGTTGGGCTCGATGCGCATTCGAGGAGTGTTCGACCTGTTTGCCGTACCCGTTTGGAACTCGATCGGTCCTGCCTGGTGATTCCAGATACCGAGTGTATCACCGATGGCTCCGTTACCATTCAAGCCAATAAAGGCACCTCCACCATTGACCGCTGTCGTCGAATTCAGAAACTCAATAACGGTACTGGCATTTGTCGTTGTGATGTTCTGCACCGATAACGTCCACACCGAACTGCGCGGCGTACCATTCTGCACAACGCGCAAACCGGCGCTCGTTATCCGTGCACGCTCCGTGTTGTCGCGTTTGAACACAACATCGACGGGATCCGTGGTTCCCATGAAGTTGGTTGATGCCGATGTACCGCTATTGCCGGTTAGCCCCCACGACTGGGACGAAACGTTCGCCCACTCCATGACTCCCACAGTGTTTGCCGTCAGCACCTGTCCATTGACTGAAGGTGCTGTTGCCGGAAGCCAATACGTGATATCAGATGTCTGGAAACCGGCACGAATGCCGGTTGAAGCTGTCCCCTGAGGATTACGGAAGAGTAGCTGACCGGATGTTGAGCCGACAGTATCGATCAACACGTTACCTCCACGCACGTGCAGCCGTTGCGTTGGTATGTGACTTCCGATACCTACATCTCCATCGTTGTCGACCATGAGTCGAATGGTGCCCGCCCTGTTCGTCGGTGCTGTGTAGAACGCCAACGGTCCACCCTGCCAGTTCCATATCGTTGCCGTGTCTCCGACTGACCCGGTTCCCCGCATACCCATGTACATGCCACCACCATTCGTGACCGTATCACTGTTTAGCAATTCCAGATATACTGGCGACCCGATGTTCTGGAAGGAGGCTGCCCACTGCGAGCTGCGAGGAGTGCCGTTCTGGATGATGCGGAGCCCATGTCTGGTCATGCGAACGCGCTCATTGTTCGTGTGTCGGAACACCAGATCAACGGAGTCTGTGGTTCCAAGGAAGTTTGTCGCTGAGCTCAGTCCGGTGTTGCCGGTAGTACCCCAGCCCGACGTGCTCGTCAGCGCAGATGTCCAGCTCAGTACTCCCGAGCCGTTCGTACTTAAGATCTGACCATTCGTGCCATCCGCATTCGGTAGGGTCCAGATGGTATTTGCTGCAATAGCATCAGCTGCCTTAAGTCCAACATAGTTTGTTCCATTGGCCGCAAGTTCAACAAAGCGCAGCTCATTGGTGTTTCCTGCCGATGTACCCGTGGGTTCCAGAGAGAGAGCGCCCGTACTCTTGACCGTTATCAGATCGAGCCCGGCATTGTTCTCGATCGTAACATAGTTTGCAGATTGGCTGCTCGCACCACGAAGATTTAACACATTCGATGCGGCTACAGTATTGCGTACATCGAGCATGGCATCGTACTGTGTGTGCGTGCCAATACCAGTGCGGCCGTTCGTATCGATACCGAAGCGAAGTGTTCCGCTTCCAGATATGTTGCTGAAGTTCCCCCAGATGCTGAAGCCGGCTGTTCCGTGTGGTCCACTGGTGTTACCAGCGGTCACTTCCCACTTCACATCCGTCATGCTCTGCAGTTGCAGGTTACCACCATTGCCTCCGCTACCCTTCACCGTCAGCCAGCCACCTGCATCAGTCGTATTGATCAATACTCGTCCGAGGACATCGGACTTAAGAACCGTGGTCCCATTGCTTCGCTTAAAGTTGAAGACTTCATCTCCACCTCCTGAGGCCTGCACCTCGAAGGATGCGGTTGGACCCGTGATTCCGATACCAATCCGGCCATTGCCAAGAATTCGCATGCGTTCGCTGGCTCCGTTAGCCCCTGTGTAGAACCGAATATCCTGGGCTGTTGCATTGGTTGTCGCCAGCACGAGCGGCTGAGCACTCGTCGTCCCAAGCCGGGTACCACTCGTGCCGTTCCATGCGTCGGATGTGCTGTTACCGGATGTAGACCATCCGCTCGATGCGGTAAGCCCCGTCACCCAGCTCAGTACGCCCGAGCCGTTCGTACTTAAGATCTGACCATTCGTGCCATCCGCATTCGGTAGGGTCCAGATGGCATTTGCTGCAATACCATCAGCTGCCTTAAAGCCCACATAGTTCGTACCATTCGCAACCAATTCCGCAAAGCGTAGTTCATTTGTGTTTCCGGCGGCAGTGCCACGAGGATTCAACGACAGGGTTCCGTCACTGTTCGCGAACATCAACACAGTACCGGCACTGTTCTGCAATTCGAGCAGGTTCGCGGCTTGGCTGGCACCTCCCTTTACGATCATACCCTTGGTTGAACCGTTGAAGGCATTCACTTGCAGGGAAGCACCAGGAGCGGACGGTGTTGTTCCGCCATTAATGCTCAGAACACCGGTCGAGAAGTCACCGTAGATAAGGTTGTTTGAGAAGCTGTTCGCGATGTAGAGTTTACTCGATCCCGTCTCGCTGTAGCCCGCCTGATATCCAATAGCAACGTTCGATGTTCCCGTTTGATTGTCACGGAGGCTCTGCGCACCGATCGAGACATTGTTTCCGCCCGTTGTGTTGAACTTCTGTGCATTGAATCCAACGGCTGTGTTAGTCGTTGCCGTGGTAGAGAAGAAGAGAGCGTCTGCGCCAATGGCTGTGTTCGAGCTGGCATTGACGGTATACAGCGCTCTCGTTCCTACAGCAACATTCTCGCCTCCTACCAGATTGCTGTAGAGCGCATCGCCGCCGATAGCCGTATTCCATGATCCCGTGGTGTTACCGTACATAGCGCTGTTGCCCACAGCAGTATTTCGCATTGATGTTGTGTTTGAATACAACGCATTCACACCAATGGCCGTGTGTTGCTGACCCGTCGTATTGGTATACATGGCCCAAGCGCCTAGGGCAACGTTCTGGTAACCGGTGGTGTTCGCTGTGAGTGACAACAGGCCCATTGCCGTATTCATATAACCGGACTGATTCGCACGTAATACCTCGAAGCCAATCGCCTGATTGCTATAGCCGGAGGTATTCGACTGTAATGCAGACAAACCAACGGCCACGTTGCGATATCCATCTGTATTGCTAAGCAGTGCGTCCCGCCCAACCGCAACATTGTTGGCACCTGTTGTGTTCGCTGCCAGCGCACCTCGCCCTGCGGCAGTGTTGGAAGCGATAGCGCCCGCACCCATACCGAATGTAACGGTGTTTATCACAGCGTCTTTGTTAGTGCTCATGACGCCGTCAGTGGCGATCTGAACCTGGATGACGTTGTTGGTGGCAAGTGATAGCGTTCGCGCATCGGTCGTTCCGATGAAGTTACCGCCAACACTCGGCGCACTACCTAGCGTACCACCGTTCGTCGTTGTGGCATTTCCCGCGAGTGACCACGAACCGGACGCAAGCAGGCTTGCCCTGCTGACCTTCGTGATCTGATTGCTGGCGTTGATCAGCAGTACGTCATCCGATGCCGTGCCCACAGCAACACTCGACATCGTGACCGTTCCAGCAAGTGTTGCATTGCCCCCTACTCGCATCGTACCGTTCACATCCAGAAGGGCTGCTGGATTAGCCACACCGATACCAACCCATCCCGCAACACCCGTAATTCTCATCCGCTCATCACCATCGGTCTTGAAGATGAGAGGGGCATTGGCATTCGTGTTTGTGGTGCCGATGAAGTTCTGCGTCGAGTCAACGGTGCTGTTACCAACGATTGACCATGACTGATCGGTGAGCGACACCCACGCTAGGTTGTCGCCACTGCCGCGCGATAGAACCTGACCTGTGCTACCCTGGGCCTGCGGAAACACGAGTGAGTAGGAACTTGTCATGTTTGGCGGCGCCAACAGGGCTACACCTTGGTTCTTTTGCGCGTTCTGATTCTTGGACGTCGGGCCGATCAGCTGAATACCACGGAAACGCTGTGCCTTCTGCGCATAGAGCCCTCCGGCCGACAACATGGTCAGCACTAGGATCAGCGATATGGTGAGCATCCGTCTCATGGTGTTGCCATCATCAATTGCTGTTGACCGAACGCTTCAATTCAAACCAGTTGGTGCCATAGAACACCAACTCGATGGTATCTCCATCTTCTAACTCTGCATCGTTGTTCAATCGCAGGTTCGTATCTGTTGTCTCGAGTCGTACGCCGTAGGTATTGTCGCCTCCGGAGCCTAGCACGAGGATCACAAGGTGCTGTCCGTCCTGTCCGTTCGTGAGTGTTACTCTGCGACTGGAAAAGACGTCGTCGGACGTGATCACGATGAACGACTTGTTACCAACGGTGACAGCTGTGTTCGCTCCGTTTGCCGTGGCTGTTCCCGGTCTTGTGCGCAGACCACCATCGATGTCAACCGAGGTTGTGGGGGCGTTCGTCCCAACACCCAAGTAGCCGTTGCCTCCGGTGAAACGCGCTCGTTCCACTCCGTCCGTCTTGATGACCAACGGTCGTCCGACCGTCTCATCGGTCGTACCGATGAAGGCCGCGGTTGAGTCGGTGGAAGTATTACCGGTGAGACTCCATCCGGAGGTTGCGGTAAGGGCTGTTGCCCAGCTGAGCGTACCCGATCCGTTGGTGGACAAAAACTGTCCGCTAGATCCATCCGCATTGGGAAGTGTCCATACGCGTGTCGTAGCAATCGCATCGGGTGCCTTAAAGCCCACGTACTCTGAGCCGTTCGCTGACAACTCCTCAAATCGCAACTGATTTGTACCACCCGCAGCAGCGCTGATCGGGCTCAGAACCAGCTGGCCGGCGGGTGCAACACTAACCAGATCAACTGACGAACTATTGCGGACCGCGAAGATGGAAGCGGATTGCGACGGCTGTGCACGAATGACCAGACCAACGAAGCTGGTCGCCGAAGGCTGAATCTCAAGCTGTGCTGTAGGTGCCGATATTCCAATGCCGACGAAGCCTGTGCCAAGGATTCGAAGTCGCTCTAGGACTCCGTTAGTTCCGGTGAAGAAGCGAATGTCCTGCGACGTCGCGTTTGTCGTAGCAATCACAAGGGGCTGTGCGCTTGTGGTGCCTAAGAACGACCCCGATGTGCCGTTCCACGCTGTCGTAGTGCTATTACCAACCAATGCCCATGCACTACCTGCAATGAGGTCTGCCCGTGTGGTCTTGGCGACCTTGTTGCTGGCGTTGATCAACAGCACGTCATCCGATGCCGTACCTGTCGGTATGCCGCCAAGTGTGAGACCACCCGTCGACCCCGAGTTGATGGTGACGGCCGTAGCGGCCGTGGTGTTACCAATGGTGGTGGCCGCCGTGCCCGTGCTGTTGATGGTTGTGGCACCCAGGATGGTCGTCGTCGATGCCGAGTTGCCAATGGCGACCGTGCCGGTGCTTGTACCGGTGTTGATGTTCGTGTTGTTGTTCGAGCTGGCGTTGATCGACGTCGCTGCACCGCTAATGCTGGCACCGGCATTGCCGGTGATCAACCCTGTTACACCCAGCGTACTGCCCATGGTGATGCCGCCGTCGCTGGCAACGATCATGCGCGTCAGTCCATTGGTCGCAATGCGAAGGTCCTTTGCCGTACTGCTGCTCTTGGTACCAAGCCAAGACCCCGTGGGAGCAACTCCGAGAGCGCCGCTGCTCGCGCTTATGTCATTGCCTTCCGTTGCCCAACCGCTTGAAGGCGTCAGCACACTCGTCCACGACAACGTCTTGCTACCATTGGTCGTGAGTGCTTGGTTTGATGTACCGTCGGCCGACGGAAGTGTCCACACGACGTCGGCGGTGATGGCATCCGGAGCCTTAAATCCAACGTAGTTCTCGCCGGTCGCATTCAACTCGCGGAACAGCAGCTCGTTGGTCTCGCCTGCAGCGGCACCATGAGCCTTAAGCACGATGGAGCCCTTGGCCGTGACGTAGGTAAGGACGGCATCCGCCTCACTTCGGAACTCCAGCAGGTTGGCCGTTGTACCTCCGGGAGGAATCGGCGGCGGCGGACTGACGATGTCTTCGAGTAGGGTGCTCGCTTGAATGATGACGCCGATGTTCGTGTTGGAGGGCGATGTCACGTGCAGGATAGCGTCCGGCGCAGTCTCGCGAATACCGACGCGGCCGTCACTGGTAACGCGCATACGTTCCGACGCACCACTGGCACCGGTGTAGAAGCGGATATCCTGGGCCGTAGCATTTGTTGTGGCCAGCACCAGCGGCTGCGTGCTTGTTGTACCAAGGAAGGAGCCCGACGTGCCATTCCATGCCGTGGATGTGCTGTTACCAGGCAACGCCCATGCCGTTGATGCGATCAGGTCTGCCCGCGTGGTCTTCGTGACCTTGCTGCTGGCGTTGATCAACAGCACGTCATCCGATGCCGTACCCGTCGGTATTCCGCCGAGCGTAAGACCTCCGGTCGATCCCGTGTTGATCGTGACGGCCGTAGCCGCCGTGGTGTTCCCGATGGTGGTGGCCGCCGTACCCGTGCTGTTGATGGTCGTAGCACCCAGGATGGTGGTCGTCGATGCCGAGTTGCCAATGGCAACCGTACCCGTGCTTGTGCCGGTGTTGATGTTCGTGTTGAAGTTCGAGCTGGCGTTGATGGACGTTGCAGCACCACTGATTGTAGCGCCCGTGCTGCCGGTGATCAGACCCGTCACCCCAAGCGTGCTGCTGAGTGTGGTGGCACCCGTTACTCCAAGCGTGCTGCCCATGGTGATAGCACCGTCACTCGTAACGATCATGCGCACCTTGCCATCCGTGATCAGACGCAGGTCGATCGCATCCGTCATTCCTAGTTTGCCCGTGCCCGTAGCTGTAGCACCGAGCGCACCGCCGCTGGTAAGACCGCTGTTCCCCGACAGAGCCCAGCCCGAAGCGCTGAAGAGCGCAGGGATACTGACTTCGTCCAGCTGACCGCTGCTGTTGGCGATGATAACGCGGTCATAGCCGCCCGGAATGGGCGGTCCGCTGGGCGTCACGCCACCAAGGTCTGAAACAATGAGCTCACCGGTACTTTTGATCCGCAGCCGCTCCGTTGCCCCATTCGCACCCGTGTAGAAGCGGATGTCCTGTGCCGTGGCATTGGTGGTTGCGATCACAAGGGGCTGTGTTGATTTTGTGCCGAGGTACGTGCCCGACGTGCCATTCCATGCGGTGGTTGTGGTGTTGCCGCTCAGGGACCATGCATTACCCTCGATGCCGGCACCGACAACCGTAGCGATGTTGGCTTCATTCAGCTCACCATCGCTGCTGGCAATCACGATCCTGTCGAATCCGGAGGGCATGCTGGTAGCAGCAACACCATTCAGGCTTGTTACCAGCACCTGGCCCGTGCTACGAATACGGAAGGCCTCGGCATTGTTAGCCTTCAGGATCAACGGCCTGCCGTTGGTCGTACCTAGGAAGTTCAATGTCGAGTCGATGTTGGCATTGCCAAGGAGCGACCAACTCGTGGCGTTTGGCAGCACCCACGACAGCGTACCGGAGCCGTTCGACGTAAGCACCGAACCGTCCGATCCTGCCGTAAGCGGCAGCACCAGCGAATACCCGGTGGTTGCCGACGGTGGCGTGATCGAGATCTCGTTCCTGCTGGACGTCTGCAGCTTCAGGTTCTGCGTGGTGACCGGCACCGGGTCCTGTGCCCACAACGCGCTGCCGGCTACCATGAATGCTATGGCAGCAAGGAACAGGCAATATGTTGGCGTACGGTTGGTCACGATTGATCTTGTATAGGCCGAAGAAGGACGTCGCTTCGCGGCCCTTCACCCTCGGCACCCGTAGGGCCGAGGAGGAAGGGTCGAGAGAGTTAGTTCATCACGAGGTAATGAACGTCACCGGTAAAGCTGCCGGAGAACGAGACCGTGAAGCCGGCACCTACAGTGATTGCCGTAACCTGAGCAACGACACCTGAGGCGCCCTCAACGGTGATCAGGACCTTGTCGTTAGCTTCCATGGTCGTGATTCCGGTGACAACGACCGATGTACCGCTTGCAGCAGCCACAGCCGATGCCTTGATACCAGTAGCGTCATTCAGGCTCTTCCAGATCGGCGTCTTGTTTGCGCCGTCAGACACAAGAACGTCTCCGGCATCGCCCGGATCTGTATTCGCAACCAGTGCACTCGTGGTTCCACCAAGTGTTACGTTGCCCGTGAAGCTCGACGTACCCGTGTGACCAAGTGAGCCGACCGTTGTAAGCGTACCACCGGTACGACCGATCGTAACGGTTCCGCCATCCGTCGACGTACCGATGTTCGTTGCTCCCGTACCGGTAGCATTGATGTCCATCGCACCTACAACCGTCGTGGCACCAGTGATGTTCGTTGCGCCGTTGATGGCAGTTGTGTGACCGGCAGCACGACCGATCGTCGTAGTTGCACCACCGTCGGTCGTGGTATTCACCGTAATGGCACCATCATTCGCGAATCCAACGCGCGTCTTGTTGTTCGTGATGATGTTGAAGCCCTGGTTCGACGTGGCACCCAGCGTGCCTGTAGCTGCGATGGCGTTACCTGTGCGCGACCAGTTTGGGTTATCCGCTCCTGCCGGGTCCGTCCATACGATAGAGGTACCGTTCCACGTCGGTGTTGCACCGCTTGTGATCGCTGACGTATTCGTGAAGGCCAGCTCGCCGGTCGTCGTGTTTGTAACGTACAGGAAGCCACCCGCAGCGGCAGCCTGTGCGGCAGGAAAGCGGTACGTGTAGGCCGTTACCGTAGCCTGGGCATCGATTGTAACAGCACCGGATGTTGCGCCCTGGATCTTCAGTGCCCGTGTTTCGATGGCACTAAGCTGGGCAAAGGCGAGTTGCGGCAGAACAAGAAGTCCTGCCAGGATGAGTGCGACACGAAATCCTCGTGTCAGTGTCGTAGTGCGCATTATGCGCCTCCTTGTGAAAATGGGGTAAATGAGAGATGATGTTCGACCACAGATTCCCATGCTGTCGGTCGGGGTTTTATGAAATGCATTGTGCATGTGCGAGCGGTGTCTCCCTGTAGTGGTTATGGGCTTATGCTGCTGTTAGTCATAATTGAGGATGAGCCAGCTGAAGGAAGCACCGACGGGAAGACCGCCGGAGAAGCTCACGGTAAAGCCGTTTGCTGTGCGATTACGGACGGTATAGGCAGAGATGCCATCGGGACTTTCCATGGTCACGATGACGCGGGCATTGGCTTTGAGCGTGGTCACGGCCGGGAAGGCCGTGTTGAGCGTGATTGGAACGTCATACTGCCGGGCACCGGTGTTGTTGGTATGGCGCCCAGAGTGTAACGGTGGGAGTTCGATGGTCTGCACGGCCGAGATCAGCAGGGTGTCCTGCGTCTGCGTCAGCGATATGCCGTTGCCGGCCTTCATGATGGTGCGTTTCGGTACTCCGCCCTGGCGGCCCATGTAGATCTGCATGGAGTCTAGGCGCTCACCTTCGGTGAGCGTGCCGTCCGGACCGGATACCATGATGCGATTCGGGATGAGGTTCTTCGCGCGTTGCGCCACAGGTACGCGCGTCACCCCTTTGATCCGACCATCACGACCGATGATCAGACGGGCAATGGTGTTACTGTCACCATAGACGTCGGATGTAACACCCGTTGGCTTTAACAGCACAGAATCAACGGAACTGTCACGGACGTAGAAACTCCAGGTGTTGTCGGCATTCACGTCTTTATCGACCATGACGACGTTGTCCTTGGTGATCAGCGTGAGGTTGCCCAACACACCCGATGCGTCGATGGTGATCTCTTTTGTAGCGTCCTGACTGTTCACGGATACCGTTAAGCCGCCCGTACCAATGATGTTGATGTCACCCTCCACCCCGTTGAGCGAACGCACCGTACCCGTAGCCCCGGGAAGCAGCGCGCCTGCATAGACGGCAGTGCGGGCCACCGCTGCATATGGTGCGGTGGTCAGCTTTGTCCGTGGTTTAAAGGGGTCCTGGAGATTCTCGTTCAGTGCGATCTCCAACCAGAGCTGCTGCGTGAAGTCAACGTTGTTCAGCGATACCTGTTCACCCATGATCAGGTTGAAGATGCCCTTCACCACCGTGGTCGAGATATCGTCGACCCATACCGCGGTTCCGCCCTCTTCGGAATTGTGCAGTCGCGCGTTCAACACGTACTGTCCGTCAGGATAGATCGTACCATCGGCACGCACCAGCAGGCCCTGGAACGACAGTAACAATGGGGGGTTATTGATAGACTGCGCGCCGGCAGTTATTACACTACACAGCAACACGGTGATGATGGTGAGGGCGCGCAACATCATCGCGTACACACAATCGTTGTGGTGAACTGCTCTGCGCGACGCGTACCGGCTAGATAGGCATTGATACGAACCGTATAGATGCCCGCAGCCACTGGTGATCCCTCAGGATCACGGCCGTCCCAGAAGAATTCGAACACGTCTCCCAGGTCTTGAGAGCCGACAGAGGCCACACGTCTGCCATTCAGATCATAAACATCGATATCGGCACGATCGTACGAACCACGCACAAGACGTAGCCGAACAGATGACGAGAACGGATTAGGATAGGCGTAAACGGAGGGGCCGGCCACGATGGTATCACTACCATCCGTGCTGTCGCCGGGTACGGAGAGTTTGATATTCAGCGGAACCCATACACCCAGGAACAGAGAATCCCCGGAGCTATCGGCTAGGGTACGACCAATAGAGGTGAGTCCGGCAATGCCGCTCAAGGAATAACTGTTCGCGTCTTGCCGACGCGAGAACAGGACCGCACCCGTTGACTGGATCACACGAAGTGTGATACCCTCCTGCGTTTTGTTAACGCCGGGTACGATGTATGTGCGCGTGTCCGTGGCCGGCTGCGCCGTCACGAACGGGCATGCCGCCAGTACCACCAGTACGGCGACAATCACCTTCTTCATGTTGTTCCCAATGCTGTAAGTCCCGACCCTATGGCGGCAACAGGGGCTCAACCTACACGGAGTGGTGTCACAATACTGTCATATTGTGTCGGTTTGTGTCTACCACATACATAACTCGCATAAAAGGTCCTTACGCATCAAGAACATAGCTGGAAACGCGGACGGTGTGCACAACTTTCACATCCGTGGAAGTACAACAAGACCACGGCTACCAGAGATTGTTGCAAGGTTTAGGAAGCTACCGCGCCCTGATAACACAAGTGTCACCGTTCCACTGTTGATCGGCGACGGTACCGCTACCACGGACGCGTACCTCGTAGCCCGCCGTGTGTAACACGGTGACGGCACGACGGAGCAGAAGCCCGCGAACATCAGGTCGGGCGCCCCCGGGTGGCGTTAGAACCACAGAAACGGTACTGCCGCGTTCCGCGCGGATGCCATGACGGGGCAGTTGCATGCCGATGCTGCCTGGTTGATCTGCCGCACGCTGTCTGGCACCCTGGTCGCCGACCGGGGAACAACGCAGGCCGAGCCGGCGCAGAACGGCCTCTGCCGTGGCAAAGTCGAGTCCACGTACGTCGGGAACAACGACGGTGTCGGCTGCTGCCGACGCGGCAATACGGTCCTTGGTATCGGCATCCAGCTGCATCATGGTCATGGTTTTCTGCACAATGCGCTTGAACACCGGTGCTGCCGCCGTGCCACCGTAAATGGTCTGTGTGGGCCTGTCCATCATCACGATCATGGCCACCCGCGGTGCCTCTGCGGGGTAGAAGCCTACGAAGGATGCGGTATAGTTCGTGCTGCTATAGGTGCCATCCACCAGCTGCTTGGCCGTACCCGTCTTGCCGGCAATACGTACGCCGGAAATGGCGGCCGCTGTGGCTGTTCCCCGCTGCACCACTCCTGTGAGCATATCGGTGAGCATTTGCGAGGTCTCCTGACCGATCACCCTGCGGATGGTCTGTGGCCGAACGGCCTTGACAACGCGGCCGTCGGGTTCGATGAACGCTTTTATCAGACGTGGCTGCATCATGACGCCGCCATTGGCAATGGCGGCATAGGCGTTCACCATTTGCAGGGCCGTACTGCTAAGCTCATAGCCAAACGCCATGTATTGCTTTGTTGTTGGGTCGAACTCGTTTGGACGTTTCAGACGGCCCCGCACCTCGCCCGGCAGGTCGATGCCTGTGGGAATACCAAAGCCAAAGTCACGCACGTACTTGTAGAACACGCGGTCATCCAGCATTCGCGTGCTGTTGGCATAGACGACATTGCTGGACTGTTCAAGGGCCTGCCGGTAGGTCGTTCGACCCAGCGGGTGATCATCCCTGATCACATAGCCGCGAAGGTCCAGCCGTCCGCCCAATCCATCCGTGGGGTCATCAGGGGCAATGCGTCGCTCTTCGAGCAGCGCTGCCGCCGTGATGGCCTTCATGGTCGATCCCGGCTCGTACACATCAGTGATACCGCGAATGCGGATAGCGTCGCTCGTAGCGCGGTCCAGCTTCGTGGGGTCAAAACTCGGCCACGAGGCCATCACCAGCACGTCACCCGTAGCCGGATCAAGTGCAATAACGGTGCCCGAAGCGGCACCGGTCTCCCGCACGCCGCGCTCCAGCTCCTGCTCGGCTACGCGCTGCATCTCGACGTCGATCGTCAGTTGCAGCCCCATGCCATTCGTCGGTGCCTCGCGCTGCGGATTCACGCTTGGACGCAATCGGCCCCGGCCGTCTCGCTGCATCACCACGAAGCCGCTGTTGCCGCGCAGCAAGCTGTCGTACAGGAGCTCAAGCCCTGTAAGACCATTGTTGTCGACGTCGGTCGTGCCAATGATCTGTGCAGCCACAGGACCATACACGAAGTGTCGTTTGGGCTCGCGCACGCGGATAAGACCGGGATCACTCAGGGTATCCAGCAACGGAAACATCACGGTGTTCACGCTGCGCGCCAGCCATACGAAGCGGCCCTTATGGCCGCGTATCTTGTCCAGATACCACTGCCGTGGCTTTCCGTCGGCCAATGCCAAAAGATCGGCAACCAGCTCCGGCTGCTTCAGCAGTGTTGGGTCGGCAGCAAACGACGTCACGCGCATCATCGTGGCAACGTCGCGCATGCTTCTGTCGTAGATCCTTCCGCGTTCCGCTCGTAGCAGCACCTTCGATTCATATTGCTTCCGGGCCATCTCGCGATACCTAGCCCCCTCAACCACCTGGATCCAGAACAGACGACCACCTACCACGCCAAAGGCTGCGGCAAAGAACAGGATCATCATCCCGACCTTCCAGGTGATCGGATCGTATGGACGTGATGTAGGGTCGGGCTGCATCAGGGCGCTGCAAGAACGACGGGCGCTTGGGGCGGTGCCAGCATGTGCAGCCGCTCTACAGCGATGCGCGTGATGTGCTGGGCAGACTGCAGACGATAGGTCTCGGCACGCAGGTGCTGATTGACCACTTGGAGCGAGTCGTTGGACCGGCGCAGCTGGTCGGTATCGCGCAGCAACTGATTCACGCGGATGACGTTGCTTACGTACAGCACCGTAGAGGCCGCGCTAACGATGACCAGGGCGAACAGACTCCATCGGTTGAGCAGCCTGCGCTGCTGCAACAGGGCCTTCGGTTCGTTCGAAGGCTTGGGCTGCTCTTCTGCCGCTGCCTGCATATCCATCCGATGCACTCCTACCGTACTTCGGCGCCAGCGCCGAAGCCGTCTGCCGACGGTGACACCAGAGCGAGACGTCCGTCTGCCGTTGACGCAGCCAGCACCATACCCTGCGACTCAAGGCCCATGAGCTTTGCTGGGGCCAGGTTGGCCACAACAACGATGGTACGCCCGATCAGATCTTCCGGCGCGTAGTGCTTGGCAATGCCTGCGAGGATCTGACGCGTTTCTGACCCGAGGTCGACCTTGAGCTTGAGCAGCTTTTCGGACTTGGGCACGCGCTCGGCCTCGAGCACCACAGCCGTTCGCAGCTTGACCTTTGCAAAGTCGGTGATGGTGATCGTGTCATCAACAACGGGCTCGGCCACTACTTCGACTTGGTTGCTTGTGTTACTATCGCCAAGCTTAGCTATTTCACGTTCGATCACGTCATCTTCCACTTTAGTAAAGAGAATGGCAGGCATCGCAATAGGCGTGCCTGCGGGAACGGACGTAGCGCCTGCCGTTGCCCACGCATCGGTGGACGGCTCTCCGGGTTTGCCGGTGCGCACGGTTGCGCCTACCATAGCCTGCATGGTAGCTGCTGCGTTGGGCATCACCGGCGCAATGGCAACACCGAGTGTACGGATAGCCTGCAGGCATACGTTCATCGTCAGCGCGCAGTCCGCCAGGTCTGTCTTGACGGACTTCCACGGTGCCTTGTCGTTGAAGTACTTGTTGGCAGCGCGGGCGATGTTCATGGTCTCCGTTACGGCATCCCGGAAGCGGAATCTATCGTAGGCCTCGGCCACACGTTGCAGTCCGTCGTTCACGGCCTGCAGGAAGACCCGCTCATGGTCGCCCGGCTGGGCGGCCGCATCAAGTACCGGCATCGCCCCCTCGAAATTCTTGTGGGCAAATTGGACCACGCGGTTGACGTAATTGCCGAGAATGGCAGCGAGTTCGTTGTTGACGCGTGCCTGATAGTCGCTCCACGTGAAATCGCTATCACGCGTTTCGGGCATGTTCATGGCAAGCACGTAGCGCAGGATGTCCACGTGCTGCGGCTCCGGAAATGCTTCCAGATACTGTTGCACGTCGATGGCCCAGTTACGGCTCTTCGAGAATTTGCGTCCTTCCAGATTCAGGAATTCGTTGGCCGGTACGTGGGCAGGCAGGATATAACGGTCTTCGGCACGGGAGTGCAGCAGGATAGGGAAGATGATCGTGTGGAAGACGATGTTATCCTTACCCAGGAAGGCCGTGTACGTCGTCTCCGCATCACACCACCACCGTCGCCAATCGTCGGCCACGCCCTGGTCTAATGCCCACTGCTTCGTAGCAGAAATGTACCCCAGGACAGCTTCGAACCAGACGTATAACACCTTGCCGTTGGCATGATCAAGGGGCACGGGAATACCCCATGACATGTCACGAGTGGCAGCGCGTTCGGCCAGACCTTGTTTGAGCCATGACCGGCTCTGTTGCAGGACGTTGTCTTTCCAGTCTGTGGCATGAGCCTCGATATACGTTTCGATCCACTGCTGGAAGGCATCGAGCTTGAAGTACCAATGCGTGGTCTTGCGCACCACCGGGGCGTTACCGCTTACCAGCGAGCGTGGATTCTTGAGATCGAGCTGATCGTAGTAAGCTCCGCAGCTATCGCATTGATCGCCTCGGGCCCTATCGTTACCGCAGTTCGGACACGTACCTTCGACGTAGCGGTCGGGCAGGAACATGGCAGCCTGCTCGTCGTAGAACTGGTCTTCCTCGCGTTCCGTCAGCAGATCCTTCTCCATCCAAACGCCGAAGAATTCCTGTGCTGTTTCCTTGTGCACAGGATTCGACGTACGGTCGTAGATATCAAAGGCGATGCCGGCACCTTCCAGTGCTCCCTTATTTGCCGTGTGGTATTTGTCGATAAGCTGCTGCGGTGTGCAGCCTTCCTTCTCGGCGGCTATCGTAATCGCTACGCCATGCTCGTCGCTGCCGCAGACGTACAACGTATCACGTCCGCGCAGTCTGCAATAGCGCGCATAGATATCAGCCGGAAGGGTAGAGCCCACCATGTTGCCCAGGTGCGTCACACCGCTGGCATATGGCAAGGCCGAAGTGATCAGGTAGCGTTTCACAGCGCTCAAATTACCACTCGCAGCGCATCCTGCAGGGAGCAGGCGCGCACATTCTTGTCGAGTGGGAACGAATGGTCGCCGGCATAGACCAGGAAGAGGGCATCGAGCTTGAGATCTTGCATGGCGATGTTCACGGAACGCGTGATCGTTGGTGTTGATGTAAGCTTGATCTCGAAGCCGATCTTGCGACCGCCTTTGTGCAACACCAGATCCAACTCAGCCCCTTGATGCGTAGCCCAGTAGTAGGCTGCATCCGGACGATGGGCAGCAATGAGCTCTTCAATCACAAAGCCCTCCCATGACGCTCCACGTCTGGGATGAACAAGCAGGTCGGTAGGCGAACCGATGCCCAGACCAGCATGGAGCAGGCCGGTATCTCGGATGTAGAGCTTGGGGCTTTTGCGCTGTCGCTTATCTATGTTCTCGAACCAAGGCTGCAACTGCCGCACCAGCATCAGGTCTGTGAACAAATCAACGATATCACGAGCTATTGGCGCTGTCACTCCAAGGCTACGACCCAGTTCATGCGCGTTCAGCGTGCCACCATGCACATGCATGAGCATCATCCAGGTACGCATAATGCGTTCGGAGGAGGTGCGGATGCCCAATCCGGGAATGTCGCGTTCGATGACAGAGCGAATGTACTCTCTGCGCCACTCCATACTAGCTGCGTCTGATGCTGCCAGATACGATCGTGGCAGACCCCCTCGATTCCATAGCTGCGGTATATGCTCAACCGTACATTCATCGACCGACAGACCGCGGACTTCGATGCGGGCCATGCGGCCCGTGAGGGACTCTGCAGACTGACGCAACAGGTCACCGGAAGCACTGCCCAGCAGCAGGAATCGACGATCAACTCCCGATCCATCTGCGAGCACCCTAATCGTGCGAAAGATGTCCGGCATGTGCTGCACTTCATCAATAACGATGGTACCCCGCAGGTCGCGCAACGTTAACAGTGGCTCCCGCAATGCTGCTGCATGCTCCAGATTTTCGGCATCGAACAGCACGCCCCCATGCCGGCTAACGATCTCACGGGCAATCGTGGTCTTGCCGCTCTGGCGGGGACCCACCAGGAGGACGCATGGCATGACATCCCAAGATCGTTCAATCCGGTCATGATATGTTGGACGTGCAATCACGACGCAACTTACCATGAAAAACGTAAATAATATTTTCGTTTTTCATGGAAAACTGGCTCAGGAGGCCTTGTAATGTAGTGACCGTGCAGGGCGATGGCGCCGATGTATCACTCGTGTATCACTCGTGTATCACTCGTATAACACGATATCCGTGGCCACGCGGGCGGCGGCAGCGTCGCCGACCAGACGTCGGATGATCT
>JAULYI010000118.1:0-14690 GCA_032117915.1 Kapaibacterium sp. (SeqCode) | reverse complement strand
CCGCTAGGCACGGTCCGAACGAACATGCGTCGTATCTATACGGCCATCGGTGATCATCAGTCGATCGACAGTAATCTGTCGACGTTCAGCTCGCAGTTGATCCGCTTGCGTGACATCCTCTCGTGGTGCGGTCCGGACGTCGTCGTCCTGGTCGACGAGATCTGCGCCGGTACAGATCCTGCCGAAGGTGGTGCACTCGCAGCGGGTATCCTGGAGAGTCTGCTGGAGCGTAAGACGAACTTCGTTGTCACGACGCACCAGTCGTCACTCAAGCAGTTTGCCATTTCCCGGCCATCGATCACGAACGCATCGCTGGCCTTCGATACAACGGCCATGAAGCCTACGTTCCGGTTCTTACCGGGCGTACCGGGCAATTCTTATGCCTTTGTGCTGGCAGAGGCGGTTGGTATCCCCGACGTTGTCATCAGGCGTGGGCGAGAGTATCTGGGTGACCGGCATGACGAGCTGGAACAGAGTATCACGGCCATGCAGACCTTCCGTGCCGAAGCTGAGCAGGCCTATCGTCAGGCTGCCGAGCAGGCACATAAGGCCGAGCGGGCTCGTGCTGACTACGAGGAGCGTCTGACGGCCATCAAGCAGCAGCGTACGAAGCTCATGCAGGAGGCACGCGCAGAAGCGGCAGACATCATCCAGCATTCACGTTCGCTTGTCGAGAATACCATTCGAGAGATCCGCGAACAGGAGCGGTCGACCGCCGAGGTGAAGAAGACCTTCGAGCAGGGACGCTCGGATCTGCTCGCCGCCATCGCCGCAGAGCAACCAATTGAGACGCCAGAAGCGTCCGGCGAAGAGCAGATCACGGTTGGCATGACGGTGACGATCGATGGAACGTCAACCGTTGGCACCGTTCTGTTGATCGACAAGGCAAAGAATGTATCAACGGTCGAAGTCAATGGCATCAAGTTCACCGTTCCGCTCTCCAGCCTACGAGCCGGCGGCTCCGTCCGCAAGGAGCGGCGCGACGAGGTCTTCATGAAGTTCGACTCAAGAACGTCTTGTGACCTTCGCGGTAAACGTGTTGATGAAGCTATCAAGGACCTCGAGTATTTTGTTTCCGACGCAATCCTTGGCGGACTATCCTCAGCTACGATCATCCATGGCAAGGGCACCGGTGCACTGCGTAAGGCTGTCCAGGTATTGTTTTCTGAACATCCGCATATCCGCTCGTATCGACCCGGTCTGATCGAGGAGGGCGGTGACGGAGTGACCATTGTGGAGATCATCTAATGTTTACAAAGATCCTTATCGCCAATCGTGGCGAGATCGCCCTTCGGGTGATCTCGACAGCCAAGCGCATGGGCATTGCAACGGTAGCCATCTATTCGGACGCCGATGAACATGCCTTACACGTCAAAGAGGCCGACGAAGCCATCGCCATCGGTGGTTATACGCCCCGCGAATCCTACCTGGTGATCGACAAGGTCATTGATGCGGCAAAGCGTGTCAACGCCGATGCGATCCACCCGGGGTATGGCTTCTTAAGCGAGAACGCCGAGTTCGCCCGTGCTGTGGCCGAAGCAGGGATAACGTTCATCGGACCGACGCCCGAGGCCATCTCGATGCTTGGCGACAAGACGGCCGCCCGTGAGCTGGCCATCGCCGCCGAGGTTCCCATTTCGCCCGGATCGGATGGGGCAGTGGGGGACTTCGACGAGGCCCGTGCGGTGGTTGACCGCATCGGATATCCCGTCATCATCAAGGCAGCAGCCGGCGGTGGTGGCAAGGGCATGCGTATTGTTGAGACAGCCGGTGATATCGAATCGGCCTTTCGCATGGCACAGGGTGAAGCGCTGGCAGCATTCAACGATGGACGCGTCTTTATCGAGCGCTATATCATACAGCCTCGACACATTGAGATCCAGATCCTTGCCGATCATCACGGTACGGTGCTGTATTTCCCGGAACGCGAATGTTCTGTGCAGCGGCGTCATCAGAAAGTCATTGAAGAGTCACCCAGTACAGCCGTCACACCCGAGATACGCCGCGCAATGGGCGAGGCCGCCGCTCGACTTGTGCAGGCGGCCAGCTACACCAATGCCGGAACGCTTGAGTTTCTGCTTGATGCAAGCGGCGAGTTCTACTTCATGGAAGTCAACACCCGACTGCAAGTAGAACATCCCGTTACCGAGGCCATCAGCGGCGTTGACTTCGTCGAGCAGCAGCTCCGTATTGCCGCAGGCGAAGCACTGGTAATGACACAGGAACAGATCGCCACACCGAATGGTCATGCTATCGAGTGTCGTGTTTGTGCCGAAGACGTCTTCAATGACTTCCTGCCTGATACGGGGCGTGTGCGCTTCATGCGCCTACCGCAGGGAGAAGGCGTTCGGAATGACTCGGCGCTGTATGAGGGCTATGAAGTGACGGTACACTACGACCCGATGGTCGCCAAGTTGATCGTCTGGGCAGCGGATCGTGACACATGCATCGATCGAGCCATCGACGCCGTCGATGATTATCATTTGGCGGGCTTCAAAACAACACTGCCGTTCTGTCGACTTGTGTTGAACAGTGCCCCTTTCCGTAGTGGAGAGTATTCGACCTTTTTCGTGCAACAGCATTGGCCGCTGGAGTTGCCTGCATCCACGCGTGAGTTGATCGCTGGAATCGCCGGCTCGACGTTTCTGCAGGAGCGCGATCGACGTGCTCCGATCGACATGTAACTGATCACCCATCACCGACTGCATCATGGAACTGTACAGCGAACTTCCCGTCACCGTTGAAACTGCCAAGGAACTTGGTCTCACGGTAGCAGAGTATGACAAGATCGTCGAGATCCTCGGGCGCACCCCATCCTATACCGAACTTGGCGTGTACAGCGTCATGTGGAGCGAGCATTGCTCGTACAAGAACTCCATCCTGCAGCTGAAGACGTTGCCGCGCACCGGAGACCGTATGCTTGTGGCTGCCGGCGAGGAGAATGCCGGAGTGATCGACATCGGCGATGGCTTCGGCGTCGCCTTCAAGATCGAGTCACACAATCACCCCTCTGCAGTTGAGCCGTTTCAAGGGGCTGCTACGGGCGTAGGTGGCATCCTCCGTGATATCTTCACGATGGGTGCGCGTCCCATCGCCGCACTGAACTCTCTGCGTTTTGGCGATCCTGATACGGAACGCACGAAGTTTCTCGTGAAGGGTGTCGTGAACGGCATCAGCCACTATGGCAACTGCTTTGGTGTGCCTACGGTTGCCGGTGAGGTGTACTTTGATCGCTGTTACACGGACAATCCACTCGTCAATGCGATGGCTGTTGGTATCGTGAAGGCCGATCGTATGGCCTCTGCACGCGCATCGGGCCCCGGCAATCCTGTGTTTATCATGGGGTCCGGCACCGGTCGTGATGGCATTCATGGCGCATCGCTGCTGGCTTCACGGGAGTTTGACGAGCATACGGAGAACATGCGCCCGACCGTTCAGGTCGGAGACCCATTTGCAGAGAAGCTGCTGCTAGAGGCGTCGCTCGAGCTGATCGAGGCCGGAGTTGTTGTCGGTATGCAGGACATGGGGGCCGCAGGTATCTCGTGCTCGACATCAGAGATGAGCGAAAAGGGCGGCGTTGGCATGCGTATCGACCTGGACAAGGTACCGCTGCGCGAGCATGACATGTCAGCCTACGAGATCATGCTCAGCGAGTCGCAAGAGCGCATGCTGGTGGTTGTCGTCAAGGGAATGGAGGCCGAGGCATCGGCGATCTGTGCAAAGTGGGATGTGCCGTTCACGCTGATCGGTGAGGTCACAGACGATGGTCGGATCACCGTGTCTCGACATGGTAAGCTCGTTGCCCATCTGCCGGCCGATACCCTGGTCCTTGGCGGGGGAGCACCCGTCTATGTTCGCGAGCAGCAGCGACCGCAGTACCTCGACGTTACAAACCGGTCGATCGATCATGGTCCGACCCTCCATGAGCAGGAATGCACGGAACTGCTTGAGCGACTGCTTGCGCAGCCGACGATCGCCAGCAAGCGCTGGATCTTCGAGCAGTATGATTCCCAGGTGATGACGAATACTGTGCAGCGCAGTGGTGGAGACGCCGCTGTGATCCGTATCAAGGAACTTCCGGGTAAGGCCGTTGCAGTGACCACCGACTGTAACAGCCGATACGTCTATCTGAATCCGCATCGCGGCGCTATGATCGCCGTTGCGGAGGCTGCCCGTAATTGTGCCTGTGTTGGCGCTGTTCCGGTTGGTGTTACGAACTGTCTGAACTTTGGTAATCCCTACGATCCGGAGGTCTACTGGCAGTTTGCCGAGGCAATTCGTGGTATGGGTGACGCATGTAGAGCGCTCGACACACCGGTCACCGGAGGAAACGTCAGTTTCCACAATGAGTCACAGAACCACGCGGTCTATCCGACGCCAACCATCGGAATGCTTGGATTGATCGACGATGTCACCAAGACGGTCGGCGCAGCATTCACCAAGTGTGACAGACACGTCTGGATGCTCGGGCCCCAGCGTCCGGATCTCGGTGGTTCAGAGTTCATCAAAATGACGCAGGGCGTGATAGGGGGCGATGCACCGCAGTTTGATATCAACGAAGAACTGGCACTGCAAACGGCACTGATCGCAGGCATTCGCTCCGGCTTCATCAGTGCTGCCCACGACTGTGCCGAGGGTGGTCTTCTGGTTGCTATGGCTGAAATGACCTTTGCAAATGGCATTGGAGCTGCGCTGACGATTCCGTTTGAACATCATGCCGGACACCTGTTCGGCGAAGGGCAGAGTCGCGTTATCGTCGAAGTTGAACCGCAGCAGGCGGACGCGCTGCAGCAGCTTTGTGCCAGCCACGGCGTAACCGTGACGCTGCTTGGCACGACAGCTGGTGGTGCACTGTCCATCGAAGGACTTGTCCATCGAGACGTAGCTGCCCTTCGCGGCATCTATGAAGGTGCGCTGCCGGGTATCCTTTCGTCTGAGGTACAGTAACAGTCCTTCGACCGTCTTCCACCATTGTTGGCCATGGCCAGGAGGTTGTCTTGCAACGAGATCAGATGATCGCTCTGTTCACCAGGCCGTGGATGCCGGACCTGGCCCTGTTTGCATTGCGCGTTACGGTAGGCGTCCTACTTGTTTACCACGGAACAGGCAAGGTGTTTGATGGTATGCAGGGGCTGGCAGCGCATCTTGCGGAGCTTGGTTGGCCGATGCCCACGTTGCAGGCCTTCCTTGCGTCATACATCGAGTTTGCGGGAGGAATCTTTCTTACTGTTGGCCTCTTTACGCGTCCAACAGCACTCATGATGATCGGCCTCTTCACCGTCATCACGTTTGTCTATCATGGGGCAGACCCATTCAAGGTCCAGGAAAAGGCCTTCATGTTCTTGATGATGGTCACCGTGCTTACGCTGATCGGACCGGGACGATGGAGTGTTGATGCCAAGCTCTTTGCGGCCGACAAGGCTGACGCCTGACACTAGCGGAATTGCAGAGTCCGTGCAGGTTGGATGCCGGACGCGATAACGATCGGCGCGAGCGTGGCTATGAGACTGGTCGCGAGTGATGTTATAGCAACGATGACGTACGGCGTTGCCGTGATCGACACCGGTAGCGACGAAACATAGTAGAGATTACCATCCAAGCTGATAACGTGCCATGTGTCTTGGATAAGGCAGCACAGTAGTGCCAGCGCGCTTCCGGCAAACCATCCGACGAATCCAACCTGAAGGCCTCTCCACAGGAAGATCCGGGCGATACCGCCCGACGTCATACCCATGGTCCTCAGCACGGCGATCTGTCGCGTCTTTTCGACCACGCTGATCAACAAGGTCGCAACGACGGTGGCTATGGCCACAAGGCTGATCAACCCAAGGATGATCGGTATCGGCTCTTGTTGCAAGGCTATCCATGACTCGATAGCGCTGAATCGATCGTGATATGTTTGGACGTACAGTCCCGACGTCCGCGTGAAGGTCGATCGGATGCGCCGCGCGACGTCAGCGATATCCGCCTCAGGTCCGGGATAGACGGCCACGTAGGAACCTTCAGCGTCACTGAATCGGAGTCGAGAACGCAGAGCAGCAACGTCTAGAAACACGGCGGTTTCGTCATATTGCTGCATACCCGAACGAGCGATACCGGCAATGATGACGGCCAGTAGGGTAGGAGCGGTCGCCGACGCATCTCCGGTATAGATCACCAGCGTATCACCCAGGTCAAGACCCAAGCGACGCGCTGCGTCACTCCCAATGACCACGCTTGGCATGGCCTCCTGCCGGAACGTCGGGATCGTGCCGTGCACAAGCATCGGTGCAACGTCATGTTGTGCACTTGGCTCGGTCGTACCGATCAAAAGCAGGCCTTCGACGCCAAGTCGCGTTCGACCGAGCGCCTCGCGGGTGACCATCACGGACGTTCGGGCGACGCCATCAATGCCCGACAACGCAGAGGCGACGGCACCGGCATCCGGCATTGTTGTGCCGAGCAGTGATCGTACCTCGATCGGTGATGCAAAGCGCGTCATCGCGGCGTAAATCGCACGCTCATAGCCGTTCAGAATGCTCATCGCGACGACGATGGCGAAGCAACCCAGAGCTACGCTGGCGTAGGACACGAATGATGTAAACCGGGCAAAGCCGTCACGTCGAAGTGACTGCGAGAACCGCCGTGCAATGAACGCCGTGAATACCACGTCAGGATTCGTAAGGGTAGAAGCCTCGTCCGGTCTTGCGACCGTGCATGCCACCGTTGACGGTCTGTTGTTGCAGCACTGAGGGTGTGAAGCGCGGCTCGTAGAAGAACTGTCCCCACATCGACGTTGTCACGTCAAGATTCACGTCGACACCGATCAGGTCCATCAATTCAAACGGTCCCATCTTGAATCCCAGGGCCTTCATGCAGCGATCCGTCTGTTCGACCGATGCCGCACCTTCCATCACGATACGCTGCGCCTCATTGTAGTAGTTCCGGGCCACGCGATTCACGATGAAGCCCGGCGCATCCTTCGCGATCACAGGCGTCTTTCCAAGGCCCTTTGCATACTCGACTGCAAATGAGACGACGGCCGGCGAGGTAAGGACACCGCTGATGACTTCGACCAGCTTCATGATGTGGGCCGGGTTGAAGAAATGCAGACCGACGAATCGTGAGGGGTCTTTGAGGCACCGGGCCAGCGCCGTGATCGATATCGAGGATGTATTACTACTCAGCACACAGTCCGGTCTGCAGATGCCTTCAAGCGCGGTGAAGAGCGCATGCTTGATATCGAGTTTCTCGGCGATAGCTTCGATGACAAGATCCGACCCAGCAAGATCATCGAGCTGTGTTGACGTCGTGAGCGCGACGGACATGGCATCTCGTTGCTCTGCAGTGATACGACCCTTTTCGACCGACACTTGAAGCTGGCCGTGAACGTATGAAGCGGCTGCTTCCACGGCTTGTGCCGACAGGTCGGTGATCGTGACGTGATGACCGGCTAAGAGCGAAGACAGTGCTATGCCTCTGCCCATCGTGCCGGCGCCACAGATGCCGATGTTCATTGAATGACTCCCAGTGCTTTGCCGACCGTGCCGAAGGCTGCAATTGCACGATCCAGATCGTCGATCGAATGCGCTGCCGACACCTGAACGCGAATACGTGCCTTACCCTGAGGCACTACCGGATAGAAGAAGCCGATCACGTAGATGCCTTCTTCAAGCAGCATATCCGCCATTCGCTGTGCTAGCGGGGCATCGTACAGCATCACGGGCGTGATTGGATGCGTTCCGGGAACAATGTCGAAGCCAAGCTTGGACATGCCTGCACGGAAGTAGGCGGTGTTTGATTCCAGCGTATCGCGCAATTCCGTTGTAGAGCTTAACAGGTCCATCACGGCAATGCCGGCACCGACAATGGAGGGCGGCAAGGAATTTGAGAATAGATACGGCCGCGAACGTTGACGCAGCATCTCAATGATCTCCTTCCGGCCGGTTGTAAATCCACCGATACCGCCACCAAGAGCCTTCCCGAGTGTTCCCGTGATGATATCGACACGGCCGGTAACACCGCAGTGCTCAACGACGCCACGGCCATGCGCTCCCATAAAGCCCATGGAGTGGCACTCGTCAACCATGACCAGTGCTTCATAGCGGTCGGCTAGATCACAGATCTTGTCTAGAGGGGCAATGGTACCGTCCATCGAAAACACGGCATCGGTGACGATGATCATGTTCCGGGCGCCGTCGGTCTTTGCTTGCTGGAGCTGTTGTTCGAGCGCTTGCATGTCGCAAGAGGGGTAGCGATAGCGCTTGGCCTTGCATAGGCGCACACCATCGATGATCGACGCGTGGTTCAGCGAATCACTGATTATGGCATCCATTTCTTCGAAGAGCGGCTCGAAGACACCGCCATTGGCATCGAAGCATGCAGCGTACAGGATGGTGTCATCCGTGTGACAGAAGGCAGCAATCTTCGCTTCGAGCTCCTTATGGATATCCTGCGTCCCGCAGATAAAGCGAACGCTTGACATGCCAAATCCATGGCTGTCCAGATACTGCTTTGCAGCTTCGATGACTGAGGGGTGCGAAGAAAGCCCCAGGTAATTGTTGGCGCAGAAGTTCAACACCGGTGTCTCTCGGCCCGTGACAGTGATCGACGCACCTTGGGGCGACGTGATGATTCGCTCGGTCTTGTAAAGGCCGCGTTCGCGGATCGAGGAGAGTTCCTGCTGGAGTTGCTGTTGGAGCTTGCCGTACATAGCGTGCTGATGTCATTGGTGAAACTGCTCTGCAAATATCGCTGTCGCGGCCGAGATGACGACCCTGCGTATTTTAACCTACGGGTACGCATGTGAACTCGCAGCGCGCATCGATCGTTTACGATACGGTGTAACAGCAGCTGTCTGTTCGCCGTCATGTACCCGAAATCACTGAATCTTCAAGGAACCTTATGCTCCGCCTTATCATTGCAGCCATTGTTCTTTCCGCGGCCATCGCTCCCGCACAAGCGCAACGGTCATTCAACGACGTGCGTGCCACGATGCGCGCGACCCTCGAGGGAACGAATCCCGATGGGTCGCCTCGCATGAGCAAGCAGCTTCGTCGCTGGGAGTGGTTCTGGGAGTCACGGCTTACCGACGACGGCTCAATCCCTACTCCTGCGAAATATGCTTCGGCATTGTCCAGTTCTCGAAACAAGCACGTCACGGACGATGTGCAGGCTGCCAAGGAGTGGAAAGAACTTGGACCGACAGGGCCGACAGGCCTAACGGTTGCCTCGTCGTTCTTCGGCATTGGCCGAGTCAACTGCGTCGCGTTCTCCCAGAACAACGCCAATCTGATGTACCTCGGATCGGCTCAGGGCGGTCTCTGGAGAAGCACGAACGGTGCAAACACTTGGGAGTGGGTAGAGATCGCAGGCATGCCCATGTTCGGCGTAAGTGACATCGCGATCGCGCCGGGTGACGACAAGATCATCTACGTCGCTACCGGCGATGCAGCAACTGCCATTGCAGGTGATGTCAACGGTTTTCCGGGTTTTTCCTTCGGGGTGATCAAATCGACGAACGGCGGCGTGACGTGGGAAACTACGGGCTTGAGTTACCTGCCCGAACAGAACTATGGGGTTGCCCGCCTTTGGATGGATCCCAAGGACGCCAATACACTGCTTGCAGCCACGACGCTGGGTATTCGTCGAACAACAGACGGCGGTAAGACATGGCGACTTGTTTCGGCGAATGCCAATGTGCGTGATCTCGTTCAGCATCCTACGATCCCAACGATCCTGTATGCAGGTACCTTTAGTCAGGGGGGCGATGCCGCACTTTGGCGCTCAACGGATGCCGGTCTCACGTGGAACGTGCAGCATCGAGAGCCCGCGGCTTGCCGCTGGAGGATCGCCGTGTCAAAGGCCGCACCCAGTTCGGTGTGGGCTGTTGCGTCGAACACCTATCCTTATGCGCTGAATGGCGTGTTCAAGTCCACGGACATCGGTGCGTCGTACGAGAAGGTATACGCGGCGAAGAACCTGCTCGGGTGGGCGCGCAGCGGCAATGACTTCAGTCGCGGTGGTCAGGGCTGGTATGATCTTGCCATGGCCGTTTCTCCCACAGACGCGAACCGGGTCTTTGTTGGTGGCGTGAACAACTGGCGCACGACCAATGGCGGTCAGACGTTTGACATCGCAACGGAGCAGAACGGTGATGGTGCTCCGTGGGTGCATGCCGATCAGCATTTTCTTGCCTATCACCCGTTAAACAACAGCCGGCTGTTTGCCTGCCACGATGGCGGAATTGCACGTTCGACCGACGGTGGGCAGACGTGGTCGGACTGCTCAGCAGGACTGAAGATCCAGCAGTACTATGCGTTCGCAACGACGGATCGTGATGCCAACCTGATGATCGCCGGTGCCCAGGACAATAGCACGACGATCTTTGAAGGAAGCAGATTCCAGCACCACATCGGCGGCGACGGAATGGAGTGTGCCATCGACCCGAACAATGCTAATATTCTCTACGGCAGTGTGTACTACGGTACCTTCTATCGTACGACGAATAGGGGAACAAGCTGGAGTATTATCTCGAACCAGCAGGTTCGTAATGAGCCGGGAGCATGGGTAGCGCCATTCGCCGTATCCCGCAAAACGGCCAATACGATCTATGCCGGATACTCGAACGTCTGGAAGAGCACCAACAACGGATCGTCCTGGACGCGCATCTCGAACTTTGGTTCGAGCGCATCCCTACGAACACTCGTACCTGCCCCCTCTGACGATCGATATATCTATGCAGCCTTCAGCCAATCGGTGTTTGGCACCACAGACGGGGGCACATCGTGGAAGCAGATGTCTGGTCTTGGCGGATTCGTAACCGACATTGAGGTAGATCCCAAGGATCCAACGCGAATCTGGGTTACCTACGGTGGCTTCAATGCCGGAATCAAGGTGGCCGAAATCGTCGATGGTACGGTAAAGAACGTCAGCGGTAACGGGCTTCCCAACGTTCCTGCGAACACTGTCGTGCTCGTCGAGGGTAATCCGCGTCGTCTCTTCCTCGGCACAGACCTTGGTGTCTATGTTTCCGACGTCGGCTCCACCGTGTGGTCTCCATACGGTGCCAAGATGCCAACCACGATCATCTCTGATCTCGAAGTACTGCCCACGTCGAAGAAGCTTCGAGCATCGACCTATGGCAGAGGAATCTGGGAGGTCGATGTCACGCAGTGCACGGCTGCAAAGCCGGCGATCCGTGCCGTGACGCCAACTACGGCGTGCTCCGGAGATTCCGTGATCATCGAAGTACAGGGGACCTTTGCCTCGATGCGCTGGTCTAATGGCGATACAACGCGTCGGCTGGTGCTGCGCTCCGTAACGGAATCAGGTGACTACGCGGTGAGTATAGAAGACATCAATGGTTGCCGTGCCGTTTCAGATGCGATCAAGGTGACGATCGACCGTACACCGTCGAAGCCCAGCGTCCAACGACGTGGTGACACCCTGCGCTCTACCACGCTCGGTGGTGTGACATCATTCCAGTGGCGTCTCAATGAGGTGGATATTCCGGGTGCAACCAGCCGGGAGTATCTGCCGAAGGTCACCGGTGCCTATCGCGTTTTCGTCAAGAATGATGCTGGATGTTCGAATCTTTCCGACCCGGTAGATGTGACCGTGACGTCCGTTCAGGAGGTAGATCTGCTCGGCACTATCGTAGCGTCGCCGAATCCGACCACCGGTGAGGTTACGCTGCAACTCGGTCAGCCATGTGTGACGGCGATGAACATTGCCATCACCAATCTGGCAGGGGAGCGTGTGGCGACGGCATCCATTGGTGCGGGCAGTGCCCAGGCAACAATTGACATGTCATCTGCTGCGTCAGGAGTGTACCTGATCCGCTGCGATACCGGTCGCACCGTCGTGACGATACCCGTCATTCGACAGTAATCCGCCTGCGCCAGTATCGTAGAGCGTCTGTGACTGATCGCTAATCGTGGGCCGTGGTGATGATGCCGCCGCCCACGACATCGTCACCTTCGTACAGGACTACGCTCTGACCGCGAGTGATGGCTGGCCGCGGCTCGGTGAATTGCACATGAAGCGTACCGTCGTCATCGGTCCAGCACATGGCTGCGCAGCCGGCGTCCTTGTAGCGGATCTTTGCGATGAGTTCTCGTGGCTCACGCAGGTCGGCGTACTTCTGAAGGTTTACGTCCTTGGCTTCAAGTGCCGAATGATAGAGGCGCTCCTCCGTGCCCACTACAACCGTGTTGGACTGTGGTAGTACGTCAAGAACGTACAACGGTTCCGCATGGGCAATACCAAGCCCCTTGCGCTGCCCAATGGTGTAGAATGGATATCCATCGTGCGAGCCGATCACCTTGCCATCCAGCATGATGCTGCCGCGCCCAACGTGCTGATCGATATCATCGACGGTATCACGAAGGAACCGTCGGTAATCGTTGTCGGGAATGAAGCATATCTCGTATGATTCGCCTTTCGCGGCAATGTCCAGCGACAATCGCTCCGCTTCTGCACGTGATTGCGGCTTGGTAAAACCGGCAAGAGGGAAGAGCGTCCGGGCAAGGAGCTCCTGTTCCACGCTCCAAAGCATGTAGGACTGATCCTTGCTGGCATCCGGACTGCGCCGGATCCACCGTCGACCGGAAACGGGGTCGTACATGATCACGGCATAATGGCCGGTCGAAATGTACTCTGCTCCAAGATTGTCTGCCTTCCGCAGCATTTCACGCCACTTGATCGTTCGGTTGCACCGCACACACGGGTTTGGCGTGTTGCCGGCCATGTAGTCGTCGATAAAGTAATCGATGACCTTCTCGCGGAACGTTGCCGAAAAATCGACCGTGTAGTGTGGGATACCGAGCTGAAGGCAGATGCGTCTGGCATCGTTGATTCCGTCAAGCGAGCAGCATGACGAATCATTGCCGACATTGCCGCCAACGTCCTCATAGCGATAGGTCTTGATGGTGATGCCGATGCAGTCGTAGCCTTGCTCGACGAGCAAGCCGGCGGCAACGGAGGAGTCCACTCCACCGGACATGCCAACAACAACGCGATTGGGGTCTGTTCTCATGCTCTCTACTTTTGTAGCCATGCAAGTTACAACACCGTCATCCTTCATCCCTGCGGCACCGAACAGCGTTGCCCAACGATTCTGGGGTGCATGGTTCAAGCAGACCATGCGTCGTCACTTCCATAGGGGAGTGATGAAAGGGGCGGAGCATGTCCGCCCGTGGACTGGCGACGGGCGACGCCGTACGTCGGTACCGTTGGTTCTCTATGCCACACATGGTTCATGGTGGGATGCCGCCCTGAGCATCGTGCTAAGCGTGCCGGTGCTTGATCTGCGTTCCTACGGCATGATGGAATACAAACAGCTCTCGCGCTACCGCTTCTTTCGTCAGGTTGGCATGTTCAGCGTCATCCGTGAAGATCCCGGCAGCGCCATGCGGTCGATACGATATGGAGCGGAGGTTCTTCGAGGTACGGGGAATTCCCTGTTCATGTTTCCGCAGGGAACACTCGTGAATCAGGAGCACCGGCCGATCGAATGCGAACCGGGGATTGGCATCCTTGCCAGAGCACTAGAAGACGTGTGGTTATGTCCGGTCGCCTATCGCTATGAGTTGCTTCGTGAGCAGCGAGGAGAGGTGCGTGTTGTGTTCGGTACGCCACACCGCGAGACCTGGTCGGAGGGACGATCGATACGATCACTTGTTCGTACATGTTCGGAACGTTTAACGAACCTTGCCGATGTGGCGCGAGAGGATGCGTTGTACGACCGGAATGAGGACTACGAAGTCTTCCTGCGTGGTCCGATGTCCATGGAGCAGCGTTTTGATCGTCTGCTGGGGCGAACGCCGACCCGATAGACGAATGCCTCCGAGTTCGTTGCGCCGTATGTTTGTACTGTGACTACAGCACCGTTCTTCAGGCTCGAGCACCGAGATTCGGACACAAAGGCTCGTGCAGGTCTGATCTCGACCGATCACGGCCAGATTCCGACACCGATCTTTATGCCCGTTGGTACGCAGGGCGCTGTCAAGGCCATGGAGCAGCGTTCCCTTGTTGAGATCAACGCGTCGATAATCCTTGGCAATACCTATCACCTGTATCTGCGCCCGGGAACCGAGACGCTGCGAACGATGGGGGGATTGCATCGGTTTGCATCATGGAATCGGCCCATTCTAACCGACAGCGGCGGTTTTCAAGTGTTTTCGCTTCGAGAGCTGCGCACCATGTCCGAGCAGGGAGTCGAGTTTCGTTCGCATATCGACGGATCGAAGCACCTGTTCACTCCGGAAAGCGTCGTCGAAACGCAACGCGCCATCGGCTCTGATATCTTCATGGTGCTAGACGAGTGCACACCCTATCCGAGCACATATACCGAAGCCCGTTCGTCGATGGAACTTACCGTACGATGGGCCGAGCGCTCCAAGATCCATCATCAGCAAACTCCATTCTTGTATGGACATCGACAGTTCCAGTTTGCCATCGGTCAGGGCAGTACGTATGCTGACCTGCGGCGGGACTGTATGGAGGCGCTTGTTGCCATGGACTTCGACGGCTATGCAATCGGTGGGCTTTCCGTTGGCGAGCCGGCCCAGGACATGTATGCAATCACCGAGGCCAGTACGGCCGTGATGCCCGAGGACAAACCTCGGTATCTGATGGGCGTTGGCACGCCCGAGAACATTCTCACGGCGATAGGTCTGGGTGTCGATATGTTCGACTGCGTCATGCCG
>JAULYI010000117.1:0-2964 GCA_032117915.1 Kapaibacterium sp. (SeqCode) | reverse complement strand
TCTCTTCGCAGGTGACCGTCCCGAACGGGTCAGCCACGTGGTTCAAAAACAGTCCAAACAGGTGCTCCGAATCCGTCGATCCCTGGATCGCATCGTAGGCCGTATCGTTCAACGTCCGAAGCAGTCGACGCCGAATGGTTTTGTAGCCTCCCAACACACCGTTGTGCATGAACATGAGCTGTCCGCACGAGAACGGATGCGAGTTGACTTCTTCGACCGACAGTCCCGGTGATGCGGCTCGCACGTGAGCGAAGATGCATGGCGAGTAGATCTTCCGCGCCAGACTCTTCAGGTTCGAGTCGCTCCACGAGGGCTTGATACTGCGAAACACACACGGTTCGTTGTCAAGCTCCGGCACATACCATCCGATACCAAAGCCGTCACCGTTCACTGCAACCGACATCTCACCGGCATTGACGGATTGCGCCGTCACCAGCGAGAACTTCGGCTTGTACAGGAGATCATCGGCCAGAATCTGGGGTCCGATGTAGGCAACGAAACGACACATGCAGTAGTTCAGCGATTAGGGGGCAGTGAGCATCAGTTCAGCGAGGCCTTCTCGGCGCACCACGTTGTGTACACGCCGTCAAGCAGCAGGTTGAAGGCATCGGCAGCTTCGCGGGCTGCGTCGAGCGCTGCCTGCTTCTGCTCTGTCGTCTCGCACATCTTGCCCAGCGCTTCGCGCGTCACCGTGCGGTGTATCTCGTCGGCATGCTCGTGCACGGCAAAGAACTCGATGGCGTTCTTCGTGTCAAGATTGTACCACTTCTTCAGACCTTCGATCTTCGTCGTTGAGATCTCGGGGATCTGTGACTCATACGCATAGAGTGCGGCCAGACCTTCGGCGGCGTTGTCGCGACCGGCCAGCTCCTTCAGGATACGCACGGAGTCACGGGTGTGATCAAGGTAACGGCGCGTCTTCATCTCCTCGCGTGTGATGCCCAGGGCATCACCAAAGCGAAGCCACAGCTCCGGGTGATTGTCCGGTCCATGCTCTTCCTCGATGAGGTTTTCGAGCAGCATCTGACGGATTTCCATGTCGTCACACTTCGCGTGCGTTGCGCTCACATACGTCGGGAAGAAGTGTACCTGATGGTAGTACTCCTTGGCATACTCACGAAGCATGTCAATGGTCAGCTGACCTTCGTTCCACATGATATAGAACGGGTGCTGCAGCATGTGGCGCTCGCGGACGATCTCGTCCAGCTTGTCAAGGAATTCTTGTGTCGTCATGTTGGTAACCACGAATGGATTGGGAGATGGGTATGTGACTGGCAAAGATAGCCGATTTCGTAATTTCGCGACCAATGGGAGTGTACGACGATTTTCCGCCCCACGAAGGTGCGGCCCCCGACCACGACGTGCTCGAAGAGGTTAGCCTCGAGTGCCGGGTTATCTTATTCAACGATGAATGGCATACGTTCGATGAGGTCATCGAGCAGATCATCATCGCCACTCACTGCTCATACGAGCATGCAGAGCGCTGTACCCTTGAAGTGCATCACCAGGGCAAAGCCCTGGTGTATCATGGTGAGCTGACAGCGTGCCTGCGGGTGAGTGCTATCCTCGAGGAGATCGCCCTGCATACGCAGGTCGAGATGTGACTTAGGGTCGACGCGTACCGGTTGAATCTGACTGATCCTGCTGAGGATTGCCTCCGAATGGATCGCCTAGCGGTCTTCCCAAGCCACCGGCCCCCTGACCTTGTCCCGGTGCCTGACCACCCTGCATCGGCGTCGTCCCGACCGGTCGCGGAGTGCCCAGAGAGCCGTTCATTCCCGGGACGTTGTTCATCCCCGGAATGTTCTGGAACTGCTGAAGGTTGCCGTTGATCATGTCCTGGTTGTTATCGAGCATCTGCTGGAAGGCATCCTTTTCCCCTGCCTTAGCACGCTCGTAGAGGTCTTTATCGAGATCTCGCAGCAGCAGACTATCCTGGACTTCGACGCCGTTGATCTTGGCAAGAGCGAACTCAAGGCTGGGACGTATGTCTCGCGCATACTCAGACGTGGGGTACCGATCAACCAACAGCTGGTAGTAGTACCGGGAACTATCCGGATTGATCATTTCACGCTCATACATCCACCCCAGAGCATACAATGCCCGAGCTGCGTAGGCACCTTGCGGGTAGTCGCGGACGATAGCATTGTACCGAGTGGATGCCATGTCATACTCGCCGATACGACGGAAGCTGCCGGCCGAGCGGAACATCTCGGCATCGTCATCTACGATGGCATCGGAGGAGAATCCCAGATCGCCGTTCGCCTGACGTCCGTATTGCGACGTTGGATAACGCTCAGTAATGACTTCGAGTAATGAGTCGGCGGTTTCCGGATCGGTCTGACGAATCAGTCGTGACTGTGCAAACAGGTACCGGCTTTTCTCGACGTCGGTCTCCGCCGTTGAGTCATGAGCCAGACGGTAGTAGTGCAGCGCCGAGTCCGTGTCGCCGAACTGCTCAAAGACGCGGCCCAGGGCATACACTTCCTTTGAACGCAACGTTGCCATCGTGTCGCGCATGGCGGCCTTATCAACGAAGGAGAGTGTCTTGATCTTGCGATGCTGATCCTCCCATTGCTTGATCAGACCGAAGTACTTGTTTGCTACTTCGTACACGGGTGTGCGGATGACCTTCGCACGAGCGAAGTACGGCAATGCTTCGCTGTATCTCCCCTGCTTGTAGAGTTCCATCCCCTTCTGGAAGTTCTGGGCCAGAACCTCCGGACGACCAACAAAACTGGTATCGGTCTTCCGCTCCTGCGCAAGCACCGTCTCGCTCTCGGGATCAGGATTCTTGGCCCGCTCCAGGGCAAGTTGTTCAGCAGCCACAAAGGACTTCCATTCTTCGTAGCTACGGTTGTCCTCCATGTCATCCAGGATCTCTTTCGCCTCGTCATACCGCTTGAGTTGCGTGAGCGATGCAGCTCGATACAGCTTGGCCTCGAAGGTTGCCACGGCATCAGG
>JAULYI010000116.1:0-3276 GCA_032117915.1 Kapaibacterium sp. (SeqCode) | reverse complement strand
CACGGTCGTGGGATGCCTTCGCCCTGCCGCTGCCGTGGTCGCGCGTCACCGTCCACGTCGGTCAACCGATCAACATTGACGCTGAAGCCGATCGTCATGAGGTCGACGTTGCCATAGCACACATGGCTCATCATCTGGACACTCTGGGACGTGCCATATGCTGAATCTACTGGCCCGCCTGTATGGGAGCATCGTTGCGCGCCGCAACAAGCGGTACGATAGCGGCCGCAAGGCCACGATCAAACTCGATAAGCCCGTGATCAGCATCGGCAACGTGAGCGCCGGCGGTAGCGGCAAAACTCCCGTGACGGAACTGATTGTTGAGCTCCTGCGCAGCATCAAGCGTCGTCCGGCCGTGGTCGCTCGCGGCTATAAGCGCCGCGGGCGCGGAATCACGGTCGTACATGACGGAGTACGGATATGCACGGACTGGTCGCAGGCAGGCGACGAGCCCTTCATGATTGCGTCCACGTGCAACGTGCCCGTGGTCGTCGGATCACACAAAGGTGATGCTGCCGTGCACGCGGCAGGTACACTACCGTGCGATGTGATCGTTGTTGACGATGGCTTCCAGCACCGCGATTTGTACCGGGATGTTGACATGGTCCTTGTCGATCGCGCCACGATTGCCGATCCCAGGCTGTTGCCTGCGGGACGTTTGCGTGAGCCTCTTGCGTCGCTCTGTCGTGCCGACGCTGTGCTGCTGATGCATCCGGCCGTCACGGCCGCCGATGTGCGGCCCTTCATGCGTGCGGACGCCGTTGTGGCCAGGATATCGATCGAGCGTGACAGACAAACGGATCTTGCCACGAGTGCCGAACGGCCCCTGCCGGCGTCATGCTACGTCGTTACGGGTATCGCCCGACCCGAACGGGTGCTCACCATGCTGCATGACATGGGAGTGAACGTTGTGGGACACAGCCCCTTTCCCGACCATCACGATTACACGAAACAGGACGTGGACGCCGTCATTGCGGCCGCCAACGGCACGACCATTGTGACGACGTCGAAGGATGCCGTGAAGCTCCATGGATTTGTGGACGTGGTCGTTGCCGCAGGTGTCGACGTGATCGTTGTACACATTCGGGCAACGATCGACGAAGGTGCCCGAGAACTGATGACGCTAATCACCGAACGGATCGCATCATGAAGATCGCCACATCGCGTGCCTCGGGCAGCGAGAAGTATGCACTGTATGAACTGTGGCTGCGTCAGGCAGACCCCACGGTCGAGGTTGTTGACCTGTACGGCATGGATGCCGACGCGGCCGTAGAGGCGCTGCAGGCATGTTCCGGGTTGCTGCTGACAGGTGGCCCAGACGTCGATCCCGACCACTATCAGCAACCGGAGAAGCGGCCCCTGTGTCAGCCGGCAGACGCCGGTCGTGACACGTTGGAGCTTGCGGTGATCCGTGCAGCGTTCGACAGACGGCTGCCGGTGCTGGGAATCTGTCGCGGTGCTCAGGTGCTGAACGTTGCATATGGCGGAACGCTGGTGGCCGACATCCCGTCGGTGATCGACCAGCCGCTGACCCATGGACAGATCGACGGGGTTGATGCCCGACATGCCATCGAGGTCGAAGGCGGCTCGCTGATCAAGAAACTCTGTCGCGTAATGGATGGCGAGGTGAACTCGGCCCATCATCAATCCGTGGAGCGACTTGCCGGACCCTTTATGGCGTCGGCCTCAGCTCCGGACGGCGTCATCGAAGCATTCGAGTGGGCAGACGGTACGCTGGGCGGTAAGCCGTTCCTGCTGGCCGTCCAGTGGCATCCCGAGCGGATGGAGCACGACAATCCCTTGTCACTGCCCATCGCCCAGGCCTTCGTCGGTGAGGTTGCCGCCTACGAATTCCTGATCCGTCGCTGATACGGCTATTCCGTCGATCCTCCATTGCATTATCACGTCAATGCGACGCTCCCGCTCCGCATTGACGGCTGCCGCCCACAGCGATATCGTTGGCAGGAGTTGCAGGCGAAGGCCCACCAAGGATCGCGTCCCCCTGCCCACCAGAACCGGCGTCCGCAGCATGCCGGGCATGGGTGACTCCGATACATAGGCAGCTGCGTCGATCCCTGATGCATCGTACATGCTCTGCTGGGCCAGTATTCCAAGCCACGGCCACGGCCGATACCGGCATCGAACGGTAAGGGCGTATCCGTTGATAGGCGCGTGATGCCCAGACCACCGCGCATGGTTTGCATGCAGGCCGCAGGTGACCGTAAGGGGCAGTGATGATTGCCAGTCCATACCTAGCCGCAGGCGCAGGCGCGTACGGAATGCGGTGAGCGTTCGCGCAATGCCGTCGGCACGTACGGCATCGTCGGCGTTATCGATGCGACCGCGCAGGTGTATCGCGCCGCTGCGCGACAGACGTTGTCTGGCCATGACATCCAGACTGACGCCCCGAACGGGGCGTGGTACCGCATAGGTCCGATCGAGCGTCCGTCGGACGTCGATAACGACGTCAACCCGGGTGCCGACGCGTGGGCGAAGCGCTGCCGAACACGTGAGTCCGAATTCGTTTGACGCAGCTGCAGACGTTGATGGTGCATCGCCGAACGGAGCCCGATACCCGGCACTCAACCAGCGGACGGCCGCGTGCAGTTGCGTCGGAGCTACCTGCAGGCTACCCTGGATCACGACGCCGGTACGACCTCGCGCATCGACTGCCGCCTCCCACGCCACACCGTCCGTTTCGCGGAAGGTGCCTCCGTATAGGGACCATGACAGGCCGCCGCTGCCAACGACGTCGGTAGCTGCCGCCGTATGCAACGGATGATCGTAGAGGATAGACCATGCGGCGGCACCGGCGAACCAGTCCGTGTCTGCCAGGGCGATACTACCGCCGAAGACAGACTCTCGGACGGCAGTGCTCCCCTCGGGCGGTGAGGCAAGCATGGATGCAGCATCGTCGATACGTACCACGCGTTGTTCGGCGTCAACCCGTGTGAGCAGCGTGCGTGCACCCGCTGCTGCAAGCGAATGCAGCACACGGGAACCGAAGGTGTCGCGTCGGCACACAGCGCCTCCACGCAGAAAGCCCCGGCGCTGTCTCGACGTCCATGCCCGCACCGTGAACGGATCATCCGAAGGCGGGGCCACTCCGCCGTAGGAGGCTCCGGCAGATCCCATGATCAGGCCCGTGCCGACCCTTGGGCGAACATCACCCAGGAGAACCTCGGTGCCAGCGACGTGGGTGCGGATGGAAGCGCCGACGTGACCCACAACTGGTGGATCATGCTCGGACCTCGATGCAAGGGCGTCGAGACGCCA